>NZ_LIRK01000087.1 GCF_001419765.1 Streptomyces torulosus
GGCGGGGGCTCGAAAGGGGACGCCGCACGTATCCTGAAGGACCGTCGGGACCGACTCCTCGTACCGCCCCGGGCGCCTTCCGGGTGCGGGAGCGATCCCTGCGGGGTACGGATCGTTCCCGGCGGGGGTGGACCCCTCGTCGGAGCCCTCCGCGGAGCCTTGACAGCGAACACGACTACGAAAGCGGCCTGCCATGCGCGTCTACGTCCCCCTGACCCTTCCCGGGCTCGCCGAGGCGTACAAGACGGGGCAGTTGGGGGAGGGGCCGTTCGTCGCGTACGCCGTCACGCCGGCGCTGCGCGAGTGGTACCTGTCCGACGACATCGAGGAGTTGGAGTACGCCGCCCTGAACCGCGCCGCGCTCGCGTCGTTGCGGCTGGTCGCCGTGGAGCCGGGTGCCGTTCGGCGCCGGGTCGTCGTGGCGGTGGACGTGGCCGACCGGGACGCGGTCGCCGATCCCGACCGGGGGCTCGACCCGACGGCGCTCGGCGAGGTGCGGGTCGCCGGGCCGGTGCCGCTGTCCAAGGCGGCGGCCGTGCACGTCGACTCGGCGGAGGCCGAGGTCGAGGTGGCCGAGGCGGCGGACGCGCTCGGCGCGGCGGACCAGGGCGACGACGACGCCCAGTTCATCGTCGACGGCGCGGACGACCACGAGCTGCTGTGGTACGCGACGCAGGAGATCCCGAACCTGGTGGGGCTCGGGGAGTGACACCGACGCCGCGCGGCCGGTGATACGTACGCGTTTGCGGGGTGCGTACTCAAGGTCACGGTGCGTTGTCAGTGGTGAGGGGTAGTTTTTCGGTATGGGGAAGCACGGCGCTGGGGCGCACATCGTCTGGGACTGGAACGGCACGCTGTTCCATGACAACGAGGCGATCATCGGGGCGACGAACGCGGCGTTCGCCGAGCTGGGGATCGAGCCGCTCACCTTGGAGCGGTACCGGGAGCTGTACTGCGTGCCGGTGCCGAAGTTCTACGAGCGGCTGATCGGGAGGCTGCCCACCGATGAGGAGTGGGACGCCATGGACGCCGTCTTCCATCGGTACTACGCCGAGCACCGGGTCGCGTGCGGGCTCACCGACGGGGTGCCCACGCTGCTCGCCGACTGGCGATCCGAGGGGCACAGCCAGTCGATCCTCAGCATGTACGTGCATGAGGAACTCGTTCCGCTGGTACGGGGATTCGGGATCGAGCCGCACTTCATACGGGTAGACGGGCGGCGGGGGCCGTCCGGGGGCAGCAAGGCCGAGCACATGGTGCGGCACCTGCGCCGACTCGTCGGGGTGGAGCCGGAGCGGACCGTCGTGATCGGGGACGCCGCGGACGACGCCGTCGCCGCCCGGCACGTCGGGGCGCGGGCCGTCCTCTACACCGGGGGCTCCCACAGCCGGGCGAGTCTGGAGACGGTGCCCGGGGTGCCCGTGGTGGACACCCTGGAGGAGGCGGTCGTGGAGGCCGAGCGGCTGGCGGCGTAGCGCGTCGCCGACCGGATGACCACCGGCTCGGATGGGCGCCGGTTCCGGCGCCCCCCGCTCATGCCCATAGGCCCTTGGGTCGCGGCTCCTGCCCCCGTCGCCCTCAGGTCGCCGGGGCCTTCGTCCGCAGGACCTTCAGGAACTCGCGCATCCAGCTCGGGTGGTCCGGCCACGCGCGCGCGGAGACCAGGGTGCCGTCGATCACGGTCTCGGTGTCCTGGAAGGTCGCCCCCGCGGACTGCATGTCGAGTTCCAGCGCGGGGTACGCGGTGACGCGGCGCCCGTGGAGCGCGTCCACGGCGGCGGTGAGCAGCGGCCCGTGGCAGATCTGGGCGACCGGCTTGTCGGTGTCGAAGAACGACTTCAGGATCTTGCGCAGCTCCGGGTCGTTGCGGAGGTACTCCGGTGCCCGGCCGCCGGGGATGACGAGGGCTACGTACTGGCCGGGGTCGACCTCGGAGAAGGCCAGGTCCGCGGGCCAGGTGTACCCCGGTTTCTCCGTATAGGTGTCGAAACCGGGCTCGAAGTCATGGACGACGAAGCGGAGCTGCTTGCGGCTGGGGGCCGCGATATGGACCTCGTAGCCCTCTTCCCGCAGGCGCTGGTAGGGGTACAGGACCTCCAGTGACTCGGCCGCGTCACCGGTGATGATGAGGATCTTGGCTGTCATGGCGGGTTCCCCTCGGCCTCGTGGTGGTTCGTCTCGTCGGGGTGTCCTGGGCAACGTGCATCCAGGGTGGGGGTTTGCCAAGGGGGTGTGCGGCGGTGCGGTTCCGGCGCGGGCCTTTCGCCACCTGCTTGGCGGCAGCCTCACCCTCCGATTGTCGCCTCGACCCGTCACCCGGCGCATTCCGGTCACCCGGCGTCCGGCCCCGCCCCCGGGTCGGGCCCCTCCCACGGGAAAAACCCTGGCCGCGCCCTGCCCAGGAGGCACAGTTGAGCGGGAGTATGCTCGGGTGGGCGGGGTGAGTGTGGAGGTCGGGTGGTTGTCTCTGTGTGGAATGTCAAAGTTCTGGCCCCGGTTTTGTACACATACGGCTCATGACGGGGGGCCTGTAAGGAGCGATAGCCTTAGTGGCGTGATCAGCGCGATAGTTCGCGGGGACGTCGTCGTCCCTGCCCCGCGCCCGGTGAGCACGGACGACATCCGTGACCGGGCGGCGGTCGCTGGTCCTTGCGGGCGGGTGGGGGGCCTGAAGGCCCCCGGGGCGCCGAACGAAGTCACCAGGCCGACGCCGAGAGCAGCGTCACACCCCTGTTCGGTGGCCAGAATGGCCGATTACCTCCCGCTCATCTCACCCCGCGGCATAGCGTCGAAGCAGACCGGACACCCCGTGTTGTGCCGTCGCGTCGGAGGGGCCGAGGCCGTACTTCCTTCTACGTCACGCAACGGCGCGCGACAGGAGCCAGAGGACAATGCAGACCAAGCTGGACGAAGCCAAGGCCGAGTTGCTCGAGAGGGCCGCCCGGGTAGCTGAGAACAGCCCGGTCGGGGGGCACCTACCGACTGGGACGACGAGCGAGAGTGCCGAGGGTGCACCGGACACCCCGGACCACGACACCGTGCTCGCGTTCCTCCAGCGCTACTACCTGCACACCGCCCCGGAGGACCTGAGCGGCCGTGACCCGGTCGATGTCTTCGGAGCCGCCTACTCCCACTACCGACTGGCCGAGAACCGCCCTCAGGGCACGGCCAACGTGCGGGTGCACACCCCGACCGTGGAGGAGAACGGCTGGACCTGCAGCCACTCCGTCGTCGAGGTCGTCACCGACGACATGCCCTTCCTCGTCGACTCCGTGACCAATGAGCTGTCACGGCAGGGACGGGGCATCCACGTCGTCATCCACCCGCAGGTCGTCGTCCGCCGCGATGTGACCGGCAAGCTCGTCGAGCTGGTCAGTGAGCCGTCCGCCGTCGCCGCCGCCGCGGCGGCCGTGGCCGCCGGCGAGACGCTGCCGCACGACGCGCACATCGAGTCCTGGATCCACGTCGAGATCGACCGCGAGACCGACCGGGGCGACCTGAAGCAGATCACCAACGACCTGCTGCGGGTGCTGTCCGACGTGCGGGAGGCCGTCGAGGACTGGGAGAAGATGCGGGACGCGGCGCTGCGGATCGCGGAGGGACTGCCCACCGAACCCACCGCCGGCGACCTGTGCGACCAGGAGGTGGAGGAGGCCCGCGAGCTGCTGCGCTGGCTCGCCGACGACCACTTCACCTTCCTCGGGTTCCGCGAGTACGAACTGCGCCCCGACGACACCCTCGCCGCCGTGGCCGGGACCGGGCTCGGCATCCTGCGGGCCGACCCGCACCACGCCGGGCCCGACGACCACCCCGTCAGCTCCTCCTTCGAGCGGCTGCCCGCCGACGCCCGCGCCAAGGCCCGCGAGCACAAGCTCCTCATCCTCACCAAGGCCAACAGCCGCGCCACCGTCCACCGGCCGTCCTACCTCGACTACGTGGGCGTGAAGAAGTTCGACAGCGAGGGGAACGTCGTCGGTGAGCGACGGTTCCTCGGACTGTTCTCCTCGGCCGCCTACACCGAGTCCGTCCGCCGCGTCCCCGTCATCCGGCGCAAGGTCGACGAGGTCCTCAGGGGCGCCGGTTTCTCGCCCAACAGCCACGACGGACGCGACCTGCTCCAGATCCTGGAGACCTACCCGCGCGACGAGCTGTTCCAGACGCCCGCCGACGAGCTGCGGTCCATCGTCACCTCCGTGCTCTACCTCCAGGAACGCCGGCGCCTGCGGCTCTACCTGCGGCAGGACGAGTACGGGCGCTACTACTCCGCCCTCGTCTACCTGCCGCGCGACCGGTACACCACCGGCGTACGGCTGCGGATCATCGACATCCTCAAGGAGGAACTCGGCGGCACCAGCGTCGACTTCACCGCCTGGAACACCGAGTCGATCCTCTCCCGGCTGCACTTCGTCGTCCGCGTCCCGCAGGGCACCCAGCTGCCCCAGCTGACCGACGCCGACAAGGAGCGCGTCGAGGCCCGCCTGGTGGAGGCCGCCCGCTCCTGGGCCGACGGCTTCGGCGAGGCGCTCAACGCCGAACTGGGCGAGGAACGCGCCGCCGAACTGCTGCGCCGCTACCACAACGCCTTCCCCGAGGGCTACAAGGCCGACCACAGCCCCCGCTCCGCCGTCGCCGACCTCGTCAACATCGAACAGCTCGGCGAGGAGGAGGACTTCGCGCTCAGCCTGTACGAGCCCGTGGGCGCCGCGCCCGACGAACGGCGGTTCAAGATCTACCGCAAGGGCGGCTCGGTCTCGCTCTCCGCGGTGCTGCCCGTCCTCAACCGGCTCGGCGTCGAGGTCATCGACGAGCGGCCCTACGAGCTGCGCCGCGAGGACCGTACGACCGCCTGGATCTACGACTTCGGGCTGCGCATGCCCCGGTCGGCGGCCGGCGACTTCCTCGGCGGCGACGCCCGCGAACGCGTGCAGGAGGCGTTCGCCGCCACCTGGACCGGGCAGGCCGAGAACGACGGGTTCAACGCCCTGGTGCTGAGCGCCGGGCTCACCTGGCGGCAGGCCATGGTGCTGCGGGCGTACGCCAAGTACCTGCGGCAGGCCGGGTCCACCTTCAGCCAGGACTACATGGAGGACACCCTCCGCAACAACGTCCACACCACCCGGTTGCTCGTGTCGCTGTTCGAGGCGCGGATGTCGCCCGACCGGCAGCGGGCCGGACGGGAGATCGTCGACGCGCTCCTCGAAGAGGTCGACGCCGCGCTCGACCAGGTGGCCTCCCTCGACGAGGACCGCATCCTGCGGTCCTTCCTCACCGTCATCAAGGCGACGCTGCGCACCAACTTCTTCCAGGAGGCGGCCGGCGGCAAGCCGCACGACTACGTCTCCATGAAGTTCGACCCGCAGGCCATCCCCGACCTGCCGGCGCCGCGCCCGGCGTTCGAGATCTGGGTGTACTCGCCGCGCGTCGAGGGCGTGCACCTGCGGTTCGGGAAGGTCGCCCGCGGTGGACTGCGCTGGTCCGACCGGCGTGAGGACTTCCGCACGGAGATCCTGGGCCTGGTCAAGGCGCAGATGGTCAAGAACACCGTGATCGTGCCGGTCGGCGCCAAGGGCGGCTTCGTCGCCAAGCAGCTGCCCGACCCGTCGGTGGACCGCGACGCCTGGCTCGCCGAGGGCATCCGCAGCTACCGGACCTTCATCTCCGCGCTGCTCGACATCACCGACAACATGGTCGCCGGAGAGGTCGTCCCGCCCGCCGACGTCGTCCGGCACGACGAGGACGACACCTATCTCGTCGTCGCCGCCGACAAGGGCACCGCGACCTTCTCCGACATCGCCAACGAGGTCGCCGAGTCGTACAACTTCTGGCTCGGGGACGCCTTCGCCTCCGGCGGCAGCGCCGGCTACGACCACAAGGGCATGGGCATCACCGCCCGCGGCGCCTGGGAGTCCGTCAAGCGGCACTTCCGGGAGCTGGGCGTCGACACCCAGAGCGAGGACTTCACCGTCGTCGGCATCGGCGACATGTCCGGTGACGTGTTCGGCAACGGCATGCTGCTCAGCGAGCACATCCGGCTGGTCGCCGCCTTCGATCACCGGCACATCTTCATCGACCCCAACCCCGACGCGGCCACCTCGTACGCCGAGCGGCGCCGGATCTTCGAACTCCCGCGCTCCAGCTGGGAGGACTACGACGCCGAGCTGATCTCCGCCGGCGGCGGCGTCTTCCCGCGTACCGCCAAGGCCATCCCGATCAACGGCCACATCCGGGACGCCCTGGGCATCGAGGAGAAGATCTCCAAGATGACCCCGGCCGACCTGATGAAGGCGATCCTCAAGGCGCCGGTCGACCTGCTGTGGAACGGCGGCATCGGGACATACGTCAAGTCCAGCGCCGAGTCGCACGCCGACGTCGGCGACAAGGCCAACGACGCCATCCGCGTCGACGGAGGGGACCTGCGGGTCCAGGTCGTCGGCGAGGGCGGCAACCTCGGCCTGACCCAGCTCGGCCGGATCGAGTTCGCGCAGAACGGCGGACGGGTCAACACCGACGCCATCGACAACAGCGCGGGCGTGGACACCTCCGACCACGAGGTGAACATCAAGATCCTGCTCAACGGCCTGGTCACCGAGGGCGACATGACCGTCAAGCAGCGCAACAAACTGCTCGCGGAGATGACCGACGAGGTCGGCCGGCTGGTCCTGCGCAACAACTACGCGCAGAACACGGCCATCGCCAACGCCCTCGCCCAGTCCAAGGACATGCTCCACGCCCAGCAGCGCTTCATGCGCCACCTGGTCAGGGAGGGCCACCTCGACCGGGCGCTGGAGTTCCTCCCCACCGACCGGCAGATCCGTGAGCGGCTGAACACCGGGCACGGCCTCACCGGGCCGGAGACGGCCGTCCTCCTCGCGTACACGAAGATCACCGTCGCCGAGGAGCTGCTGCACACCTCGCTGCCGGACGACCCGTACCTGCGCACCCTGCTGCACACGTACTTCCCGACCGCGCTGCGCCAGCAGTTCTCCGAGCACATCGACAGCCACCCGCTGAGCCGGGAGATCATCACCACCCTGCTCGTCAACGACACCGTCAACACGGGCGGTACGAGCTTCCTGCACCGGCTGCGAGAGGAGACCGGGGCCTCACTGGAGGAGATCGTCCGGGCGCAGACCGCGTCCCGCGCGATCTTCGGATCCGGCGCGGTGTGGGACGCCGTCGAGGGCCTGGACAACAGGGTCGACGCCGACGTCCAGACCCGGATCCGGCTGCACTCCCGGCGCCTCGTCGAGCGCGGCACGCGCTGGCTGCTCAACAACCGGCCGCAGCCGCTGCAACTGAGCGAGACCATCGCCTTCTTCAAGGACGGCGTGGACCTCGTCTGGGGCGAGCTGCCCAAGCTGCTGCGCGGCGCGGACCTGGAGTGGTACCAGAAGATCTACGACGAGCTGGCCGGCGTCGGCGTCCCCGAGGAACTGGCCACCCGGGTGGCGGGCTTCTCCTCGGCGTTCCCGACGCTCGACATCGTCGCCGTCGCCGACCGGGTCGGCCGGACGCCGATGGAGGTCGCCGAGGTGTACTACGACCTCGCCGACCGGCTGCGCATCACCCAGCTCATGGACCGCATCATCGAGCTGCCGCGCGCCGACCGCTGGCAGTCCATGGCCCGCGCGGCGATCCGCGAGGACCTGTACGCGGCGCACGCCTCCCTCACCGCCGACGTGCTGTCCGCCGGCAACGGCACGTCCACGCCGGAGCAGCGGTTCAAGGTGTGGGAGCAGAAGAACGCGCCGATCCTGGGCCGCGCCCGGACGACGCTGGAGGAGATCCAGGGCTCCGACGCGTTCGACCTGGCCAACCTGTCGGTGGCCATGCGCACGATGCGCACCCTGCTGCGCAGCCACTCGTAGCGCGCACGCGAGGGCACGACGGAAAGGGGGCGCCCCCGGGTTCATCGGAACCCGGGGGCGCCCCCTTCTCTGCCGGACCCGTCAGGTCGTGATCTTCCAGACCGTGACGGTGCCGCGGATGTCGGGCATGTAGTCCTGGTCCTGGGGCGACTTCACCTCGGTGACCTCCCACAGGGCGAGATTGCCGTCACTCGTGATCGTGCAGAGGTAGTCGCCCTTGGCGATCTGCTCGTCCCGGTTGATGGACTCGGCGGACAGGCTGTCGGTGTAGGGGTTCTGGTCCGCGCCCGCGCGGCACTCCTTGTCCGTGGAGCCGTTCGCCTCGCCCATGGAGGTGCCGAACGACACCGCCGAGCCGTCGATGCGCAGTTCCGCGTCCTCGTAGTCCATCTGGGAGCTGGTGGGGTCCACCAGCGGCTGGTCGAGGTCCACGTACGTGGTGTCAAGCCCGGAGTCGGGGCCCCTGACCGTGATCGGCACACTGTCGACGATCTTGGTGTACTTGGCGCCCTCGGCGGGCGGCGCGGAGCCCGTGGGAGTGGTGCCGGTGCCCCCGGTGGTGTCCCCGGAGCCCTGACCGCCGTCCGTTCCCGTCTCCGACTCGGTCGGTGTCGGGCTCGGCTTGTCCTTCTCCTCGTTCTTGGCCTTGTCGCCGCTCGCCGTACTGCTGGAGCCCTTGTTGTCGTCCTTCTTGCCCATCAGGTACACGGCGGCTGTGGCGCCCGAGCCGACCGCCAGGACGAGGACGAGGGCGATGAGGCCGGCCTTCAGACCCCGGCGGCTCTTCTTGGGCGGCGTCGGGGCGGGTGCGGGGGCCTGCGGGGTGAGGTTGTACGTCTGGGCGGCGGGCTGCGGGTAGCCGTAGC
>NZ_LIRK01000870.1 GCF_001419765.1 Streptomyces torulosus
CGCCGGTACCGGCGAGATCTACGCCGAGTGAAGCGCCTCGCCCCCACTGACCCACGCCGCCGTGCCGCTCCTTCACGTACAAGGCCCGAGAGCACGGAAAGCCTCTGGACGAATCAGCGGGCTGCCCTCACTCCGTCTACGAGTACACGTCGTCCAGGAATGCGCGGAAGTCCTGGGACGGCCAGAACTCGACGGATCCACAGCCCTCAACCGCCACCGGGCCATGGCCGCGCACCAAGTAGTACGCCTGCCCCACCTCGCAATACTCCGCGACCTCGGGGGCCAGCATCCGCCCGCCTCGTCAGCAGACAGCCCCAACGGCCCTCCATGCGCAGCGACTCGCCGACCTGGGCGCCGAGGAGCGCGCCGACGACGGTGAGCAGGTCACCGGCGCCGCGGCCGGTGTCGACCCGGGCGACGGTATAGCCGTTCTCCTCGTTGGCGTACGTGATGCGTTCCAGGACGCCTTCGAGCACGGCGAGCCGGCGCTCACCGGTCCCCGCCTGATTCGCCACCATGATCCGACGCTACCGCCCCGGTCCGACAACGCCGTTGGCCCGCCGCGAACACCCCTATTGACTTTCCTTCCGGCCTGTCACTACGGTCTCGCAGAATTTCGAACAGTGTTCGCAATATCGAACATATCGAACCGCCGCATGAGTGCCCAACGGAGGACTCTCCATGCGTTACCGCCTCAGACGTAGCCGTGCGCTGGCCGCCCTGTGCGGCTCGGTGTTGTCCATCAGCCTGCTGTCCGCCGGACCGGGTGCGACGTCCGCCCAGGCCGCCGACGACCCCGACGCCGTCGCCCTCGACAAGGACGCGATCCTCGCCGCCAACCAGCTCGACGAACGCCAGTGGTACAAGGACAACATCCCGTTCATCGACACCCCCGACAACGACATCGACGACGTCTACTACTACCGGTGGAGCACCTTCAAGCGCGCGCTGCGCTACACGGTACCGGGCACCGGGTACGTGTCGACCGAGTACGACGTGCCGATCGGCTACGCCGGGAACCCGTACACCGCGCTCCCGGACGCCACCGGCTACCACCTGCTGGACGGCCGCTGGCTGCACAACCGCGACTACGCGGGTGACTACCTGGACTTCTGGCTGCGCGGGGCGGGCAACTCGGGCGTACGGAACTTCAGCGAGTGGATCACGAGTGCCGCATACCAGCGGTACCTCGTCACCGGGGACGCCGCGCAGATCAAGTCCGCGCTTCCCCACCTCATCGCGCTGTACAAGCGGTGGGACTCCAACTTCAACACCGACATCACGGTCAACGGCACGCAGTCAACCAGCGACCTCTTCCACCAGAGCCCGCTGTCCGACGCCACGGAGTACACCGAGACGTCGATGCACAGCAGCAACTGGTTCAGCGGCGGGCGCGGCTACCGGCCCACCATCAACGCGTACATGTACGCCGCCGCCCAGGCGATCAGCAAGATCGCCACCATGAACGGCGACACGGCGACCGCGAACGACTACGACGCCAAGGCCGCTCAGCTCAAGTCGGCCGTGCAGAACTCGCTGTGGGACCCGCAGCGCAACTTCTTCATGCAGGTCTACAACACGGACAGCACCAACGGCACCCTGAAGCAGACCAGGACGACCTGGCGGGAGCTGATGGGCTACGCCCCCTGGGCGTTCAACCTGCCGGACGCGCAGTACTCGTCGGCGTGGAAGTACCTGAACGACCCCAAGCGGTTCAAGGCGCCGTTCGGGCCCACGACACTGGAGCGGGTGCACGACTTCGAGGCCGAGCAGGCCACCGTCAACCACGCGAACATCTTCAGTGGGTCCACGGCCTCCAACGGCAAGTACGTCGGCCAGATCGACTTCGACGACAGTCACGTCACCTTCACCGTGAACGCGCCCGGCGCCGGGACCTACCCCGTGACCGTGCACTACGCCAACGGAACCTCCGGCACGTCGACCCACAAGCTGATCGTGAACGACGACACCGCGAACCCGCTCACGGTCAGCTACGCGCCCACCGGGGCCTGGCAGAAGTTCTCCGAGACGCAGTCCGTGACCGTGCAGGTCCCCCTGAAGGCCGGGGCCAACACGCTGAAGTTCGCCAAGGGCACGAGCTTCGCCGAGATCGACCGGATCACCGCGAACCCGTACTTCAACTACCAGGCGATACCCGCCGAGCAGAAGCGCGACGACGCCAACTGCTGCCACTGGAACGGTCCGAGCTGGCCGTTCCAGACCAGCCAGGTCCTGACCGGTCTCGCGAACCTGCTCCAGGACTACCCCGCGCAGAGCTTCGTCACCAAGACCGACTACCAGACGATGCTGGCCCAGTTCGCCGACCTCCAGCACAAGGACGGCAAGCCCTACATCGCCGAGGCCGCCAACGGTGACACCGGCGAGTGGATCTACGACGGGTTCAACTTCAGCGAGCACTACAACCACTCCAGCTTCAACGACCTGGTGCTCACCGGTCTGCTGGGCATCAAGCCGCAGGCGAACAACACGCTGGTGCTGAAGCCGCTGGTCCCTTCGGGCTGGGACTGGTTCGCGGTGGAGAGCCTCCCGTACCACGGCCACACCTACTCGATCCGCTGGGACCGGGACGGCTCGCACTACGGCAAGGGCAGCGGGCTGCAGATCTTCCAGGACGGCGTCCGCATCCACCAGTCCTCGACCCTCGGCAACACCACCGTGAACGTGGCCGCGCCCGTCGCCCCGGCCCAGCCCCCGCGGCTGATGAACGTGGCGGCCAATCCGCTCACCGCCGAGCAGGACTGGCTGGGCCGCACCGTCACACAGCCGTACCCGAAGGCCTTCGCCTCCTACACCAACACCGTCTCCAACGGCCCGCACTGCCACAGCGGCCAGACCTGCAAGCCCACCACCTTCGACGCCCCGCTGCGGGCGACGGACGGCTGGATCCGCTACGACAAGATCCCCGACGACCGGTGGACCAACTCCGGCTCGCCGAACGCCACCGACCACCTCGGCGTCGACTTCGGGGCGCCCCGCAAGATCAACGAGGTGAAGTTCTACACCTACGACGACGGCGCGAACATCCGCGTCCCGGCGAGCTACACCGTCCAGTACCTCAAGGACGGGGCCTGGGTGAACGTCCCGAGCCAGACCAGGAGCCCGGCGACGCCGGCCGCGAACAACGCCAACGAGGTGACCTTCCCGACGATCACCACGTCCCAGTTCCGGGTGGTCTTCACACCGCAGGCGGGCAAGTTCGTCGGCGTCACCGAGCTGGAGTCCTGGTACCCGGAGACCCCGCGGGTGAAGATCGTCAACAAGAACAGCAACCTGGAGCTCGGGATCGCCGGTTCCTCGATCGCCGCCGGAGGTGCCGTACAGCAGCAGAGCCCCAGTGACAGCGCCAACCACTGGTGGAAGATCGTCCCGGCCGAGAACGGCTACTACAAGATCTTCAACACCAACAGCGGTCAGGTCCTCGGCGTCAAGGACGCGTCCAAGACCGCCGGCGCGGCGGCGTTGCAGTGGGGGGACACGCTGACCTCCGACCATCTGTGGTCGATCGTCGACGCCGGTGGCGGCTACGCCAAGATCGTCAACAAGAACAGCGGGCTGGTACTGGGGATCGACGGGATGTCCATGTCGTCGGGGGCTCCGGCCCTGCAATGGGACGACAACGGGACCGCCGATCATCTGTGGAGCATCACGGCGGAGGACGGGTCCACGCCGTTCACGTCCTGAGATGTGACGCCGTGAGCGTCCGGGCGTGTGAGTCCCTGAGCTGATCGCCGAGGTCCGCCGAGGCCCCCTGGGGGGTGCGGCGGGCCTCGGCCGTTTTCCGGCTGTACCCCGGGAGCGGTGGTAGCGGCGGTCCCCTGGTGCAGCCGTCCTCCTCAGCGGCGGGGGTGCGCCTTGAGGGCTTCGAGGAAGGGGGTGAAGGCGGCGACGGGGAAGGTGAGAGGG
>NZ_LIRK01000871.1 GCF_001419765.1 Streptomyces torulosus
CTTCCGCGACGGTGTCGCCGCGGCGCCCCCGCCGACGCCATCGCCGCCGCGGCGACACCGTCGCGGAAGCCGGTGAACCAACTGTCCGCCACGTCCTGCCCGTCGACCTCCGCGGAGCCGGTCTTCGCGCCGATGTCGCCGGTCAGCCCGGACATGACGCGGGCGGCGGTGCCCTGCGGCGACGTCGCGGTGAGCTTCATCATCTGCTTGAGCTGCGCGGCGGTCGCGGGGTCCAGGCCCCGTGCCGTGGCCAGTTCGCGGTCGTCCAGGTCGGGCGACACCAGGTACGGCTGGCGGAACGTGCCGGTGATCGCGGTGGCCGTCACCGACGCCATGTTCAGCGGGTTCATCGTGACCTGGCCCTGCCCGATCGCGTTGGCCGCGCGGTCCGGCCCCACGGACTCCGGCACCGTGCCGTCGGTGGAGGTGATGCCCGTCTTCCAGTTGTCCTTGCCGAGGCCGAACCGCTCCCGCGCCTCGTTCGTCAGCGAGGCGTCGTTCAACGGGTCCTCGTCGATCAGCTTGATGAAGGCCGTGTTGCAGGACCGCATGAACGCCTTGGCGAGCGTCGCGCCGGACGACTCGTCGGCCTTCATCCCCGGCAGGTTCTTGAAGGTCTGGCTCTGCCAGGTCGCGGTGTCGGGGCAGGGCGCGGGGCTGTTCATCGTGGCCACGCCGTTGTCGATGAGCGTGGCGGCGGTGAGGATCTTCATGGTGGAGCCGGGCGGCACCTCCCCCTCGAACGCCGCGTTGAAAGCGTCGTCGCGGTGGTTGGCGACGGCCAGCACCTCACCGGTGCCGGTCTTGACGGCGACCACGGACGACTCGGCGTACTTCTCGACGGCCTTCTCGGCGGCGGCCTGCACCTTCGCGCTGATCGTCGTCTTCAGCTCGCCCGCCTTGCCCTTGGCGAGGGTCAGCAGGGGGGTGTCGGCGGCGTTCGTGGCGGTGTGCCGGATCGCCAGCTCGACCCCGGGGGTGCCGCCCGCCTTGTCGCCGTAGCGTTCGCGCAGGGTGTCCAGGATCGGCCTGAGGGAGGGGTACTTCTCCTTCGTCAGGACGGCGCCGTCACGGTCCATGGCCTTGATGGGCGGTGCCTCGGCCTCCCCGGTGTACAGCTCGTCGCCCTTCTTGAGGTCCGGGTGCACGACGGACGGCGCCCAGTCGACCAGGGCCCGCCCGGTGGTCTCGCCCCGCACCACGGTCAGCCGGCTCTTGTACGCGAGCTTCTCGGTCTTCCCCTTGTACGACACCGTCGCACGGACGGAGAACGGCACGGTCCGGCCGCCCGCCCCGGTCGGCTCGCCCGGCGCGATCCGCACCTCGCCGATCCGCGCGGCACCGGTGTACTCCCCGAGCAACCTCCCCGCGCCCACCGTGTCGTTGGTGTACGACGACGCCGTCTTCGCGTCGCCCTTCTCCCACGCGGCGAAGAACTTCTCCGTGGTCTCCGCGACCTCGTCGGAACTCGGCGGCCCCGTCCGTCTCTCCGTGCCCGTCCCGCCGTTCAGCGCGTCGAAGAAGTTGTACGTCCCGTACCCGGCGCCCCCCACCATCACCACGAGCACTCCGCCGACTATGGCGACCTTGGCCCCCTTGCGCATGACCTCTCCCCGTTCGTTCCCCGTGAGCGGTCCCGGTATCTGACCCGACCGCTTTGAACATGTTCAGAAATCGTGTGCCGCGCCTCACTGTAAACGCGCCGGGTGACCAACGGGACGGGTGTTCCCCGAATCGTTAGCCCCGGACGACTTTCCACATACGCGAACGCCGATCGCGGTGCGGACCGGTTCCGGTCGCCGGGATGCGACTCATGGGGCGCAAGTGCACGGTGGTACTGGGGGTGTTTCCCGGGGGTGGTTCTTGGAGGCGAGAGACATGCGACGCACGACCACTTGCGTGACCCTGGCCGCCTCGCTGGTCCTTGCGGGAGGCGCGGCCGTAGCGGTACCCCAGAGCCCTGATTCCCCGGCGCGCACGACGGCGGCGCGCGCGGCGGCACCCGAGAGGCCCGTCGCGCACGGGACCGTGGACGTCTGCAACCAGACCATCCAGCGGCCCACCCTGAAGATCGGCTCGTCGGGCAGCGCCGTCCGGCAGGCGCAGTGCTACCTGAACAACTCGATGTCGGGCCCCAGGCTGGCCGTGGACGGGAACTTCGGGCCCGTCACCCATGCGGCGACGCGGCGGTTCCAGCAGTGCGCCGGCATCACCGTGGACGGCACCATCGGCGCCCAGACCTGGTCGTTCCTCGTCTTCTGGGCCAACTCGACGGCCAACGTGTGCTGATCGGCGCGCGCCGCCAGGCGCGCCCCGACCGGCCCTAGACCCACGTATCCAGCCACATCCGTGAACGCCAGCCGTCGATCGGGATGGGCTGTCCGGTGTACAGCGGCCAGAAGTAGATGAAGTTCCAGGTGATGAGGAGGACGAGGACGCCCGCCGCCGCGGCGCCGGCCACACGCCGGCGTTCGGTGGCCGCCGCGGGGCTGAGGACGGCGCCGACGAGCATCGCCACGGCCAGGCACAGGAAGGGCAGGAAGACGACGGCGTAGAAGTAGAAGATCGTGCGTTCCTGGTACAGGAACCAGGGGAGGTACCCGGCGGCGATCCCGCAGGCGATGGCGCCGGCGCGCCAGTCGCGGCGGAACAGCCAGCGCCACAGGACGTAGAGGGTCGCGAAGGCGGCGGCCCACCACAGCAGCGGGGTGCCGATGGCGAGGACCTCGCGGGCGCACTTCTCGACGGTGTCGGTCGGGCAGCCGTCGGTGCCGGGCGGCGGCGACTCGTAGAAGTACGAGACGGGCCGGCCAGCGATGATCCAGCTCCACGGGTTCGACTGGTAGGTGTGCGGCGACGACAGGCCCACATGGAACTCGTAGACCGCGTGCTCGTAGTGCCACAGGCTGCGCAGCCAGTCCGGCAGCCAGTCGAACCAGCCGCCCTTGCCCTCGGTCGCCGCCCAGTTGCGGTAGTAGCCGCCGGTGCCGTCGTCCGGGGAGACGATCCAGCCGGTCCACGAGACCAGATAGGTGACGATCACCACCGGGACCGTCGACAGGAACGCCCAGCCCAGGTCGCGCTGGAGCGTCGCGATCAGCGGCTGACGGGCACCGGCGACCTTGCGCGCCGAGTAGTCCCACAGCACCGTCATGATCCCGAAGAACACCAGGAAGTACAGGGCGTTCCACTTGGTGCCGAAGGCCAGGCCGAGGCAGAGCCCCGCCAGCAGCCGGTACGGGCGCAGGCCCAGCCGGGTCGTCTCCGCGACGAGCGGGTGGGGCCGTACGACCCCGTCGCCGTCCCGTGGCAGGGCCGCCGCCAGCCGTGCGCGTGCCTTGTCCCGGTCGATGACCAGACAGCCGAAGGCCGCCAGCACGAAGAACATCAGCACCTGGTCGAGCAGCGCCGTGCGGCTCATCACGAAGTGCAGCCCGTCCACCGCCATCAGCCCGCCCGCCAGGCAGCCGAGGAACGTCGAGCGGAAGATCCTGCGGCCGATCCGGCACAGCATCAGCACCGACAGCGTGCCGAGCACCGCCGTCATGAAGCGCCAGCCGAACGGGTTGAACCCGAACATCAGCTCGCCCAGACCGATGACGTACTTGCCGACGGGCGGGTGCACCACATACGCCGGATCCGTGGGGATCGGCACGTTCCCGTTGTTCTGGAGGATCAGCTCATTGGCGTTCTTGGCCCAGTTGACCTCGTATCCGCGGTGGACGATTGCCCACGCGTCCTTGGCGTAGTACGTCTCGTCGAATATCACCGCCTTGGGGCTGCCCAGGTGCCAGAACCGCAGCAGCCCCGCGACCAGCGTCACCAGCAGCGGACCGCCCCACGCCGACCAGCGCACCAGGCGCTCGGCGAGACCCTCGCCCACCCCGATCGAGGCCCAGAAACGCGGGCCGGGCCGGGTGTACGGGGGCACGAGCCGGGCGCTCACGTCGCTTCTCCGCGGCGCCGAGTAGCCGAAACGGCGCAGCCGCTGCTGCCACGACGGCCGCTGGTCTTCGGTGGCCTGGTCCTGCCGGGTGTCCGTGGAGGACGCGGTACTGGTCACCGCGCCATCGTAGGGAACACCGCTGTGGGAGTCCCGTGCGTCGGGGATGTGGCCCCGTCGCCTCCCGCGCTTCGCCCGCCCGCCTGAGCGGCTGGGAGGATGGGGGGTGTGACAGGAATCCTTGTGTTGGCAGGTACTCCCATCGGCGACATCGCGGACGCCCCGCCCCGGCTGGCCGAGGAGCTGAGCGGTGCCGACGTGGTCGCCGCCGAGGACACCCGGCGGCTGCGCCGGCTCACCCAGGCGCTGGGGGTGCAGCCGAGCGGCCGGATCGTGTCGTACTTCGAGGGCAACGAGGCGGCGCGCACCCCGGAGCTGGTCGAGGCGCTGGCCGGGGGCGCGCGGGTGCTGCTCGTCACGGACGCGGGGATGCCGTCGGTCTCCGACCCCGGGTACCGGCTGGTCGCGGCGGCCGTCGAGAAGGACATCCGGGTCACCGCCGTCCCCGGCCCCTCCGCGGTGCTCACCGCGCTGGCCCTGTCCGGTCTGCCCGTCGACCGCTTCTGCTTCGAGGGCTTCCTGCCGCGCAAGGCGGGCGAGCGGCTCGGCCGGCTCCGCGAGGTCGCCGACGAGCGCCGCACCCTCGTCTATTTCGAGGCCCCCCATCGCCTCGACGCGACGCTCACCGCGATGGCCGAGGTCTTCGGTGCGGGGCGCCGCGCCGCGGTCTGCCGTGAGCTGACCAAGACGTACGAGGAGATCAAGCGGGGCCCCCTCGGCGAGCTGGCCGCCTGGGCGGCGGAAGGGGTGCGCGGCGAGATCACGGTCGTGGTCGAGGGCGCGCCGGAGAAGGGGCCGGAGGAACTGGACGCGGCCGAACTGGTCCGGCGGGTGCGGGTGCGGGAGGAGGCGGGGGAGCGGCGCAAGGAGGCGATCGCCGCGGTGGCGGTGGAGGCCGGGGTGCCGAAGAGGGAGGTCTTCGACGCGGTCGTTGCGGCGAAGCGGGGGGCGCCGT
>NZ_LIRK01000872.1 GCF_001419765.1 Streptomyces torulosus
GGCGCGGAAGGGCTGCGGCGCGGGCGGATTCTCCTTCCAGCGCGCGGCCAGCATCCCGGCCCGCGCGCACCGCGCCGGTCGTCGTGGGTGTCGACGCTCGTGGTGTTCGGCTGTGTGGCCGGGCTGATCGCGGTGATCGGCTACCTCAACTACCGGTCCTCGTACTGAGCCCGTCCCCCGCCGCAGGCTCTCGGAGCCGTGGCCGCCGTCCGAGCGCACAATGGAAGGCGGGACGGGTGCCTGCCTGAGTGCGGGGTGGTACGGATGTCGAACCGGTTCCGGAGTGATCCCCGGCTGACCGCGCGGATGACGATCACGTNNGTGCTGGTCGTGGTGGCCGCGGCCCTGCTCCTGGCGGCGCAGTACTGGTACTCCGACCGGGTCGCCCTGTACGCCATGCGCGGGCGGATCGTGGAGGCCGGGGAGTATCCGCGGCTGCACGGGGCGGTGGGGCTCGTCTACCTCTACAAGCGCGGCACGTTCTATCCGTTCGCGCCGCTGCCGGGCGAGGCGGACCGGCGGGACAACGCGCTGGAGCTGCGGGTCAGGGCGGTCCTCGCGGAAGACCTGCGGATCGAGCCCGACCTGGGCCGCTGGTTCCCCCTCTGGGGTGCCCCGGGGCACGGGCTCGTTACTTGCCGCTCTTCTGCCGGTCCTGCCGACGGGCCTCGAAGGGCCGCTCACGGCGGTAGCGGCGCTCCCACTTCGCCTGCTGGTCACGGCGCTCCCGGTAGGCCCGGTAGGAGGCGGGCTGTGCGCCGCCGCTCGACGACGGCGACGACGGCGAGCCACCGCGGGTGCGGCCGTGGCGGATGTACAGGTAGAGCAGCCCGACCGCGGCGAGCCAGAGCAGTTCGTTCGAGAAACCGAGGACGACCAGGACCGCGGTCGCCGAAAGGATCAAGGTGCCCATGGCGGGCCTCCTTGGGTGTGCGTGGGTGGTGGCAGCGATGCCCGTCCCGCACGGTCCGGTGCCGGACGCTCGGCTGCGCCCGTCCAGGATGCTGGGCGGGCTGACGCGCCCGCATCCGAATATCGGGGGCGGTGGGGCGTCCGGACGCCTTCGGAG
>NZ_LIRK01000873.1 GCF_001419765.1 Streptomyces torulosus
GGCGTCCGGACGCCTTCGGAGGGGTGATTGTCAGTGGTGTCCGGGAGGATTGGGCGGACGGGACGACTGAGGTGCGGGTGGAGGCGGCGACATGGGGGAAGCACGGCGGTATGTCGGAGTGGCCGAGCGGCGGGCGCGGCTCGGGGCGGGGCAGCGATTGGCCGGATCCGTGCGGGCGGAGGGGCCGGAGGAGGTCGCCGACTCGCTGGTGGCGCTGCACGGCTCGGACCCGGCGACGGTGTACCTCGCGGTGGGCGCGCGGCTCACCGAGCCGGGGCGGACCGTGGCCGAGACCGAGCGGGCGCTGTACACGGACCGGACCCTGGTGCGGATGCACGGCATGCGGCACACCGTGTTCGTGTTCCCCGCCGGTCTGACCGCCGTGGTGCACGCCTCGACCGGCATCACGGNNTGAAGGACATGGCGGCGGCCGGGGCCCCGGACGCGGCCTGGCTGAAGGAGGTCGAGGAGTCGGCGCTCACCGCGCTGGCCCGGCGTGGCCAGGCGACGGCGGCGGAACTGGCCGAGGACGAGCCCCGGTTGAGGGAACGGTTCGTGTACGCGGCCGGAAAGCCCTACGAGGGGATGCACACCGTCTCGACGCGGCTGCTGAGGGTACTGGGCGTGGAGGGCCGGGTGGTGCGGGGCCGCCCGCTCGGTTCGTGGACGTCGAGCCAGTTCCGCTGGGCCGTGGCCCCCGCGCACCCCGAGCTGGATGTGGCTCAGGCCCAGGCGTCGCTCCTCGGGCGATGGCTGGCGGCGTGCGGTCCGGCGACCGAGGCCGACCTGAAGTGGTGGACGGGCTGGCGGGTCACCGAGGTCCGCCGGGCGCTCGCGGCGATCGGGGCGCGGGCCGTGACGCTGGACGAGGGCACGGGGTACGTNNCCCGACCGCGATGGGCTGGCGGGAACGCGACTGGTATCTGGCGCCGGACATGCTCCCCGCCCTGTTCGACCGCAGCGGCAACGTGGGGCCGACGGTGTGGTGGAACGGCCGCGTGGTCGGCGGCTGGGCCCAGCGGGCGGACGGCGAGATCCTGTGGCGCCTGCTCACGACGGAGGGGATCGGTACGGAGGCTCGCGGGGCGATCGCCGAGGAGGCCGAGCGGTTGCGGGCGTGGGTGGGCGAGACGCGGGTCACGCCGCGCTTTCGGACGCCGCTGGAGAAGGAGTTGGGCGGACAGGGCGCCTCATGACTCGGGGG
>NZ_LIRK01000874.1 GCF_001419765.1 Streptomyces torulosus
CGCGTCGAGACCGTCGGCCGCACCGGCAACCGGTGGGCGTGGAGCGCGCCTCGGCGGTCAACGGCCGTCGTAGCCCGCTGTCGGCATCGACAGTCGGCGGTGGACGCTGGCCTTCATCTGGGCGTCGTAGGCGGGTTCGGCGCGGCCGACGGTCTCGACGCGGACACCGCGGCGGGCGCACTCGGCGGTGAAGTCGTCGACGGAGGCGAGGGCGCGTTCGAGGACGCGGCGGCTGGGGGCGACGAAGAGGTCGACATGGCCGGCGTCGACGTCGGCCCACAGGGCGCAGTGGTCGGGGCGCAGACCGCGGACGAGCAGCTCGCGCGTCACCACGTAGCCGCGCTCGGCGGCCCAGCGGGCGCACATGGCGTGCTGGCTGCGGGAGTCGACCAGGAAGGGGTCCGCCTCCAGCTCCTCCAGGGGTGTCAGGCTGGCGATGGCGGCGACCCGCACGACCGCTCCGCGTCCCGCCGCCCGCCCCGGGCACTCACGGGGTATCTCCTGGCAGGACAGGGCGAAGGCGTCACTGTTGTCTCCCACGGCGTCCCCCTCACCTCCGGGTCCAGAGCCTGAGACCCTACTCCAGCCCGTAGGCTCGGGGGAGTAGCGCGAAGGAGGCGAAAGAAGTGCCGGTGGAGGTCACCTGGTGGGGTCATGCCACCTGCACGGTGGAGGACTCGGGCACCCGCGTGCTCACCGACCCGCTGTTCACGCGCCGGCTCGCACATCTGCGCAGGCGCCGCGGGGCGCCGCCCCCGCCCGAGGCGGCGGTCGCGGACGTGGCGCTGGTGTCCCATCTGCACGCCGATCATCTGCATGTCCCGTCCCTGGCCCGGCTCGCGCCGGGTACCCGGCTGGTGGTGCCGCGCGGGGCGCCGCGCCAGGTGCCGGGGCTGCGCAGGCTGCGGCATCTGCGGCTGTGCGAGGTGGCGCCCGGGGACGAGGTGAGCGTCGGTGACCTGGTCGTCCGTGCCGTGCCCGCCCGCCACGACGGGCGGCGTCTGCCGGTCGGGCCGCACCGCTCACCGGCGCTCGGGTTCGTCGTCGAGGGTGAGGCGCGGACCTATTTCGCCGGGGACACCGGGCTGTTCGAGTCGATGCCCAAGGAGGTCGGGCCGGTCGACGTGGCGCTGCTGCCGGTCGGCGGCTGGGGGCCCTGTCTCGGTGAGGGGCATCTTGATGCGGGGCGCGCGGCGGAGGCGCTCGCGCTGCTCGCGCCCCACAGCGCGATCCCGGTGCACTACGGCACGTACTGGCCGATCGGGATGGACGCCGTGCGCCCCCATGAATTCCACGCGCCCGGTGCGGAGTTCGTGCGCCTCGCCGCGCTGCGCGCTCCCGAGGTGGCTGTGCACCGGCTGGAGCACGGGGAGAGCGTACGGCCGGGGGTGGCGGAATGAGACGCCGGTCGCGCGGGGGCGCGGAGGGCGCCCGGTGATGGTGCTGTCCGTCGCGGCCACTCCCCTGCCCTACGAGTCGACGCAGCAGGCGATCGGCTATCCGACGCTGTTCCTGCTGGTACTGGCGGGGGCGCTGCTGCCGGTGGTGCCGACGGGGGCGCTGGTCAGTTCGGCGGCCGTGGTGGCGTTCCACCAGACGGCGCCGTTCGCGCTGTTGATGGTGTTCGTGGTGGCGTCGGTGGCCGCGTTCCTCGGGGACATCGCCCTGTACTGGCTGGGGCGGCGCGGCATGGGCTCGAAGAACGGTTCGCGCTGGCTGGAGGCGATCCGCCGCCGGGCACCGGAGGACCGGCTGGCCCAGGCCCAGCGGAAGCTCGACGGGCACGGGGTGGCCGTCCTGGTGTTGTCCCGGCTGGTGCCGGCCGGCCGGCTCCCGGTGATGCTGGCGTGCCTGCTGGCGGAGATGCCGTTGCGGCGGTTCGCGCGGGGCAATCTGCCGGCGTGCCTGGCGTGGGCGGTCACGTACCAGTTGATCGGGATCCTCGGGGGGTCACTGTTCGCGGAGCCCTGGGAAGGAGTGCTCGCGGCGGTCCTGCTGACGCTGCTGATCAGCGTGGCGCCGAGCCTGTGGCGACGGTTCGTCCGCTGAGAGTTCGGCGTCCTCTCAACGGCTGGGCGTGTGCCGTCGCCGTCCTCAGGTGAGGATCCGGGACGCTCCGATCGGCAGGTCCCACAGGTTCTCGCGCGGGAGTCCTGCCGCCTCCCAGGCCGTCCGTACGCGGGTGAGGGGTTCCAGGACCGGTTCGGCGGACAGGACGAACGTGGCCCAGTGCATGGGGGCCATACGGCGGGCGCCGAGGTCCTGGAAGGCCCGGACGGCCTCCTCGGGGTCGCAGTGGACGTCGCTGAGCCACCAGCGGGGGTCGTACGCGCCGATCGGCAGGAGCGCGAGGTCGATATCGGGGTGGCGGCGGCCGATGAGGGAGAACCAGTGGCCGTAGCCCGTGTCGCCCGCGAAGTACACCCGCTTCCCGTCGGACGCCGTGATGACCCAACCGCCCCACAGGGAGCGGCAGGTGTCGGTGAGGGTGCGCTTCGACCAGTGGTGGGCCGGTACGAAGTCGAAGCGGACACCGTCGAGTTCGGCCGCCTCCCACCAGTCCAGCTCGGTGACGCGGGTGAAACGGCGGCGGCGGAACCAGCCGCCGAGACCGGCGGGCACGAACACCGGTGTGTCGCGCGGCAGTCGGCGCAGCGTGGGTGCGTCGAGGTGGTCGTAGTGGTTGTGGCTGATGACGACCGCGTCCACGCGTGGCAGCGCGTCCCAGGCCACGCCGACCGGGGTGATCCGGGTGGGCGTGCCGAGGATGCGGCGGGACCAGACCGGGTCGGTGAGGACGGTGAGCCCGCCGATCCGCACCACCCAACTCGCGTGCCCCGCCCAGGTGACGGCGACGGTACGGGCGTCGACGCGGGGCAACGGGCCGGGCTCGTACGGCAGTCGGGGGATGTCGACGAGGCCCTCGGGGCCCGGCCGTACCGAGCCCTCGCGGGCGAAGCGCGCGAACGCCCGCAGCCCGGGCAGGGGGGTGGTCAGCCGGCCGGCGAAGGACGTGGGCCAGCGGCGCCCGCCGAGCCCCGCCCCCTCGGCGAGCGGCGCCGGGGGCGGCAGCGGGACGGCGAAGGGCGACGTGGGCCTCGGTTCCAGGGCACCGAGGCCGGATGGGGAC
>NZ_LIRK01000875.1 GCF_001419765.1 Streptomyces torulosus
CGGTCGCTACCCGCCCCTCAGTCGTCCCCCGCCGTCGCTAACCCTCCACCACGTCGGCCACCACGCAGCTGACGTTGTCCGGTCCGCCCGCCCCGTTCGCCTCGGCGACGAGGGTGTCCACGGCTGCCGCAGGGGTCCCGGACGAGGTGAGGATCCGTCGGATGTCCGGGTCGGGGACGACCGTGGAGAGGCCGTCGGAGCAGAGGAGGTAGCGGTCGCCGGGGTGCGCGTCCCGCAGCCGCACATCCGGGGCGGAGGTGTTCTCGCGGCCCGTCAACGCCCGAAGCAGCAGCGCGGGTTGGGGATGGGTCCTCGCCTCCTCGGGGGTCAGCCGGCCCTCGTCGACCAGGGACTGGACGACGGTGTGGTCATGGGTGATCCGGAACAGTTCGCCGCCGCGGAGGAGATACGCGCGGGAGTCGCCGATGTGGACGAGGGCGAGCCGGGAGCCGGTCCACAGCAGCGCGGTCAGGGTGGTGCCGTCGTCCTCGGTCGCCGCGCTCTCCCGTACGGCGTCCGTGGCGTTCCGCACGGCCTCCTCCAGCACGTTCAGCACGTCGCCCGCCGGAAGAGGCTCGCGCTCCAGGGGCTTCAGCGCCTCCACGGCTGCCGTGCTCACGGGGGCCCCGCCAGGGCCGAAGCCGTCGGCCACGGCGAGGAGACGGGCACCGGCGTACGCGGTGTCCTGGTTGGCGGCGCGCACGCGTCCGGTGTCGGAGAGAGCGGCGTAACGGAGTTCCAGCATGGTGGTGTTCCTTCCCGGTGTGTCGGTGAGGTGGTCCACGAGGAACGCCGCCAGCTCGCGCCGGGCGGTCGTGTCGGCCTCGACCCCGGCCCAGTACGCCCGGATCTCCCGGGTCGCGGGGCCGGGCGGCAGTGCGCACACCGTACGGATACGGGCGAGCGGCATGCCCAGGCGGCGCAGCCACGCCACCAGCCGGGCCTGCTCCAACTGCCCGGTGGCGTAGTAGCGGTAGCCGGTGTCCGGGTCGACCCGGGCGGGGCGCAGGAGGTCCAACTCGTCGTAGAGCCGCAGTGCCTTGGGCGACAGCCGGCACGCCTTCGCGAACGCGCCGATCGTCAGCATGGCTCCTGGTTCGGCCACAACTCCCCCTTTGTGCACGCCGGTTCACCTTGCCCCGACTGTTCCTCGTTCCGCTCTCGATGCTGGGGCTTCACCGAAGGTGAAGGTCAAGCGCGGGTTCGGAACTATGCCGATCATCCGTTATCGTTTCGTGATCGAATGGGTCTCATCCGATCACAACCTGATCACACTCTGAAGGAACATGACCGAGCGCAGAGCAACGCCTTCCCCTGACCGTCGCCGCCGGAGCGGCTCCGCGGAGCCCGCCGGGCGTCGGGCCAAGGGCGGCGGGCGTCGCCGCAAGGCACCCGCACGTCTTGGCCGGGGCCGCGAACCCGGTGACACCGAGGACGGCGTCGAGACGGAGAGGGAGCGGGAGAACGACGCCCGCGCGGGCAACGGCGGTGAGGTCAACAGCCGTGTGGGCCGGGGCCGTCGGGCCCGCCATGGTCGCCGCGGGAAGGGGCGGTCCGGTGCGGGGCGTCCGGGGCGCGGGCGGCTGTGGGGCGGGCTGGGAGCGATCACCGTCCTCGGCGCCGCCGGGTTCGCGGCCGTGGGCTGGGCGCCCGCCGACCGGGACGAGTCCGCCGGGGCCCGGTCCGCCGTCTCCGCCGAGCCCGAACCGGAGAGGTCCCGGCGCACGTCGGGTGCGGGTGCCGGTACCGGGGCCGATGGTGAGCGCGGGCGCGTCGTCTCGCCCAGCCCGTCACCGAGCCGCTCGACGGGCGGTTCGACCGGCGGTTCGGCCGATGACTCGACCGACGAGTCGGCCGACGGTGGCTCCCGTGGCTCCGGGGCCTCGACCGGCGGTTCCTCCGGCGGTTCCGCCGGGCGCTCCGCCTCGCCGTCGCCGTCCGGGCGCGCCATCCCCGAGTCCGGGCCGGGCACCTTCACCAGGGCTCCCGGCAGTGGCCCCAAGGTGGGCGACGGCAAGGTCCTGCGCTATCGCGTCGAGGTCGAGAAGGGGCTGTCCCTGTCCGCCGCCGACGTCGCCGAGGAGGTGGAGCGCATCCTGGGCGATCCGCGCGGATGGACGGCGGACGGCGACTCCGCGTTCCAGCGGGTCTCCGGCGGCGCCACCGACTTCGTCGTGAAGGTCGCCACGCCGGGCACCGTCGACGACATCTGCGGCGCGTACGGCCTCAACACCCGTGGCGAGGTCAACTGCAACGTCGAGGACAACGTCATGGTCAACCTCAAGCGGTGGGAGCTGGCCACCCCCGTCTACGCCGACGACGTCACGGCCTACCGCGCCCTGATCATCAACCACGAGGTCGGCCACTTCCTCGGCGAGGGCCACGTCGGCTGCCCCGGCCGGGGCAAGCCCGCCCCCGCAATGATGCAGCAGATCAAGGGCATGAAGGGCTGTGTCCCCAACGTCTGGCCCTACGACGCGAAGGGGAAGCTCATCACCGGGCCCGCCGTGCCGTGACGGGTGCCCGGTCCGGCGTCCCCGGTTGTTAGCCTGCGCCGGAGAGCCGGATGCCCGAGCAGCCGTCCACGCCTGGACGGATGTACGAGCCCCCGTACACGAACGGAGTCCCCGTGGCCCGCACCGCCGCCCCCCGGATCGCCCTCGCCACCTACGACCCCGGCGCGGAGGCCAGTGCCGACCGGGATCTGCCGGTGCTGGTGGGTGCGCTGCGGGCGGCCGGTGCCGAGGCGGAGGCCGTGCACTGGGACGACCCGGACGTGGACTGGTCGGCCCACGACCTCGTCGTCATCCGGTCCACCTGGGACTACAGCTGGCGGACGGCCGAGTTCACGGCATGGGTGGAGGAGTGCGGCCGGGTCACCCGGCTCGCCAACCCGGCCGACGTCGTCCGCTGGAACACCGACAAGCGGTACCTCGGCGACCTCGCGCGGGCCGGGGTGCCTGTCGTCCCGACCGCCTATCTCGCGCCGGGCGACCCCGTGGAGCTGCCCGACGGGCACGAGTACGTCGTGAAGCCGACCTCCGGGGCCGGGGCCCGGTTCGCCGCACGGTACGGGGCCGGGGCGGAGCAGCGGGAGATCGCCGTACGGCATGTCGAGCGGATGCACGCCGAGGAACTCACCGCGATGGTGCAGCCGTTCGTGGCCAGCATCGACACCGAGGGGGAGCGGGCGCTGCAGTTCTTCGGCGGCCGGCTGCTGCACGCCAGCCGCAAGGGCGCGGTGCTGTCGCCGGGCACGGCCTACGACGCGGACAAGGTGGCCCACCCGGATCTGGAGCGCTGGACGCCCACCGAGGACGAACTCACCGTGGCCCGGCGGGCGCTGGCGGCGGTGCCGGGACAACCGGAGCTGCTGTACGCGCGGGTGGACCTCGTCACCGGGCAGGACGGGCGGCCGTGCGTCATGGAGCTGGAGCTCGTCGAGCCGAACCTGTTCCTGTGGCTGCACACGGAGTCGGTGGGACGGGTCGTCGAGGCGGTGCTCGCGGCCGCCACACGCTGACGTCGCGCCCGGCGCCGTCCTCGGACGGTTCCGGTCGCTCACCCGAACCGGCGGCAAATCCGGTTCCCCGGCGGCCCGCCCGTGCCCGGTGGCTGGTCTTCACGGTTACAACAGCCTGTACGGGAACCACAAGTGAGGGCGTGACCGGGGTCGTGGGCGGATCGGAGTCGCGGCGCACCTCCGGCTTCCCGGCGGAGCTGACGAGCTTCGTGGGGCGGCGGGACGAGGCGGCGGAAGTCAGACGGTTGCTGTCGGTGGAGAGACTGCTGACGCTGACGGGACCCGGCGGGGTGGGCAAGACCCGGCTCGCCGGACATGTCGCGGAACAGGTCGCGCGGGCCTTCCCGGACGGCGTGTGGCTCGTGCCGCTGGCCGCGCTGCGGGACGAGGCGTTCGTCCCGCACGCCGTGAACGACGCGCTCGGGGTGCGCAACGAGACCGTACGGCCGCCGCTGGACGTCCTCGTCGAGTATCTGCGCGACCGGCGGTCACTGATCGTTCTCGACAACTGCGAGCATCTGCCGCGCAGTTGCGCCACGCTCGTCGGGACCGTGCTGGCGGCCACCGAGGGCGTACGGATCCTCGCCACCAGCAGGCACCGGCTCGGGGTCGCCGGGGAGCGGCTGTTCGAGGTGCCGCCGCTGCCCGCGCCCCCGGCGGAGGACGTCGGCCCCGAGGCCGTCGAGACGTTCCCGGCGCTGCGACTGTTCGCGGACCGGGCGGCGGCCGTGGTCCCCGGCTTCACCGTCGGCGCGGCCAACCAGCGGGCCGTGGCCCGTCTGTGCCGGCGCCTCGACGGGCTGCCGCTCGCCATCGAACTCGCGGCCGTCCGGGTCCGCGCCCTCGGCGTGGACCAGCTCGTCGAACGCCTCGACGACCGCTAC
>NZ_LIRK01000876.1 GCF_001419765.1 Streptomyces torulosus
CGCGACCGCGGTCGCGGCCCTCGGCGCCTGGCAGCCCGTCCGCGACACCGACCCTCTCGGACTGGGCGTCCACCGTGCCCGCGTCGGCGGCGCGGACGCCTCGACGCTGCCGCCCTATGTCCGCCGCGACATCGACGACCAGGTCCGGGACCGGCTGAGGAAGGCGGCCGCCTCGGGAGGGCTGGTGCTGCTCACCGGAGACTCGACCGCGGGCAAGAGCCGCACCGCCCTCGAAGCGGCACGGGCCGTCCTGTCGGGACACCTGCTCCTCGCCCCGCCCTGGGGCGCCGACCTCCGCGTGTTACGGCTACCTGCGGGCGGCCCCGCCTATGACCGGCACGTGCTCTGGCTCGACGACCTGGAGCACTACCTCGGCCCGGGCGGCCTCGAACCGTCCCTGCTGTCGGCGTTGACCGACGCCGGGCTCGTGGTGCTGGCGACCCTGCGGGACGAGCGCTACGACACCCTGCGCGAGGCGGCCGACGGTGCCGACGGCGAGAGCGGCGTCGGCCGTATGGCCGCCGAGCGGGGACTGCGCGTCCTCAACATGGTGGAACCGGTCGTCGTCCGGCGACTGTGGAGCGCCACCGAACTCGACCGGGTGGCCGAGGTCGACGACAGCCGCCTCGTCGAGGCCCACGCCCGGCACGGCATCCATGGGATCGCCGAGTACCTGGCGGCCGGACCGGAACTCCTCGGCGAGTGGCGCCGGGCCGAGCGCGCCACCACCAGGGGCGGCCATCCACGGGGTGCGGCGCTCGTCGCGGCAGCCGTGGACCTCGCCCGCATCGGCCTCATCGGCGACCTCCCGGAGACCCTGCTCCGCGAGGTGCACGAGCGCTACCTCACCGCCCTCGGCGGCCCCGCCCTGCGCCCCGAGCCCTACGCCGACGCCGTCAGCTGGGCCACCCGCATCCGCTACGGCGTCGCCAGCCTGCTGATGGAAGGCGAGGAGGAGAACACCAAACGGCCCTTCGACTACCTCGTCGACTCCGTGGCCCGCGACCCCGACGCACCGGACGTCCCGGAGGCGGTGTGGCGCACGGCCCTGAGACAGGCGGACGGCCGCACGCGCCCGCTGATCGCGCAGACGGCGTCCTTCAGCGGGCAGTGGGAGATCGCCGAGGAGGCGTGGGGTCCGCTGGCGGACACCGAGGACGAGGAAGCGGTCCTCAACTACACGTCCGCACAGCTGTTCCTGGGAAGGGACCCGGCCGGGATCGAGGCGCGGCTGCGGCCCCTCGCCGAGGGCGGGAGTGTGGTCGGCCAGCTCAACCTCGCCGCTGTGCTGATGGTGCGTGGCCAGGACGACGAAGCGGCGGCATGGTGGCTCGCGGCCGCGGAGGCCGGGCTGTCCATCGCGGCCTACAACCTGTCCGCGCATCACCGACGCCGAGGGGACGACGACCAGGCCGAGGAATGGCTGCGCAGAGCGGCGGAGGGTGGTTATGCCAGGGCCATGGCTGCCTTCGGGACGCTCCTGTACCAGCGGGATGACCACGTGGAGGCCGCCCACTGGTGGCGTAGGGCGGCCGAGGCGGGAGAGACCGACGCGATGTACATGTACGGCCACCTGCTGCGCCTGGGTGGGGACGACCGGGCCGCGTCGTGGCTGAGCCAGGCTGCGGAGCGGGGCCATGACCGGGCCGCGGAGATCCTGGGCAAGGCCGCCGACGAGCGCGGCGACCTGGTCGCGGCCGAGAAGTGGTGGCGGGCCGCCGCCGAGGCGGGGAACGCGGAGGCCGCCAACCAGTTGGGCGCCCTGCTCAGCAAGCGGGGTGACCCGGCCGAGGGCGCGACCTGGTACGCCAAGGGGGCCGAGGCCGGGCATCCGATCGCGATGTTCAATCTCGCGGAATGGTTGAGGGCGGAGGGTGAACGGGAGGAGGCCAAGGAATGGCACCGACGCGCCGGTGAGGCCAGGCACGCCAAGTCCCTCAACAACCTCGGCGCCATTCACCGGGAGGAGGGCGATCTCGGCGCCGCCGAGGAGATGTTCCGGGAAGCCTCGCAGGCCGGGGACGTCAAGGGACGTCTCAATCTGATCGGCCTGCTGATCGAGTCAGGGCAGACCGAGGAGCCCCAGGCGCTCCTTCTCGACCTGCTCGGCGATCCGGACAACACCGAGGAGATCTTCACCTACGTCGCCGTGGTGCGGGACGCGGGGATGACCCAGGTGGTGCGGACCCTGCTGCGGTGGATGGCCGACACCGGTCGTCTCGACGCCGCCCACAACCTCGGTACGCAGTACTACATCGAGGGCAACGCCGACGAAGCGGAACGCTGGTGGCGACTCTCCGCCCCCACGCTGCCGGTCTCCGCCTACAACCTCAGTCGTCTGTTCTCCGACCGGGACGACGACGAGGAGGCCGCCTCCTGGCTGGTGAGGGCCGCCGACGCGGGGCACACACCGGCCGTCCTCCAACTCGCCGACGAGTTGCTCGCCTCCGGGCGGCCCGGCCCCGCGGCGGAGCGGCTCCGTCCCCTCGCCGAGGAGAACCCCGAAGCGGCCTTCCTGCTGGGGGTCGCGCTCCTCGCCGCACCCGGTGACCACACGGAGGCCGAGCGCTGGTGGCGACGGGCCGAGCAGGAGGCGGACGCGAACACCACGTTCGACTTCGCCGGTTACCTGGCCGAACGGGGCGGCGAGGGCGCGACCCCC
>NZ_LIRK01000877.1 GCF_001419765.1 Streptomyces torulosus
ACGCCGCACCCCATCCGCCGCGCGCCCGGCGGCGGATGGGGTGCGGCGTGCGCGGTGACCTTGCGGCAGGGGCTGGCGGGAGCGGTGGCACGGTGGCTGCCGGCGTGGTCGGCAGGCTGACGCCGCACTCGCTGCGGCACTTCTGCGCCAGGCACCTGTATGAGCAAGATGTGGGGATGGAGGTGGTCGGGGCGTTGCTGGGGCATGTGTGGCTGTCGACGACGGCCCGGTATGTCCTTGTGCCTGCCGAGAGGGTCGAGCGGTGCTGGCGGGAGGCGAACGCCCGGGTCGCCGGGCGCCTGCTGGGCCCGGATCCGTATGCGGCTGCGGGCTGGCTGTGAGCGTGGGGGGAGGAAGCGGTTGGGGCGGGTGCGGTGGGAGTTGCGGCTGCGGGCGGCCGAGCGGGGAGACCCCCGGCGCCCCGCGCCCTGACCGCCGGGGTGTCAGAGAGCACCTGGCCGCCTGCCGCCTGCCCGGCACCGACTGCGTCCACACCGCCTCCGGTCTGCGTGCCGTCCTCACCACCCTCACAGCCCACCGCATCACACCTCGCGACCCGGCCGTCCACCTCCGCGTCGGCACCGTCCCCCAGACCATCCCCGTCCCGGCCGACACCGCCCCGATCCGCCAGGCCCTGACCTCCCCGAAGCCGGCGACGGCCGCGATCACTGCCCTGCTCGCCTTCCACGCCCTGCGCGCCGCCGAGATCCGCCGCCTCCCCCTCGACGACGCCCGCGGCCTCCAGGCCGGCCGCCTGCACCTGCCCGCCCGCACCATCACCCTCGCCGAACCGGTCCGCGCCCGCCTGGTCGCCTACCTCACCCACCGCCACCGGCGCTGGCCGCACACCGCCAACCCGCACTTCTTCGTCACCAGCCGCACCGCCCTGACCACCACACTCGTCAGCCACCTCTGGCTGTACCGCCAGTACCCCGCCTCCAGCAGCCTGCTGCGCGGCCGACCGCATCTTTGACGAGGTGCACGCCGCCGACGGCGACGTGCCGATGATCAGCGAGGTGTTCGGGCTCAGTGCCCAGGCCGCCACCTGTCACACCGCTACCCGGCCCGGATCGGCGCCGCAGCCGATGACACCGCCCGCGATCTCCTGAACAGGCCTCGCCAGTGAGGGACTTCGGGCACGGTGGTGACATGGAAAAGGGGATCTGGCTTTTCACCACGAACGGCGAGTGGCAGCAGGCGGAGGATCCGCTCGCTCCGCACGAGCATCTGGATGACTGGGATGAGCAGAGGAGGGCGGCCGGCTACCTGTCCTGGACCAGGTTTCCTCAGCACGACACGACCCCTCTCGCACTGGAGATCTACCGGGGGCCGAACACCGGGCCGGGGCCGCTGTTCCTGGTCAACGTCACCACTTGACCACGCTGGCCCCACCGACCGGCGATCAAGCACGCCCTTCTAGGATGGCCCGGTGCCGCACTTCGAGATCGTGACAGCCATCGCCGCACGCCCGGACCGGGTGTTCGAGGCATGCCTCGACGTGGAAGCACACACGCGGTCGATGGCCGATTCGTCGGAGCGGGCGGTCGGCGGCAGGACCCGAGGCGGACTCTCACTCGGCGACACGGTGACCTTCCAGGCCCGCCACTTCGGCCTGACCTGGCGACTCACCGCCCGCATTACGGCGTATGACCCGCCCCAGTGCTTCGTGGACGAGCAGGATGCCGGCCCCTTCAAGCGATGGCATCACAGTCATCACTTCGAGCCGGACGGCACTGGCGGCACCGTTATGAGGGACGTCATCGACTTTGCCTCGCCGTTCGGGTTCCTCGGACGTGTCGCCGACCGCACTGTCCTGAGCTGGTACATGCCCCGCCTCATCAGAACCCGCAACGCTTACCTCGCCAGCGCCTTGCGCTGAGCCCAGATTGACGATCACCACGCCCTCGGGGCCGGTACAGGGTCCCGGCAGCCGCCACATAGCCGACCGGGCCAAGCCAACCAGCCACCTATCCAGTTACGTCGGCTTCACCGACCACAAGCGTTGGGTCTGTCAAACGGGCGGTG
>NZ_LIRK01000878.1 GCF_001419765.1 Streptomyces torulosus
CGCCCGCCCCTCGCGAGGAGCTCCTGAAGGGCTCGCGAGGGGCGGGCGAACGAGGGGGGCGGGAGGGCTCAGACGCGGGTGAACGCCTGCTCGATGATGTCGAGGCCCTCGTTCAGGAGGTCCTCGCCGATGACCAGCGGCGGCAGGAAGCGCAGGACGTTGCCGTAGGTGCCACAGGTCAGGACCAGCAGGCCCTCCTGGTGGCAGGCCTTCGCCAGCGCGGCGGTCGCCTCCGGGTTCGGCTCCTTCGTCGCGCGGTCCTTGACCAGCTCGATGGCGATCATGGCGCCGCGGCCCCGGACGTCGCCGATGACGTCGAACTTCTCGGCCATGGCGGTGAGGCGGGACTTCATGATCGCCTCGATGTGCTTGGCCTTGGTGTTGAGGTCGAGCTCCTTCATCGTCTCGATGGAGCCGAGGGCGCCCGCGCAGGCGACCGGGTTGCCGCCGTAGGTGCCGCCCAGGCCACCCGCGTGGGCGGCGTCCATGATCTCGGCGCGGCCGGTCACCGCGGCGAGCGGGAGACCGCCGGCGATGCCCTTGGCGGTGGTGATCAGGTCGGGGACGATGCCCTCGTCCTCGCACGCGAACCACTGGCCGGTGCGGCAGAAGCCCGACTGGATCTCGTCGGCGACGAAGACGATGCCGTTGTCGGAGGCGAACTTGCTGATGGCCGGGAGGAAGCCCTTGGCGGGCTCGATGAAGCCGCCCTCGCCGAGGACCGGCTCGATGATGATCGCGGCGACGTTCTCCGCGCCGACCTGCTTGGAGATCTGGTCGATGGCCTGGGCGGCGGCCTCCGGGCCCGCGTTCTCCGGGCCGGTCGGCCAGCGGTAGCCGTAGGCGACGGGCACGCGGTACACCTCGGGGGCGAACGGGCCGAAGCCGTGCTTGTACGGCATGTTCTTGGCGGTGAGCGCCATCGTCAGGTTGGTGCGGCCGTGGTAGCCGTGGTCGAAGACGACGACGGCCTGCCGCTTGGTGTACGCACGCGCGATCTTCACGGCGTTCTCGACGGCCTCGGCGCCCGAGTTGAACAGGGCGGACTTCTTGGCGTGGTCGCCCGGGGTCAGCTCGGCGAGGGCCTCGGCGACCGCCACGTAGCCCTCGTACGGGGTGACCATGAAACAGGTGTGCGTGAAGTCCTGGAGCTGGGCGGAGGCCCGGCGGACCACGGCCTCGGCGGAGGCGCCGACGCTCGTCACGGCGATGCCCGAGCCGAAGTCGATCAGCCGGTTGCCGTCCACGTCCTCGATGATCCCGCCGCCCGCGCGCGCGGTGAACACCGGCAGCACGGAGCCCACACCCGCCGCCACCGCGGCGGTACGACGTGCCTGCAGCTCCTGCGACTTCGGTCCGGGAATGGCGGTGACGACGCGGCGCTCCTGCGGAAGCGGCGGAAGGGCGGTCATGGGAGCTCCCTGGTGATCGTGCGTGTGTACGACATCGGGCGTACGGGGCGGGGCCGGCGCTCGTGGCGGCCGACGGGGCGCGGGCGTTCTCGGACGCTTGCCTTCTTTTCTCGCAGGCTAGGGCGGGGACCGGAGGCTGGGCATGCTCCATGTGGGCGTTGTCGGGGGTTCGTCTTGTCCGCGTTGGACATGGAGGAACCGTGGGTACGGATGTGCGTCCCACCGCGTAAAACGGTGGGCCCGGGTGAGTACCCGGCCGCGTAAGCGGTGAACTCCCTTTCCGGGAGCGTTAGATTGGCTCGCTGATGGTGGACGGAACGGCTGGTCAGGGGGCAAGGCGATGAACAGCGACGGGACGCGGGACGCACGGGGCACGCATGCGAATCCTGTGCCGCGTCCGGCGGGGTCGCCGGAGATGCCCGCGGTGCCTCCTCGGCCGACGCGTGCACCAGGGGTTCCTCCGCTGCCGGACGGCACGTCCTTCCTGGCATGGCTGCGGACTCCGAGGCCGGATGTGGCACCGGGCATGTGGCGGTTCGGGCACACCCCGCGACCCGACAAGGAGCCCGACGAGATCCCCGCGCGCCAGCTGCTCGGGGGAGCCCTCATCGCCTTCCTGGTGGGCTGGCTGCTCTGGTCCCTGCTGCAGAACGGCTACCTCGGCTATTGGTGGTGGATCCCGCTCGACCTGATCGTGCCCGACTCCTGGCAGGGCAGCACCGGTGAAGGTGGCCCGGTCGGCGGGTTGATTCTCTATGAGGGCTACAAGCTGCTGGTCGCCTTGGTGATCCTTCTCGGTGTAGCCCGGCTCGGACGCTGGGGAGAAGTATGGCGTCGCTACATTGCGCCCCGTTTCCGCAGCCAGTCGCAGGAGCAGGCGGCTCCCACCGCCGAGGACGATCCCGCCCAGTGGAACCAATTGCGGGCAGCCGGTGCAACCGACGTCGCCGACCGGCTCGTCGCCGAGGCGCGGGCCGGGCTCATGCGGGATGTGGATCACGCGCGGATCATGCGGGCCTGGCAGGGGGTGCGCAGTGGGCGGCACAGCATGGCGACGTTCACCGGCGCGGTGCTGAAGGACGGCGCGGCGGCATGTCTGCATCCGTCGGGGGAGCGGGACCTCCCGGGCCGGCTCGCGCAGCACGACATGGTGACCGGGCAGGTCCGGCTCGGCACGACCGCCGACGACCCCCGCAACCCGTACGCCTACCGCGGCACCGGCCTCGCCCTCGGCCCGGAACTGCTCGGCACGTCCCTGCTGGCCGTCGGGCCCGCCGGGTCGGGGAAGACCGGCGGCATCGTGTGGCCCGTCGCCGAGTCGCTGTGCCTGCACGCGCTGGCCGGCCGGGCCGCTGTGGTGGTCGTGGGCGCGGCGGGCGCGGGGCTCGGCCCGGCCGACGCCTACGACGTCGTCGTCCGCATCGGCAACCCGGAGTCCGTGTACGACCTCGACCTCTACGGCGGCACCACCGACCCCGACGAGGCGGCCGCCGTCCTCGCCGAGGCGCTCGTCGGCGACCTCGCCGACCCGCACCCCGGCGCCGACAGCCGGCGTTCGACCACCGTGCTCGCGCAGTTGCTCGGCCCGTTCCGGGCGGTGCACGGGCGGTTCCCGTCGGTGCCGCAGCTGCGGCAGCTGCTCGACGGCGCCCCCGGCCCGCTGGGCGAGCTGCGCAAGGCGCTCCAGGACGCCGGGCAGGAGTCGCTGCTGCGGGAGCTGGACGCGCGGGAGCGGCAGCTCGGGCACCCCGGTGACGTCGGCTCCGTCCTCGCCGACCGGGTCGCCCTGCTGGACCGGCCCGCCTTCGCCGGGTTCTTCGACACCTCCGGCCAGTCACGGCCCTTCTCCCTCCAGGCGCTCGACCACCCCGTCCGGGTCCGTATCGACCTCCCCCAGCGCGGCCACGCCGACGCCTCACGCATCCTGGCCCGGCTGGTGCTCGCGCAGTTCACCGCGAGCGTGTCGGTACGGGAGGACCGCTCGCTGTTCGCGTGCCTGGTGCTGGACGACGCGACGGGCGTCATCACCCCCGAGGCCGTTCGCGGCATCCAGCGGCTGCGGTCCGCCAACGCGGGCACGGTCCTCACCCTGCGCACCCTCGACGACGTGCCCCGGCCGTTGCGCGGGCCGCTGCTGGGCGCGACCGGCTGCCGTATGGCGCTCTCCGGGATCACCCCGTGGGACGGTCAGGACTTCGCCGAGGTCTGGGGCAAGGAGTGGACCGAGGCGCGGGACGTCACCGACCGGCAGATCATCGCGGACTCCCCGGCGGGCAAGGCGTGGCACGCGCTGCGCCGGGTGATCACCGGGTCCGCGCCGACCGCCCGCGCCGTCACCGTGCGCCAGGTCGAGCGGGAGCGCTGGTCCGCGTCCGAGCTGGCGCACGCCGTGCCGCCCGGCCACGCGGTGCTGTCCCTGACGGACGTCCGGGGCGAACACGCGCCGCCGCTGCTGGTGAATCTGCGGGGCTGAACGAAGGGGCTGCGCGGCGGGGCTGAACGACGGAGGCTGCTGTCGGGGGCCGTCGGGGGCCGTCGGGGGCGGAAGGGGCGCGGGATCGGGCTTGAGGGGCGCGCGGCGACCGTACGGTGAGGCAGAATCGGCACAGGCCGTTCATA
>NZ_LIRK01000879.1 GCF_001419765.1 Streptomyces torulosus
TCGGCGAGGAGGGGATGGCCGGGAGGGGCGGCGCGAGCACGGTGGTGGGCGTCGACGCGGCGGACGGCGCCGGGAGGGCGGACTGCGCCGGGAGGGCGGGCGGCGCGGCCGGGCCGGGTTCGCCCGCCCTCCCGGCGCAGTCCGCCCTCCCGGCGCCGTCCGCCGCGTCGACGCCCACCACCGTGCCCGCGCCGCCCCTGCCGGCCATGCCCTCGTCGCCGAGCACACTGCCGTACGCGCTGCGGGACTTCTCCGGCCGGGCCGCCGAGATGGACTGGATCCGTGAGACGGCCCTCGACAAGGACGGGGTCTGGGCGCACATCGTCGCCATCGACGGCATGGGCGGAAGCGGCAAGACCGCGCTCGCCGTGCAGGCCGCCCACCAGCTCGCCCCGTACTGGCCCGACAGCCAGCTCTTCGTCGACATGCGCGGATTCACCCCCGGCCAGGAGCCGTTGAGCTCGGCCGCCGCGCTGGACGCGCTGCTGGCGTCGGCGGGGGTGCCCGGCGAGGAACTGCCCGACGACCCCGCGGCCCGTACCGCGCTGTGGCGTTCGATCACCGCGCAGCGCAGGCTGCTGATCGTCCTCGACAACGCCGCCACCGCCGACCAGGTCATGCCGCTGATCCCGGCCTCCCCCGACTGCCTCACCATCGTCACCAGCCGCCCGCGCCTGGTGGACCTGGACGGCGCCCGCTGGCTCTCGCTGGACGTGCTGACCGACGACGACGCCACCGAACTGCTGGCCCGGACCCTCGGCCGCGAGTGGGTGGAGCGCGAACCGGAGGCGTGCGCCCAGCTGATCCGGCTCTGCGGCCGGCTGCCCCTCGCGATCCGGATCTCCGCCGCCCGCCTCAGGAACCGCTCCCACTGGACGATCCAGCGGCTCGTGGACCGGCTGTGCGACGAGACCCGCCGCCTGGACGAACTCAACTCCACCGGCCGCAGCGTCGCGGTCGTGCTGCGCATGTCCTACCAGGCGATGGACGAGGGCAAGCGCACCGCCTTCCGGCTGCTCGGCCTGCACCCGGGCCGGAACATCGACCCCGCGGACGCCGGGGCCCTCCTCGACTGCCACCCCCACGACGCCGAGGAGGTCCTGGAGCACCTGCTCGACGCCCACCTGCTGGAACAGCGCGAGCCCGGCTGGTACCGGATGCACGATCTCGTCCGCAGCTTCGCCCGCGGCCTCCTCGGCACCGAGCAGGCCGGGGAGCAGGAGAACCAGGCGGTGGGGCGGCTCCTGGACCACTATGTGCTGACGGCGGAGAGCGCCTGCGACACACTCTTCCCGAAGCGGCCCCGGTTCCCGGAGTTCCTGCCGCCCGGCCGCCCCCTCCACCCCGGCTTCGCCACGGCCGACGAGGCCCTCCAGTGGCTGGACCGGCAGCGGGACAGCCTGCTGTCCGCGGTGGACCTGGCCGTGGAGAACGGCCACCTGCTGCACGCCGCGTACCTGCCGCGCGCCCTCGGCTTCCACTCCCACATCAGGAACTACCCGCACGACCTCCAGGAGACCAACCGGGCCGCCGTCGCGGCCGCCCGCAGCCTCGGACAGCCGGTCCTGCTGCGCATCAGCCTGACCAACCTCGCGATGGGGCAGTGGCGGCTCGGCCTGTACGAGGAGTCCGCCGCGCATCTGCGGGAGGCACTGGACGTCGCCCGCGGCGGCGACCGGCTCGGCGAGGCCGTGTGCATGAGCAGACTGGGCCAGGTCTACAACAGCCTCGGCAAGTTCGCCGAGGCACTTGAACTGCTCACCGGCTCCGCGTGCCTGCAGCAGGAACTCGGCCAGGTGCGGGAGGAGGCGGTGAGCCTCGGCCTGCTCAGCTCGGTCAACGCCCGCCTCGGCCGCTACCAGGAGTCGGCCGACGCGGCGGCCCGCTCGCTCGCGCTCTACCGGGAGATCGGGGAGATCAGCAACTCCATCGTCTCCCTGTCGACGCTGGCCCTGGCCCTGCTGGGACTACGAAGACCGCAGACCGCCCTGGAACGGCTCGACGAGGCGCTGCAGCTCTGCGACCGGCTGAACAAGCCCGCCAACACGGCCCTCATCCTGTCCTACTGCGCCGACGCCTATGTGATGCTCGGCCGGCCCGAGCAGGCGCTGCCCTACATCGAGCGGGCCGCGGAACTGGCCGCCTCCGAGACCACCGCGCGCCGGGCCACGGTGGAGAACGCCGCCGGCCGGGTGCTGCGCGCACTGGGGAAGTTCTCCGAGGCCCGCGACCGGCACCGCAACGCCCACGACCTGGCCTCCGGCATCGCCTTCCGCTACGAGACGGCGCAGGCGCTGCACGGCCTGGCGAGGGCCGGCGAGGAACTCGGTGACCACGGGAGCGCCCAGGAGCACCGGCGCCGGGCCGACGAACTGTTCGCCGAGATGGGGGTACCGCGCGAGGCCCGCCGCCTCGCCTGACCCGGCCCCCGCCGGCACCGGACGACCGGTGACTGACGACCGGTGCCGGAACAGACATCGGGCCCCGGCCTCTTTCGAGGCCGGGGCCCGCAGCGGCTCCCGTCTGCCGCCGCCCGAGCCCCCCGGGAGACCGGTGGGCAAGCTCGCCCGGGACGCGGTGGCTGTCAGGTGGAACGACGTACCGGGTGGTTCACGCGGCCTGGAGCACCGGCGACCGCCGTACGACCGACGGCCCGTGGTCGTCGTTCAGGGGGCCCGACGCGGACGCGACCGAGGGGCCGTGGTCGTCGTTCAGCGGGCCGGAGGCGGACGCGACCGAGGGGCCGTGGTCGTCGAGAGGTGCGACCGAGGGGCCGTGGTCGTCGGCCAGGATGACTCGCGCGGCTGCGCCGGAGGGCCCGTGGTCGTCCGCCAGAAGAGAACCGACCGGACCTGTCACAGCAATCCCCCAAATGCCAGCCGTAGCGATAACGCCGATCACGCCGGTCATCTTGCCGCGCATTCTGTGCCCCTTCGGTGGATGTCATCTCCTCTGACACCACCGACATTTCCAGTACCTCCTCCCGTGTCGTTCCTCTGTTCCGACCTGCGTCTTCCTCGCCTCTGAGCTGGGAAAACAGCACCGTTACCGCCTCATTCCCGCGCCTCTTCCCGCCTTTCTACCCGTCTTTCCGCCGACAGCTGTCCCGTTACCGTTTCCGGCTTCCCGGCCGGTTCTGAAACCGGCTTCCCGACCGGTTCACAAACCGGATCGTCGACCGGTTTTTCCTCCCGCACATCGGCGCGGAGAAGTTCCACCGCGCCTCCGCTGCGCCGAGCCGCCTCCTGCGCGGTCCCACCGGACACGACCACATATCCGTTGCCGGTGCCGTCCGGAAAAGGAACGGAGTCCCCCGGGGAATAGGGGAAATTCACCGCCTGGGTATACGGCAGGGCGCAGATGCTGTCGATTCCCGCGACCGTGCGCAGCCGTCCCGCGGGCAGGCGGAAGAAATCGATCGCGGCGAAACGGTCGGGCTCGGGCACCGGACCCAGCTCCTTGCCGAGGAGAGCGGCGAATACCGCCGCCTCGAGATCGAGGCCCCGGGCGATGTCCACGAGCAGCGGAATGCGGTCACCGCCGAGACCGGCCCG
>NZ_LIRK01000088.1 GCF_001419765.1 Streptomyces torulosus
GCAGCTCCCCGCGCCCCTTCAGGGCGCGGGTGTGAGCCTCTTGTTCGCAGGTGACCGCCGGCGTCTGTTCGTGGCCGCGGATGTCCTCGATCACCATGGGGCGGTGTGCCGCCCGCGCGTCGCCCGCGAGGTCAGACGAGGGCGGCGGCCAGCAGGGCGAAGGCGGCGATGATGAGGGCGACGCGGCCGTAGTGGTAGCGCTCCCAGCGGTTCATCTGCTCCTTCCAGTCGGCGGGCCGGTTGTCGGGGGTCCAGGTCTTGCCCCGGTTGTTGATCGGGACGAGCAGCAGGACCGACATGAGCACGCTGAGGAGCAGCAGCACGCCGGCGGTGACGACGAGGCCGGTGCCGGGGTCGTGCCAGCCGGCCGCGGCCCAGACCCCGACGAGGGCCAGCGAGCTGATGTACCAGAACGGCATCACGGCACCGAGCATCCGGCCCCCGTGGGAGCGGCCGAGCTGACCGCTGTCGCCGGGGAGCGCGTCGAAGATCCGGTTGAGGACGAAGGCGACGGAGAACTCCACCCCCACCATCACGCCGACGGACACGAGGGTGACGACCTGAAGCGCGTTGAGCATGGCGATGCCTCTTCCCGAGATCGATCTAGCGTTGCTAGCTGATGTGGCAACGCTAGTACTGGCGCCGCTCGATTGTCTAGCGGTGCTAGAATTCGAGGCATGTCGGTACAGGAACGCAAGGAACGCGAGCGGGCGGCCCGTGAACGTCTGATCGTGGCGACGGCCCGCGAACTCGCCGAGGAGCAGGGCTGGGACGCGGTCACCACCCGTCGTCTGGCCGAGCGCATCGAGTACAGCCAGCCCGTCCTCTACAGCCACTTCCGGGGCAAACGGGAGATCATCGGCGCCGTCGCCCTCGAAGGCGCCGCCGAGATGGCCACGGCGCTGCGGGCCGCGGCCCGCGCCGCGGACGGCCCGCGCGCCCGGGTCGTCGTCCTCGCCCGCACCTACCTCGACTTCGCCGAGCGCAACCCGGCGGTCTACGACGCCATGTTCCAGCTCGACGGCGGTCTGGCGTTCGCGCGGGAGGACACCCCCGCACCGCTGAAGGACGCCTTCGCCGCCCTGCTGGAGACCCTCGCTGAGGTGGCCGGGGACGGCGTCCACCCGGGCGTGTTCACCGAGGTGTTCTGGGCGTCCCTGCACGGGCTGGCGACCCTGACCCGGGCGGGACGGCTGCCGGCGGAGTACGCCGAGGGGAGACTGGAGCTGCTGGTGGACCGGCTCGCCGTGGTCTGACGCCGCCCGCGGAGACCACCACGGGAACGGGCGGCGGTGTCAAAGGGGGCGGTGTCACAGCGGCCGGCGCATGCATGCCCGGGGCCACCGGTCCAGGCCGTGCGCCGCTTCCCGTGCGCGGATCGCCCGTAGGCCGGGGGTGAGCCCACTGTCGTCCAGGAGCCGGAATCCGCAGCGCGCGTAGTAGGGGGCGTTCCACGGGACTTCGGTGAATGTGGTCAGCGTCAGGGCGGGCGCCCCCTCGGTCGTGGCGTGACCGGCCAGCTGGTCCAGCAGGGATCGGCCGACGCCGCGGCGCGCGCTGTCCGGGTGCACCGACACCTGCTCGACGTGGAGGCTCCCGTCGACATGGTCGGCGATCAGATAGGCGACCGGGGTGTCGGCGTCGTCGGCCGCGACCCAGGCGAGCCCGGCGTGGAGGTGACGGGCGAGTTCACCGAGCGGGAGTGGTTCGTCGTCGGCGATCTCCGGCATGCCGATGTCCCGGAAGCACTCCCCGGCGGCCTTCTCGATGTCCTGGAGTAGGGGCAGTTCGTCCTGGCGCACCGCACGGATATGCATGAACGCATTGTCCGAGGCGAGTGGGAAAGCGCCACCGAATAAGGCGGGTCCTCGCAGCCCTCGGGGCGGTGTCGGAGCTCGCGTTCCTCGGAACGGTGCCGTGACTGGCGGTGTTCGGAGGGGTGTCGGAGGTCTGTCGGCGGTGGCCGTGCTCTGTCAGCGGTGTGTCGGCGGGGGTTGCGACCTTGGGCGGGTCGGTGCTCCCCATGAGCACGCCGCCGCCGAGCGCTTGGAGCTGTCATCGTGTCTTCCGTATCCCTGTCCCGGAGCCGACCGTGGGACGTTCACCGGCTGCCGTCCGCCGAGGGCAGGAACGTCCTGGTCACCGGAGGCAACGCCGGGATCGGCTACTTCGTCGCGGAGCAGCTCGCCGCGACCGGCGCCGTGGTGGTGCTGGGCAGCCGGGACCCCGCGAAGGCCGACGCCGCCATGGCCTCGATCCGCGCGCGCGTCCCCGGCGCGCGTCTGCGACACCTCCCACTGGACCTCGCCGACCTGTCGTCCCTGAGAACCGCCGTGGACGGGCTGGACCTCCGACATCTCGACGCGGTGGTGCACAACGCGGGGGTCGCGCTCGACGACCCGCCGCGCCGGGAGACCGCGGACGGCCACGAGCTGATGTTCGGCACCAACCACCTCGGCCACTTCGCGCTCACCCGGTGGTTGGCCCCCCTCCTGTCCGCGGCGTCTGCGGGCCGCATCGTGACGGTGGGAAGCTTCGCGGCACGATCCGAGCGACTGGACCTGGGCGACCTCCAGTCGACCCGGGACTACCGGCCCAAGCGCACCTACGGCCGCTCGAAGCTGGCGCAGATGTGCTTCGGCTTCGCACTCGATCGCCACCTCCGCGCCGTCGGCAGCACGGTGCTCAGCGTGGTGGCCCACCCCGGCGGCGCGCTGGACTCCCTCACCCCGTCACGCCCGCCGATACGCGTGACACCCCCCGGCGAGCGGCTGCGCGCCCTGCCCGCCGGGCTCCTGGTGCAGGGCAAGGACGCCGGGGCATGGCCCGTCGTCCGTGCCGTGCTGGACGCGGAGGTGCGGGGAGGGCAGTTGTGGGGGCCGAGGGTCTTCGGCCTGCGGGGCACACCACGGCGTGAGCCCGTGCCCTCGCACATGACCGATGCGGAGGTCGCCGCCGCCCTGTGGGCCGCGAGCGCGGAGTTGGCCGACACCGACCCCCACCTCGGCTTCCGGTAGGCGCGGAAGCCGCAGGACGGCCCCTTCGAGCCCGTCCCGCCCGCCGGTGTCAGCGGGCCCGCAGGTGGTGGCGCTTGCGCCAGGCCAGGGCCGCGCCCAGCAGCGCCGGGAGCGCGATGCACGCCATCGCGAGCAGGAAGGCCGGGGACGTCGGGGCCGAGGCGCGGGCGCCCGCGACGGCGTAGGCAGCGGTGTTGGGGATGGAGCCGAGGGCGGTGGCCAGCAGGAACGGCAGATAGCCCATGCGGGAGACGGAGGCGCAGTAGTTCGCCGCCCAGAACGGCACCCCGGGGAAGAGGCGGGCCGCCAGCATCGAACGGAAACCGTGACGGCTGAGCTGGCCGTCCGCCGACTTCAGCCAGCGGTGCCGCAGCAGCGGCCGCAGCGCGTCCTGCCCGAGCATCCGGCCCAGCGCGAAGGCGAGCCCCGCCCCGAGGACCGTTCCCGCGAGCGCGGAGGCCAGCCCCAGTTGCGAGCCGAAGAGGGCGCCCGCCGCGATGTTGAGGATCGGCCGGGGCACGAACGCCACCGTGCACAGCCCGTACGCCACCGCGAACACCACGGTCGCGGTGCCGCCGCTCAGCTGGGGCGGCCAGCCGTCGGCCAGCAGCCGCTGCGGCTCGAACAGCAGCACGGTCACCACGGCGCCGGCGAGCAGCGCCAGCAGCAGCGAGAACCGCGCCCACGGCGAGAGCAGGGCTCTGCCCCAGCGGGCGGCGCCGTTCGGCGAGACGGCGGGGACGGCTGCGGGTGCGGCGACGGCGAGCTCCGTGGCGGCGGTCCGGGGAAGGACCGAGGCGGTGCCCCCAGAGCGGGTGGTGGCATCGAGCATTCGTCGACGGTAACCGACCGATGTGTGTGTACGCCCTACGGGACGTCTCACCACGGTCACAGGAACCGGAACGACAGCGCCCTCGGGCATCCGCCACCGGGCGCCGGGCCGGGGACCGTACACCGCGCGGCCTGCGTCTTCGGGAGCACGGGCACCGCCCGGCCCGCGTTCAGCCGGCCCCCGACCTGTGAAGCATCTCTCTTCGGCCCGGTTCCCGAACTCGCCCTCCCGGAAAACCATTCGACGCGGACCGACGCGTCGGCGAGGATCGCCCCATGTTCCGGTACGCCTTCGTTCTCGCAGCGTCCGCGGTAGACGCAGATGCGCCGAAGGCTGCCCTTCTGATCGTCGTGGCCGCCGCAGACGGCGCCCGAAGCTGACCCTTCCCGGAGATTCCGGCGGACCCCGCAGGGGGAGGGTCGGCGAATTCTCGGGGTCCCCGTCCCGGCCACGCCCTCACGGCGCCGGGGCCATCACTCAGTACCGCTGAAGAGGCTTCGAGGTATCGCCATGTCCAAGACCGCTTACGTCCGCACGAAACCGCACCTCAACATCGGCACGATGGGCCACGTCGACCACGGCAAGACCACCCTGACCGCCGCCATCACCAAGGTCCTCGCCGAGCGCGGGGCCGGCACGTTCGTGCCGTTCGACCGTATCGACCGCGCCCCCGAGGAGGCGGCGCGCGGCATCACCATCAACATCGCGCACGTCGAGTACGAGACCGACACCCGGCACTACGCGCACGTCGACATGCCCGGACACGCCGACTACGTCAAGAACATGGTCACCGGTGCCGCGCAGCTCGACGGGGCGATCCTCGTCGTCTCCGCGCTCGACGGGATCATGCCCCAGACCGCCGAGCACGTCCTGCTCGCCCGGCAGGTGGGCGTCAACCACATCGTGGTGGCGCTCAACAAGGCCGACGCGGGTGACGAGGAACTGACGGACCTCGTCGAGCTGGAGGTGCGCGAGTTGCTCACCGCGCACGGCTACGGTGGCGACTCCGTCCCCGTCGTACGGGTCTCCGGGCTCAGGGCCCTCGAAGGGGACCCACGCTGGACGGCGTCCATCGAGGCGCTGCTCGACGCGGTGGACACCTATGTCCCGATGCCCGAGCGGTATCTGGACGCGCCGTTCCTGCTGTCCGTGGAGAACGTCCTGACGATCACCGGACGGGGGACCGTCGTCACCGGTGCCGTCGAGCGGGGCACCATCCGGGTCGGCGACCGGGTCGAGGTGCTCGGCGCGGACGTCGAGACGGTCGTCACCGGTCTGGAGACCTTCGGCAAGCCCATGGCGGAGGCGCAGGCCGGGGACAACGTGGCGCTGCTGCTGCGCGGGGTGGCGCGGGACACCGTCCGGCGCGGACACGTGGTGGCCGCGCCGGGAAGTGTCGTACCCAGCCGGCACTTCACCGCGCAGGTGTATGTGCTCTCGGCGAAGGAGGGAGGCCGTACGACGCCGGTGTCCAGCGGGTACCGGCCGCAGTTCTACATCCGCACCGCGGACGTGGTCGGCGACGTCGACCTCGGGGAGGCGGCCGTCGCCCGGCCGGGCGACCGGGTCACGATGAGCGTGGAGCTGGGACGGGACGTTCCGTTGGAGCCCGGTCTCGGGTTCGCGATCCGTGAGGGCGGCCGCACCGTGGGGGCGGGGACCGTCACGGCCGTCCGCTAGTCGGGGCAAGGAGCGTGGGGGACCGCGGGCCGTCGTGGCCGGTCGCGCGGTTCCCCACACACCCCTTTACGGTCGGTCGCGTGGTCCCTCGAACCCTTTTCCGGCGGCGCTCCGACGGTCCCTCGACCGGCTCCGCGCCCGGCAGAATGGGTCCCGTGAACGAAGCCATACCCGTCTCCCGTGTCATCGACCGGGGCACCGCCAAGCTCATGCCCGACGTCGACCGGGAGCGGGCCTGGCTGCTGACGGTGGACGGGGCCCCGCAGTCGTACGTCGACCTGGACGAGCCCACGCACCTGGAGTTCGAGTACGCGCGGCGGCTCGGGCACGCGCTGGACACCGTGGCGGAGCCGGGGCGGCCGCTCGACGTGCTGCACCTTGGCGGGGGCGCGCTCACCCTGCCCCGCTACGTGGCCGCCACCCGCCCGGGGTCCCGGCAGGACGTCGTCGAGTACGACCGGGGGCTGCTGGACCTCGTCGTGGAGCAGCTGCCGCTGCCGGCGGACGCCGGGATCGCGCTGCACGGCGCCGACGCCAGGAAATGGCTCGAAGGCGCTCCCACCGGCTCCGCCGACGTCATCGTCGCGGACGTCTTCGGCGGCTCGCGCGTGCCCGCGCATCTGACGACCGAGGGGTACGCGCGGGCCGCCGCACGGGTCCTGCGGGCGGACGGCGTCTACCTCGCGAACCTCGCCGACGCCGCGCCCTTCGCCTTCCTGCGGTCCCAACTGGCGACGCTGGGCACCGTGTTCGAGGAGCTGGTGCTGATCGCCGAACCCGGGGTGCTGCGCGGCCGGAGGTTCGGCAACGCCGTGCTGCTCGCCTCCCAGCGGCCGCTCGACGTCGCCGCACTCGCCCGGCGCACCGCAGGTGACACCTTCCCCGCACGGGTCGAGCACGGGGCGGCGCTGCGCGACTTCATCGGCGGTGCCGCGCCCGTCGGCGAGGAGGACGCGGTGCCGTCACCCGAGCCGCCCGACGGCGCCTTCGGCATCGGCTGACACGGGCTCGGCGCCCGGCTCGCCCACGGCGACGGGCTCGGCGCTCCGCAGGGTCAGCGTCCGCACGTCCCGGATGCACAGCACCGCCGCCGTGGCCGCGACGCACAGCCCGGCACAGCCCCACAGGGCCGCCGGACGGCCGAAGGCGCTCTCCGCGGGCCCCGCCAGCGCGGCGGCCAGCGGCACCATCGAGACCGAGCCGAACCAGTCGTACGCCGAGACGCGCGACAGCTTCTCCTCGGGGATCTCCTGGTGCAGCGCCGTCATCCAGGAGACGCCGAACACCTCGATCGACATGCCCCCGACGAACATCGTCACGCACAGCACGGCGATCGGCGCGGGCACGGCGAGCGCCGCGGACGGCAGAGCGAACGGGAAGACGCACAGCACACCCACCAGGAGCAGCCGGCGCGGTTTCCAACGGGTCATCAGCAGCGCCCCGACGGCGTTGCCGGCCCCGAACAACGCCAGCGCCAGACCCCAGGGGCCCGCACCGCCCAGATGGTCGCGGGCCACCTGGGGGCCGTAGACTGCGTCGGCGGCGACGATGACCGCGTTGACGAGGGAGAACTGCACGACGATCGCCCACAGCCAGGGCCGGCCGACGAACTCCCGCCAGCCGTCGCGGAGATCGGCGAGCATGCCGTGGCCCGGCTCGCGGTCCGGTATGTGGCTCACGTCGAGGAAGGCGCGCATGGCCCCGGCGATCGCGAACGCGGCCGCGTCGACGGCGAGCACCCAGCCGGGGCCGATCACCGCGACGAGCGCACCCCCGACGGCCGCGCCGGTCATGGTCGCGCCCTGCGAGGCGAACCGGAACAGGGCGAAGGCCCGCCCCGCCTGCTCGGCGGTGACCGAGGAGAGCAGCATGCCCTCGGCCGCCGGGTTGAAGAACGCCTGCCCGGTGCCGCCGAGGGCGGACAGCAGCATCATCTGCCACAGCCGGGCCTCCCCGGTGAGCACCAGCACCGCGAAGACGGCCTGGGAGAGGCAGTTGAGGGTGTTCGCGGCGACCATCACCCGGTGCCGCGGCAGCCGGTCCGCGACCGCGCCGCCGATCAGCAGGAACAGCACCAGCGGCAAGGTGCGCGCCGCCGCGACCAGACCCACGTCCCCGCCGTCGCCGCCCGACTCCAGGACCGCGAACGCGGCCGCGATGAGGGCGCCGTGGCTGCCCAGGTTGGTGACGACCGCGGCGGCCGTCAGCATCGTGTAGTTGCGGCCCGCCCAGGCGGGCCGGCGGCGGAAGGCGGCGGGAGTGGTCACCGGCCGACTATCGCCGCCCCCGGCAGTGCTTGCCAAACCGTTTCCGCATGGCGTATGGCCAGATCAGGCCACCGGGACGGGGTGGCTCGGCCGCCTCGGGGGCCGGCACCCGCCGGCCCCCGTACCCGGTGTCGCGCTCAGCCGCCCGTGGGCTCGCCGTACAGCCGTACCGTGCTGAGGATCTTCTGCACCGTCGCGTCCGGCACCTCGTCGTCGACGCCCTTGGCGCCGTGGAACGTCCAGGAGACGTAGTCATCCTTGGAGTTCTTGAAGGCGAATGTGGTCGCCTTGCCGTCGGTGTCGCACTTGCCCTTCTTGGGGACACCGGTCGAGGAGGTGGTCGCGACACTGCCCTCGACACCCGACGCCGTCGTGTACGGCTCGGGCTTGCCGACCTTCATCAGCTTCTTCGAGGAGTCCTTCTGGTCGGTGTACCCGCCGAAGACCCACCACGCCGAGTCGTTGCGGGCGATGTCGTCGGTGTTCTTCGCGCCCTGCTGCCCCTTGGTGCCGACGGCGGCGAGGGACGTCTCCTCCTTGTAGCCGTCCTTGTTGGCGTCGGAGACACACCACTTCTCCTTGAGGATGGCGGGCGCCGACATGCCGATGATGACGGAGGTGTCGTCCTTCGAGTTGTCGTCGAAGCCGATGAAGGTGCCGGGCGTCTTGACGTCCCAGTCCGGGGGTACGTCGAAGGCCGTGCCCCACTTCGGGTTGACGACGACCTTCCAGCCCTCGACGGTCGGCTGCGCGCCGGCGTCCTCACCGCGCGGGTTGTCCTGGCTCTCCGAGGCGGTCGGCGTGGGCGAGACCGACGGCTTGGGGTCGTCCTTCGCCTCGATCTTGCCGTCCTCGTCGCCGCCGAGGACCAGGAATCCGGTCACACCGGCGGCCACGACGACCGCCGTGGCCGCCACGATCGCGATGAGCTTGGTCCGGTTGCCGCCGCCTCCGCCCGGCGGTTCCGGCGCACCCACCGGGGACGGGGCACCCCACTGGGGCTGCTGCCCGTACTGCGGTTGCTGACCCGTCGACTGGTACCCGGGCTGCTGGTACGGGTTCGGCTGCTGGTACCCGGGCTGCTGGTACACCGGCTGTTGGTGCCCCGTCTGTCCCGGCTGGCCGTACCCGGGTTGCTGGTACGGGTTCGGTTGCTGCGGGTTCTGCTCGCCCCCGGGCGGCTGCTGCTGTCCTGGCCACATGGCTCGTAACCATAGATGTGCCGGGGGCGGGGGTGCCACGCCAGCCCCCGCCCCACGGTCGTCAGCCGCCCGTGGGTTCGCCGTACAGCCGGACCGTGCTCAGGATCTTCTCGATGGTCGCGTCCGGGAGTTCGTCGTCGACACCGGTGGCACCGAACAGGCTCCACGCCACATAGTCGCCCGCGGAGTTCTTGAACCCGAAGGTCACGGCCTTGCCGTCGCTGGCGCACTTGCCCTTCTGCGGCGTGTTCTTGGAGCGGGCCCAGGCGACACTGCCCTCCACCCCGGAGGCCGTCGTGTACGGCTGTGCCTTCTTGTCGACGGTGAGGCTCTTGCGGTCGGGCTGCGTGTAGCCGCCGTACACGTACCAGGGCACCTGGTTGAGGGCGATCTCGTCGGTGTCCTTGGCGCCGTTCGCGCCCTTGGTGCCCGCGCCGGCGAGCTCGGTGTGGTCCTCGCGGCCGTCCTTGTCGTCGTCCGAGGTGCACCACTCGGACTTGAGGAACGCCGGTGCCGAGATGGTGATGAGGGGCGGGTCCCCGACGTCGCCCTTGGCGTCCTCGAAGCCGGTGACGGTGGTCGGCGACGCGACCTCCCAGTCCGCCGGGACGTCGAAGGCCGTGCCCCACTTGGGGTTGACGACGACCTTCCAGCCCTCGACGGTCGGCTTGGGGCCGTCCGCGCTGCGGCCGTCGTCGGCCGAGGCGGAGGGACTCGGGTCCTGGGAGGCGCTCGCAGAGGCCTTCCCGCCCTTGCCGCCGCCTTTCGCCTCCTCGTCCTTGTCGCCGCCGAGGACGAGGAACCCGGTCACCCCGGCGGCCACGACCACGGCCGCGGCCGTCACGACGGCGATGAGCTTGGTCCGGTCGCCGCTCTTGCCGGGCGGCTCCGGCGCGCCCGCCGACGCCGGCGTGCCCCACTGCTGCCCGTACGGTCCCTGCGCGGTCGGCTGCTGATGGCCGGGCTGCTGGTAGGGATTCGGCTGCTGGTACCCCGGCTGCTGGTACGGGTTCTGCTGCGGATTCTGCTCGCCCCCGGGCGGCTGCTGCTGTCCTGGCCACATGCCCGGCAACAGTAGTGAGCCCGTGCCACGGTTCCGTCACCGTGCGCCCCCAGGCATGTACTGGTCAGGTGGAGAGTTCGTGAGGGATCAGGGCGCGGCCGGGTTCTGTTGCGCTGACCACACCGCGGCACCCCTGGTCAGAGGTTCCTACTCGTGGGTAACATCGCGGCATGAGCGCAGACCAGATGTCGATCGGCGAGATGCTCGCCGCCACGGTGCCGATGGCCAGGACGCTGAACCTGGAGTTCCTGGAGACCACGCCGGAGAAGGCCGTGGTGGCGCTGCCGGACCGGAGCGACTTCCACAACCACGTCGGCGGGCCGCACGCCGGCGCGATGTTCACGCTGGGCGAGTCGGCGAGCGGGGCGATCGTCCTCGCCGCCTTCGGCGACCAGCTCTCGCGTGCCGTGCCCCTCGCGGTCAGCGCCGAGATCGCGTACAAGAAGCTCGCCATGGGCGAGGTCACGGCCACCGCCACCCTCGGCCGTCCCGCCTCCGAGGTCGTCGCCGAGCTCGACGCCGGGGAGCGCCCCGAGTTCCCCGTCTCCGTCGCCATCCGACGCGCGGACGGTGCCGTCACCGGCGAGATGACCGTCATCTGGACCCTGCGCCCCAACGGCTGACCCGGTCCGCTCCCGTCACCCTCGCCGTCCGCCGTCCCGGCCGACCGGCGAGGGCTCCTTCGCGCAGCTCATTGACACGAGTCACTGACGGCCCTAGGTTCCCCGCCGACACGCGCACACGTGGTCCACCACGACGCCTGCACGAAGGAGTGAGGCTCATGCACGACACCGTGTCCCGGAGTTCCGCACGCTTATGGCGGCTGGCGGTGGGAGCGACCGCCCTCGCCGCCACCCTCCTGGCACCCGCCCCGGCCCAGGCCGCGACCCCCTCAGAACCGACCGTCGTCCGTACCGACGCCGGCTGGGTACGCGGGCAGACCACGGCCGAGGGGCGGCAGTTCCTCGGCATCCCCTACGCCCGGCAGCCCGTCGGCGACCTCCGCTGGACCGAGCCCCGGCCGGTGCCCCCCTGGCAGGGGGTACGCGAGGCCGGCGCGTTCGGCAACAGATGCGCCCAGACGGCTAGTTGGGACCCCGGCTACGAGCGGCCCAGTCATACCGAGGACTGTCTGGCCCTCAACGTGTACACACCGCAGGGCACCACCCGCCGCCCGGTCATGGTCTGGCTGCACGGCGGCGGTCTCACCGCCGGCGCCGGCGAGGACGTCGTACCGGACGCCTTCGCACGGCGTACCGGCACGGTCGTCGTGACCGTCAACTACCGCCTCGGCGCCATGGGCTTCCTCGCCACCGACGCCCTCGACAAAGAGGCGAGCGACGGCGTCTCCGGCAACTTCGGCATGCTCGACCAGCAGGCCGCGCTGCGCTGGGTGCGCGCCAACATCGGCCGCTTCGGCGGCGATCCGGGCCGCGTCACCATCGCGGGCGAGTCCGCGGGCGGCCGCTCCGTCTGCACCCAGCTGGCCTCACCCACCTCCCGGGGCCTGTTCCGCGCCGGCATCGTGCAGAGCGGCGCGTACGGCGACTGCTCGGCCCGCACGCACGAGTCGGCGGTCGCCCAGGGCAGGACGTTCATGACGCGACTCGGCTGCGCGGACACGGCGTGCCTGCGCGGGAAGACCGCCGCCGAGATCCTCGCCGCCCAGGCCGGCCTGAACTGGGGGCCCGTCGCCGGCGGCGCCTTCCTGCCCGTCCAGCCCTTCGAGGCGTTCCGGAAGGGGGCGGCCGCCCGGGTGCCCGTCCTCAACGGCGCCAACCAGGACGAGGGCCGCCTCTTCGCGTTCGCCCGCTTCGACGCGGCCGGCACCCCGCTCACCGCGGAGCAGTACCCGACGGTCATGCGGGCCGCCTACGGCGACCGCGTCCTCGACCGCTACCCGCTCACGGACCACCCCTCGCCGACCATCGCGTACGGCACCGCCCAGGGCGACCAGGGCTTCGCCTGCCCCGCGCTGCGGCTGAACGAGGTCCTCGCCGGGCGCGGGCCGGTGTACGCGTACGAGTTCGCCGACCGGACCTCCCCGCCCTTCGCCTCGCTGCGCAACCTGGGCACCGACTTCGCCTTCGGCGCGACCCACGTCAACGAGGTGCAGTACCTCTTCCGGCACTTCGGTCAGGACAGCCCGCTGGACGCCGGGCAGCGGGCACTGGCGCGCCAGATGACCGACTACTGGGGCTCCTTCATCCGCGACGGGCTGCCGAGGGCCGCCGGTCAGCCCGCCGTCCCGGCCGGAGGTGACCAGGTGCTGACCCTCAGGGCCGCCGCGCAGGGCGGAAACGGGCTCAGCCGGACCGTGCACGGGGAGCACGCGTGCGACCTGTGGGACAACCTGCCGGGCTCCGCCGCCGTCACAGTAAGCAGGTAGGCTGCCCCGGCGCGCGCTCCACCATGAGCGCGCGCCGCGGGTCCGAGAACCGGACGCATGGGAGGAAGCGGCTTTGCACGTCCAGGAGTGGCTCGAAACGGTGCCACCGCTCAGCATCTATCTGCTGGTGGGGCTGGTCATCGGTCTGGAGAGCCTGGGTATCCCCCTGCCGGGTGAGATCATCCTGGTCTCCTCCGCGCTGCTCGCGTCCCAGCACGGCGAGATCAACCCGGTCGTCCTCGGCGCCTGCGCCACGGCCGGCGCGATCATCGGCGACTCGATCGGCTACGCCATCGGCCGCAAGGGCGGGCGTCCGCTGCTGGCCAAGCTCGGCCGGAGATTCCCCAAGCACTTCAGCGAGAGCAATATCGCGGTCGCCGAGCGGTCCTTCGACCGCTGGGGCATGTGGGCGGTCTTCTTCGGCCGCTTCATCGCCCTGCTGCGGATCTTCGCCGGCCCCCTCGCCGGTGTCCTGCAGATGCCGTACTGGCGCTTCCTCACCGCCAACGTGCTCGGCGGCATCCTCTGGGCCGGCGGCACCACCGCCGTCATCTACTACGTCGGCGTGGTGGCCGAGGCGTGGCTCAAGCGCTTCTCGTGGCTGGGCCTGGTGCTGGCCGTGCTGATCGGCGTGACGTCGATGCTGGTGATCAAGCGCAAGGCGAAGAAGGCGGCGGAGAAGGCCGAGGCCGGCGAGACGGAACTGGTCCCCGCCGCGGACTGAGGCCCCGGGCCCGAGGGAGCAGGGGCAGAGCACGGGCAGATACGCGGGCTGTGCCGACAGGCAGGGGCCGCGCCGCCGACCGGTGGCGCGGCCCCCTGTCGTCTCAGGCGCCGTACTCCTCCTGCGCGGCCCGGTGGGCCTGCGCCAGCTCGGTGTAGTGCGTGCCGTTCAGCGTGACGCCCTCGCGCTCCTCCTCGGTGAGGGGGCGCTTGACCTTCGCCGGCACCCCCGCGACCAGCGAACCGGGCGGCACCCGCATCCCCTGCGGCACCAGCGCCTGCGCCGCGACGAGGGAGCCCGCTCCGATCACCGCGCCGTTCAGCACGGTGGCGCCCATCCCGATCAGGCAGTCGTCCTCGACGGTCGCCCCGTGCACGACGGCGTTGTGCCCGATCGAGACGCGCTCGCCGATCGAGATCGGGAAACCGGGGTCGACATGGAGCGTGCAGTTGTCCTGCACATTGCTCCCGGCCCCCACCACGATCGGCTCGAACTCGGCCCGCAGCACCGCGCCGTACCAGACGCTGGACCCGGCGCCCAGCGTCACGTCGCCGATCACCGCCGACGNNGTCCGGCTTCTTGCCGCCGAACACCGTGATCAGGGCCCGCTGCCGATTCATTGCCGCCTCCTGGTGATGGATCAGTCTCCCTCCGCACCGTAAGCCATGGGCACGGCGTCGCGTGGGGTGAAGATCACAGTCGAACGACACGGTCCGGAAGCCGACCGGTGAGTACGGTGAGCGGGTGCCCAGAAGCAGGAACACGTTCTCGTCATGGCGGCGTCGCGCGGTGCAGCGCGCCGTCCACGCGGGCTGGGAGTGGGTGCAGCGCACGGGGGCGGTGACGGCCGAGCACCCCGGCCGCTTCCGGTTCGGCGCGATGGGAACCGGTACCAGACTGGCCTTCCCGCTCGGCACGGTCTTCGGCGAGCCGTGGATCCACCTGGGCTCCCACTGCATCATCGGCGAACAGGTCACGCTGACCGCCGGGCTGATGCCCGACCTCGACCTCGGCGCGGAGCCCATCCTGCGCATCGGCGACGGCGTCGTCCTCGGCCGGGGCAGCCATGTCATCGCCGACACCAGCGTGACCATCGGCAGCGACTGCTACTTCGGGCCGTATGTGTACGTGACGTCCACGAACCACTCGTACGACGACCCGCACGAGCCGATCGGCAAGCAGTGGCCGCGGATGGACCCCGTGTCGATCGGGCCCGGCTGCTGGATCGGCACCGGCGCGGTGATCCTGCCGGGGGCGCGGATAGGGCGCAACGTGGTGGTGGCCGCCGGAGCGGTCGTCCGGGGCGAGGTTCCGGACCGCTCGGTGGTGGCGGGGGCGCCCGCGAAGGTCGTACGACGGTGGGACCCGGTGGAGGGCTGGCAGCCGCCGATCCGGACGCCCGCGCCCGTGCCGATTCCTGACGGGGTCACGCCGGAGCAGTTGCTGGCGTTGGCCGAGTGGGAGGCGGAGGGGGCCGGGGAGTCCGCCTGAGCGGAAGGGGCG
>NZ_LIRK01000880.1 GCF_001419765.1 Streptomyces torulosus
ACGTCGACGTGCGCTGAACCGCCGGTCGCCCGGCCCCTGCTGTCCGGGGCGTGCCGGGCGCCCGGCGGTGGGGAGGCGTCGGGCGAGGAGCCCTCGCGGCCGAACAGGATCAGGGAGACGATCAGCAGGCCCAGGGCGACCAGTACGGTCACGTTCGGTCGGTTCCCGCGGCGGGTCGGTCCCGGACCGGTGCCGCCGGGATAGGAGGGATGGGCTGCCATTGGACACCACCTCACAAGGCACGGCAGCGGAACGGGCGGGGCGGGGGACGGGAGCCGGGCGGCCGGGCCGCCACACGATGTACGGTGTGACGGCCGCGGCCGCTATCGGGCCGGATATCGCGCCGGGCATGGATCAGGCCGCGCTTCCGCCGATGTTCTTGCGGCGCAGGGCGTACATGCCGGTGCCCGCGACCGCGAGGACCGCCAGCCCGCCGGCGGTCATGGCCGGTNNCTTGTCGTGGTCGCCCTTCCAGCCGCCCTTGTCGTGGTCGCCCTTCCAGGACTCCTTGTCACCGCTGTCCTTCCACGACTCCTTGCCGTGGTCGCCGTAGCCGCTCTCCTCGTGACCTCCGGCCTTCTGCTTGTCCTCGTCGCCCCAGGACTTCTCTGCCTTGTCCTCGGAGGTCCACTCGTCGTTCTGGGCCGCGGTCAGGGCGCCGCCACCGGTGTGAACGCCGCCGCGGGGGCCGTCGTGCCTGCCGTCCTTGTGGTGCTCCTTGCTGTACCCATGGTCCTCGCGGTCCCACTCGTTCCCGTCGGCGTAGGCGCCGGGGGCGGTGATGGCGAGGACGGCCGTGGCCGCCGCTGTCGCAAAAAGCATGCGGGCTGAACGCATTTGATGGTCCTTCCGCCATGACCGGGCAGCTGGTGCTTCGTCAGCTGAAGGGACCCGGCCTTGACGTGATCAACCGTCAGTCGGTTTTCCGCTCGCCACCACTCAAGGCGCTCAGCCGGGTGAACCCGGCTGCCCGCGACCTCCCTTGACCACCCGTTCGGCTCCGGCCGCGCCCCCTCGGGCCGCCGGGGCGGCCCGAGGGGGCGGACGGCGGCGGAAGGGGGAGTCAGTGGTAGGCGTGGACGACGGCGTGGCCCTTGCCGCGGCCGATCATCCACTTGTTGACCGGCGTGGTGATCAGGAACGCGACCGCGAACCCGCCGAGGAGCGCCGACCAGAACAGCCCGTCGGAGAGGTGGGCGTCCATCGCTCCCGGAGTCAGGGCGATGATCGCGTTGTCGACCAGCTCCATCACGGCGATCGAGACGGTGTCGGCGGCCAGCGCCACCTTGATCGCGCCCCGCAGGTCCAGGCCCGCGCGGCGTACCGCGAACAGGGTGAAGGAGTACCCGAAGACGAACGCGAGGGCGATGGCCAGCACCATCGTCGGCGCGTTGCCCCACCGCAGGGCCGTGCCGACGACCATCCCGAGGATCTCCCCGATGGCGCACCCGGTCAGGCAGTGCAGCGTCGCTTTCACCGCCATGCCCCAGGACGCTCCGCCGTGCCCGCCGGGGGCCATCGAGTGATCGGCGTGCCCTTCGTGTCCCTCGTGCGCGGCGTGGCCGTGCGCGCCGCCGTCATGGTGAGCGCTGTGGTCCATGACCTGTCATCCCCGTCCTCGTCCGTGGTGATCCGTCCTCGACACTCCGCACACTATACCCCTGGGGGGTATATGGCGAGGGGGTGGGCGTCCCGCGTCGGCCCCATCCGTCACGTAGTCCCACTTCCCCGCTGAGTCGGATCGCCGCCCCTCACGTACTAAGGAGATACGTAGTGGTCGACGAGCGGTGGTGGCGATGTGACGGGACACCTTCTGGGCTGGACGCTGGTGGTGCTGGGAGCGGGGGCAGCCCTCGGGAACCTCGTCCGGATGGCGCTGGTCGACGGCTGGGCCCGGTTCGAGGCGGGAGCCGAGGTCGCCATGGGCGCGGGCATGGCCGTGATGGCGGCGCCCCCGACGGCCCTCCACTACGGCACGTACGGCCTGTGGTGGGCGGCGGTCTTCGCCCTGTTCTGCCTCGGGGGCGTGGCCCTCTCCGTACGGCACGTCAGGCGGGGCGGGATACGGCAGCTGGGGCACGGGGCGCATCTCGTGATCGGCAGCGCCGCCATGGTGCTCATGACCCTGGCCATGCCTGGCGAGAGCACCGGGCCGACCCTCGCCCTGGGCGCCTCCGGACACGGACACGGGCACGGGGCGATGGCCGGCATGCAGGGCGTGGGCGGCGGGCACGGGGTGACCGAGGCCGCCGCGTCCTCGGGCTCCGCCGTCCTGTGGCGCGCCGCCTTCTGGGCGCTGGCCGCCTACTTCGTGTTCTTCGTGGCCCTGGCCGTACGGGCCCATCTGCGCGGCCCGGTCGCGCCGCCCGATGCGCCCGCTCCGAGGGCCCGTCACCGCCGCGCCGCCCGTACTCCGGCGGTGCTCTCGGCGTCGAACGCCCGCCTGGCCGGTCATATCGGCATGGGCGGCTCGATGGCGACGATGCTGCTGATGATGACGGCGTGACGGCGTGACGGCGTGACG
>NZ_LIRK01000881.1 GCF_001419765.1 Streptomyces torulosus
GCGCCCCTGAAGGGAACGGGCCTTCGGCCCGCCCTTCATCCTGAAAGGCATGGGGCGCGGCCCCGGGCGCTTTTCAGGGGCGCGGGGAACTGCGCGAGCGGCCACGACGGACCCGCGGTCGCCGACGAACCCGCGCCCACGAGTTGTCAGGCGTCCTACGGCTGGGGGTGGTGCGCCGGGATCGGGGGGAGGTCGCCCGTCGTCTCGTACGCCGCGAGCATGTCGATGCGGCGGATGTGACGCTCGTCGCCGGAGAACGGCGTGTTGAGGAACGTCTCGACGAACTTGGTCGCGTCGTCCTGCGAGTGCATCCGTGCCCCGACGGCCACGACGTTCGCGTTGTTGTGCTCGCGGCCCAGCGCGGCCGTCTCGGCGCTCCACGCGAGCGCGGCCCGCACGCCGGCCACCTTGTTCGCGGCGATCTGCTCCCCGTTGCCGGATCCGCCGATGACGATGCCCAGGGAGCCGGGGTCGGCGGCCGTGCGCTCCGCCGCGCGGAGGCAGAACGGCGGGTAGTCGTCCTGGGCGTCGTAGATGTGGGGACCGCAGTCGACGGCCTCGTGACCGGCGGCCTTCAGCCACTCGACGAGGTGGTTCTTGAGTTCGTATCCGGCGTGATCGGAGCCGAGGTAGACGCGCATGGTCCGAGTGTGACACGCCTGTTTCGTCGGGGCGCGATGGGGGCCCGGCGCCTGAAAAGCGTGAGCCACGCCACGGAACCTCAAGTAAACCTCAAGTAACGATCTGGATTCAAAGGTTCAGGATTCCTTTCACCTCCGATTCACTGGACCGATCTTTACGGAGGCTCACGCAGTGCCCCCCGCCGCCTCTCGTGTCCCGCTCTGACGAGAGTCACCGGGGAATGCGTGGGCAGACGCACGGAAGTCCCCACAACGGCGCAAAGGAAACTCCCCCCATGACGTCGCAGCCGACTCTGCCGTCCGACACCGGCACCCCAGGCTCCTCCTCTCCCCCCTCCCCCGGCCTCCACGCCGGTCTCAAGAACCGCCATCTGTCGATGATCGCGATCGGAGGTGTGATCGGGGCGGGCCTCTTCGTCGGGTCGAGTTCCGGTATCGCGACCGCCGGTCCCGGCATCCTGCTGTCCTACGCCCTGGTCGGCACGATGGTCGTGCTGGTCATGCGGATGCTCGGTGAGATGTCCGCGGCGAACCCCACCTCCGGGTCGTTCTCCGCGCACGCCGACCGTGCGCTGGGCCGCTGGGCCGGGTTCTCGATCGGCTGGCTGTACTGGTTCTTCTGGGTCGTCGTCCTCGCGGTGGAGGCGACCGCCGGCGCGGTGATCCTGGAGGGCTGGATGCCGGCCGTACCGCAGTGGGGCTGGGCCCTGATCGTGATGGTGGTGCTGACCGCCACCAACCTGGTCTCGGTGGCCTCGTACGGCGAGTTCGAGTTCTGGTTCGCCAGCATCAAGGTCGTCGCGATCGCCGCGTTCATCGTCGTGGGCGGGCTGGCCGTCTTCGGCGTGCTGCCGGGTGTGGAGGCCGAGAAGGCCGGCCTGGCGAACCTGACCGACCACGGCGGGTTCCTGCCCAACGGGCCCGGCGCCATCCTCATCGGCGTGCTGCTGGTGGTCTTCTCGTTCATGGGCAGTGAGATCGCCACGCTCGCCGCCGGGGAGACGGAGAACCCGCAGAAGGCCGTCACGAAGTCGACGAACAGCATCATCTGGCGTATCGGCGTCTTCTACCTGGGTTCGATCTTCGTCGTGGTCGCCCTGCTGCCGTGGAACGACCCCTCGATCAAGGAGAAGGGTTCCTACGTCGCCGCGCTGGACTCGCTGGGAATCGCCCACGCGGGTCAGATCATGAACTTCATCGTGTTGACGTCGGTGCTGTCCTGTCTCAACTCCGGCCTCTACACGGCCTCCCGGATGGCGTTCTCCCTGGGTGAGCGCGGGGACGCGCCGCGGTCGTTCGGGCGGACCACGTCGCGGGGTGTGCCGATGACGGCGATCCTGGCGTCGGTGGTCTTCGGGTTCGTCGCGGTGATCTTCAACTACTTCTTCCCCGAGGGCGTGTTCCTGTTCCTCGTGAACTCCTCCGGCGCGGTCGCCCTGTTCGTGTGGCTGGTGATCTGTTTCTCCCAGCTGCGGATGCGCAGGATCATCGAGCGGGAGACCCCGGAGAAGCTCGTCGTGAAGATGTGGCTGTACCCGTATCTGACGTGGGCCACGATCGGGCTGATCCTCTTCGTCCTCGCCTACATGCTCACCGACACGGAGCACGGCAACCGGGAGATCCTGCTGCTCTCGCTGCTGGTCGCGGCTGCCGTCGTCGGTATCTCCCTGGTCAAGGAGAAGATCAAGGGGCAGAAGGCGGGCGCGACGGCGGAGGTCACCGACAAGGTGGGCTGAGCGGCTCGTGGGTCGCGGTTCGCGTCCTGCGTTCACGGTTCGTGGGTCGTGGTTCGTGGTTCGTGGT
>NZ_LIRK01000882.1 GCF_001419765.1 Streptomyces torulosus
CGGCGGCTTCAGCAGCTCGGGGATCTCCACGCCGCCGCCCGCGAAGGACGAGGGCAAGACGGCGGGAGCCGCCGCGCCGCCCGCCGTGGAGAAGGCGGCCGCGGGCGCCGACGGCGAGACGGTGGCCGGGGACGTCCCGGCGGGCCGCCGGCGGTTTCGACTGCCCCGGCTGCGGCCGGCCGGCGGCGGATGGAGCAACCCGCTGTTGCTGCTGGCCGCCGCGTTGCTGGTCGCCGGAGCGGTCATGGGGAGCCTCGTGCCGCTGGGGCTCGGCTGGCTGATCGCCTACCTGTCACGGCGGTTGACGCCCGCGGAGTCCAAGTGGGCGGTGCTGGGCGTGCCGGGAGTGGTGGCCGCCGGGGGCATCGTGTGGCTGTGGGGACGCAGCGACGGGAGGTGGGGGGAGCCCATCGTCCGCGGCGAGATGAACGTCGCGCTCGCGGAGACCTGGCCGTGGGTGCTGCGTATCGCGGCCGTCTCCTCCGCGCTGTATCTGCTCTGGCGCTCCCAACGGCCCCGCGGCGCCTGATAACTCGGGGACGCGCTGTTGGTTCGGCGGGTGCGGGTGGGTGGGGGCCGTTCGCGCAGTTCCCCGCGCCCCTGGAAAAGCAGGGGCCTGCGGCCCCGTGCTTTTCCGATGAAGGGCGGGCCGCAGGCCCGTCCCTCCAGGGGCGCGGGGAACTGCGCGACCAGCCCCCACCAGCCGCAGCCGCCCACACACCCGCGGCCCCGAGCCACAAGGCGCCCTTACGCCGGGCGCAGCCAGACCGTCGCCAGGGGTGGGAGCGTGATGCGGACGCTCGCCCCGCGGGCGTGCCACGGTGTCGGCTCCGACTTCACCGGGTGCGGTGTCGTGACATCGCTCCCCCCGTACGACGCCGCGTCCGTGTTCAGGACCTCCCGCCACGCCGGGACGTCGTCGGGGACGCCCAGCCGGTAGTCCCGGCGGATCACCGGGCTGAAGTTGGAGACGGCCAGCAGGGGCGTGCCGTCCGCGTCGAGCCGCAGGAACGCCAGGACGTTGTCCTCGGCCGCGTCACCCGTGATCCAGGAGAAGCCGGACGGGTCGGTGTCGCGCTGCCAGAGCGCAGGGGTGTCGCGGTACACGGCGTTGAGGTCCCGGACCAGGTCGCGCACCCCCCGGTGGTCCGCCTCGGCACCGTACGCCGGGTCGAGGAGCCACCAGTCCGGGCCGTGCGCCTCCGACCACTCGGCGCCCTGCGCGAACTCCTGCCCCATGAAGAGGAGCTGCTTGCCGGGGTGCGCCCACATGAAGCCCAGGTACGCGCGGTGGTTGGCGCGCTGCTGCCACCAGTCGCCCGGCATCTTCGACACCAGGGAACGCTTGCCGTGCACGACCTCGTCGTGCGAGATCGGCAGGACGTAGTTCTCGCTGTACGCGTACACCATCGAGAACGTCATCTCGTTGTGGTGGTGCTTGCGGTGCACCGGCTCCTTCGTCATGTAGCCGAGGGAGTCGTGCATCCAGCCCATGTTCCACTTCAGCCCGAAGCCGAGGCCGCCGAAGCCGCCGGGGCCGACGTGATGGGTGGCGCGGGTGACGCCGTCCCACGCGGTCGACTCCTCCGCGATCGTCACGACCCCCGGCACCCTCCGGTACACGGTCGCGTTCATCTCCTGCAGGAAGGACACGGCGTCCAGGTTCTCCCGGCCCCCGTGCTCGTTCGGCGTCCACTGGCCCGGCTCACGCGAGTAGTCGAGGTAGAGCATGGAGGCGACGGCGTCCACGCGCAGCCCGTCGATGTGGTACTCCTCGCACCAGAACAGGGCGTTCGCCACGAGGAAGTTGCGCACCTCGCGGCGGCCGTAGTCGAACTCCAGCGTCCCCCAGTCGGGGTGCGCGGCCCGCGCCGGGTCCTGGTGCTCGTACAGCGGACGCCCGTCGAACTCGGCCAGGGCCCAGTCGTCCCGCGGGAAGTGCGCCGGCACCCAGTCCATCAGCACACCGATCCCGGCCCGGTGCAGCGAGTCGACCAGGTACTTGAAGTCGTCCGGGTCGCCGAGGCGGGCCGTGGGCGCGTAGAACCCGGTGACCTGGTAGCCCCAGGAGCCGCCGAAGGGGTGCTCGGCGATGGGCAGCAGCTCGACATGGGTGAACCCGAGGTCCCTGACGTACGCCGGGAGCTGCTCGGCGAGCTGGCGGTACGTGAGGCCGGGGCGCCACGACGGCAGGTGGACCTCGTACACGGAGAACG
>NZ_LIRK01000883.1 GCF_001419765.1 Streptomyces torulosus
GTGGGGGCTGGTCGCGCAGTTCCCCGCGCCCCTGAAGGGACGGGCCTGCGGCCCACCCTTCCCCCTGAAAAGCACGGGGCGCAGCCCCGGCCGCTTTTCAGGGGCGCGGGGAACTGCGCGAGAAACCACGAACCACCCGCACCCGCCGACGGACAGCGCCCCCACTGGGCGCCCGGCCCCACCCCAGCGGAGCGGCAAGGTGACCATCTCATCATTCGCTCGTTCTGCTGAACGTGCAGTCACAGGATGTCGCCCCGCGCCCCGCTCGTTCCCGCGACCGAGAGGCGGTGGTGGATGTCGACCAGGCGGAGGCCGCCCTCGTCGAGCACTACCCGCGTCTGGTACGGCTCGCCTACCTCACGCTGCCCCCGGCACTGGGCCGGAACCGGCGGGTGCTGACGGCACACTCGTTGACGCAGCGAGCCCTGCCGAGGGGCCGCCGCTCGACCTCGTCGATCCCGGCGCAGGCGACGGGGCGGGACCGTGATCCGGGGTACGCCTACGTCCGCCTCCGGGTCGTGCGCTCGGCGCTGGAGGCGGGGCTGCCCCTGTTCCGCGGTGCCTCCTGGCCCAAGCGGTCCCAGCTGCCGCCGTTGCTGCCCCGGGTGTGGGGGCTGCGGCTGTTCCCCCGGCCGGGCGGCGCCGATGAACTCGCCCTGGACCAGCGGCTGTCGGCCCTGTCGGCGGCGGCCCGTGCCGCGTATGTGCTGCGCGGACTGGAGCGGCTCCCCGACCCCGCGGTCCGGACCCTGCTGGAGCAGGCGGGTGCCGAGGACCCGGCGGCCGCGCTGGCGGAGGCCACCTCCGTACCGGCCGAGCAGTACGACCTGCTGACCTCTCCCGAGTTCGACCCCTGCTCGCTGCACGCCCGGCCGACCGATCTCGTACGGCGCCGGCACCATGTGCGGGCCGCGCTGGCCGCGACCGGCGCGGTGCTGATGTGCGGGGCGCTGCTCGGTCTGCCGGGTGACGTGTGGGGCCCGGACGACGCGGCGGCTCCCCCGTACACCCGGAACCCCGCCGCGCAGGCCGCCCTCGATCCGGGCCGGTTGACGAAGGCGGCGGCCACCGCCTGGGAGGCGACGGGCCGCACGGACTTCTCCACCTGGCCCGCGCGCGGTGACCTCACCGGCGACAAGGACCTGCTGCGGCGCGCCCTCGCCGTCTGGGCCCGCCCCGGCGAGTCCGTGCAGACCTCGGTGACCCCCGGCACCCAGGCGGGACCGCCGCCCGGTCCGCCGCAGCTGCTGTACGCGGGCGAGGTCGACAACCTGCGGGTGGTGCTCCTGTACGACGGCCTGCGCGTCGCCCGCTACGCGGAGCCGCTCGACAACCCGGGCGTCGCCGCCCTCGACCTCTCCCGTGTCGACGGGGCGACCGGGGGCGGGGCCGGAGCGCTGCTCCTAGGCCGGGCCGACGGCAACGTCCGCTATCTGACGGCCCCTTGGGTGCGGAAGGCCGCCGTACGGGATCTGGCACGGCCCTCGGAGGAGGTGGCGCCGCTCGCGCTGTCGAAGGACGGGGTGACGGGGCCGTTCGCCAGCCCGGCGGTACGGACCGGCAGGTGCGCGTCCTGGGACGTGCTGCAGCTGACCGAGGCGTCGGGGCGGACCCGGCTGCTGACCGAT
>NZ_LIRK01000884.1 GCF_001419765.1 Streptomyces torulosus
CGGCCGAGGCTCTCGTCGTATGTGGCGGAGTCCGCCCAGAAGCGGGAGATCTGCAGCAGCATCTCGGCGCCCTTGGTGTGCAGGAACTCGGCGTCGCCGCTCGCCTCGCAGTACTGCCAGACGTTGTACGCGATCGCCGACCCGACGTGGCGCTGGAGCCGGGAGTGGTCGGGCAGCCAGCGCCCGGAGCGCGGGTTGAGGTGCAGTTCCTGGGTCTCCTCCCGGCCGTCGCTGCCGCTCTGCCACGGGTACAGGGCACCGCGTCGTCCCACGGCGCGCGCGGCGGCGCAGGCCTGGTCCAGGCGCCGGTGGCGGTAGCGGAGCAGGGCGCGCGACACCTCCGGGAAGTGCAGGTTCAGATACGGCAGCACGAACAGCTCGTCCCAGAAGACATGGCCCCGGTAGGCCTCCCCGTGCAGCCCCCGGGCGGGTACGCCGACGTCGAGGTCGGCGGTGTGCGGGGACAGGGTCTGCAGGACGTGGAAGAGGTGCAGCCGCAGGATGGGGCCTGCCTCACCGGGCACCTCCAGGTCGGCGCGGCGCCACAGCTGGGCCCAGGCGGTGGTGTGTGCCGCGAGCAGGCCGTCGAAGCCGGGGGCGCCGCNNGCGGCGCGCAGCGGGTCGCTGATCGCCGGATCGCGGGAGGTGTGCAGGGCCACGGTCTTGTCGACGGTGCGGGTGGTGCCGGGCGCCAGACGCAGCCGGACGGCCTGGACGGCGTACCGGGGTGTGTGCCGGTCGCGGACGGGGGACCCGGCCGTCAGGCGGGCCGCCATGCCGACGCGGATGTCGGAGGTGCGGGTGCGGCAGCGCAGCCACACCGTGTCCGAGCCGGTGGAACCGGTGTGCACATGGGTGAGGTGGTGGCCGTCCAGGTCGCGGTAGCGGGGCACGCCGGCGTTGGTGACCCCGCCGTCGAGCAGGGCCTCGATCTCCAGCTCCGTCGTGTCCGTCACCCCGTCGACCGTGAACTCGGTGCGCAGCGCGGCGAGATGGGGGTCGGCCATGTGCACGAGGCGCCGCTGCCGCACCTCCAGGGTGCGTCGCGCGTCGAGCGCGTACGTGGTCCGGCGCTCCAGGGTGCCCGTGGACAGGTGGAGGGCCTGGCGGTGGTCGAGCACGGTGCCCGTGTCCGGGGTGAGCCACTGCTGTCCGGGCAGGCGGAAGCGCAGCGGCAGCCAGTTCGGGAGGTTGACCATGTCCTCGTTGTCGACCCGGCGCCCCGCGACGTCGGAGGTGAGCCGGTTGTAGCAGCCGNNGTAGTGCACGCTGTCGGCGGCGCATTCGGGCAGGGCCCCTCGGGTGGCGAAGCAGCCGTTGCCGAGGGTGCACAGCGACTCTCTCAGCCGCTCGTCGGCGGCCTCGTAGCCCTCGTACTCCCATGTCCAGCCGGTCACTCCGCCAGTATCGAAGAGAGCGGGGCTCGCGTCCCG
>NZ_LIRK01000885.1 GCF_001419765.1 Streptomyces torulosus
GGTGGGGAGCGGGGGGTGCGTGGTCATCGCGGTGTGCCGTTCCTAGTTCGCGTCGGTGTCTGTGTGGGGGGCGTCGGTCGTGGGGAGGCCCGCGAGGGTCAGCAGCAGTTGCTTGACCTCGGTCGCGGCGTAGGCCTCGCGTGCCTCGTCTGGTGCGGAGCACAGCAGGACGGGGCCGTCGTCCGGGTCGGCGGGCAGCCTGCCGTGGCTGCCGCTGACGCCGGAGGGGTCCAGCGGGACGGTGCTGATGCGGTAGCGGAACCCGAGCTTCTTGCGGGCCACCTGGCCGATCGCGCGGAACTTCACCGCCGGGACGGTGTCGTCGTACAGCAGCTCGGCGGGGTCGTATCCGGGCTTGCGGTGGATCTCGACCTGGCGGGCGAAGTCGGGGGCGTGCGCGTCGTCGAGCCAGTAGTAGTACGTGAACCAGGCGTCGGGGTCGGCGACCGCGACCAGTTCGCCGGAACGCTCGTGGTCCAGGCCGTGGGCCTTCTTGCCCTCGGCGTCCAGCACCTCGTCCACGCCGTCGAGTTCGGCGAGGAGCTTGGCGACGTGGGCGGTGTCGGCCGGGTCGCGGACGTACACGTGGGCGATCTGGTGGTCGGCGACGGCGAAGGCCCGTGACGTCCACGGGTCGAGGTACTCCATGCCGTCCTGGGTGTACACGTCGAGGAGTCCGGCGCGGCGCAGCGCGCGGTTGATGTCGACGGGGCGGGAGGCGGGGGTGATGCCGTACTCGCTGAGCGCGACGACCGTGGCGCCCTCGCGCAGGAAGTGGTCGATCAGCGGGCGCAGCGCCTCGTCGAGCCGGCGGGCGCTCTCGGCGGTCTCGGGCGAGTCGGGGCCGGACCGCTGGGGCTCGTAGTCGAGTTGGGGGACGTAGACGAGGGTGAGGTCGGGCCGGTGTTCGTCGAAGACCTGGCGGGCGGCGCCGAGGATCCACTGGGTGGAGGGCATTCCGGCGTTGGGGCCCCAGTAGGTGAACAGCGGGAACGGGCCGAGCCGATCGGTGAGTTCGTCGTGCAGGGCCGGCGGCCAGGTGTAGCAGTCGGGTTCCTTGCGGCCGTCGGAGTAGTAGACGGGGCGGGGGGTGACGGTGAGGTCGACGTCCGCGCCCATCGCGTACCACCAGCAGATGTTGGCGACCTTGTAGTCGGGGGCGGTCCTGCGGGCCGTGTCCCAGATCTTCTCGCCGCCGACGAGCGCGTTGTGCTGCCGCCACAGCAGGACCTCGCCGAGGTCGCGGAAGTACCAGCCGTTGCCCACCGCGCCGTGCCCGGCCGGGGGTTCGCCGGTGAGGAAGGTGGACTGGACCGTGCAGGTCACGGCGGGCAGGACGGGGTCGAGACGGGCCCGGAAGCCGCGCTCGCCGAGGGCGGCGACGGCGGGCATGTGCCTCAGCAGCTTCGGGGTGAGGCCGACGATGTCGAGGACGACGAGCCGGTGCGCGGGCGGTACGCCCGGCGGCCGCGTGCTCGCTGACGCGGTACTCACAGCCGACGTGCTCGCTGACGCAGAACTCACGGACGGTGTGCTCGTGGGTGGCGTACTCGGGGGTGGGGTGCTCACTGGTGGTCCTCCTTGAGGCCGAGGCCGGTCATCCGGTCGCGGGCCCAGGCGAGTTCGGCGGCGATGCCCCCGGCCAGGTCGGCGGGCGGCTCGGGGAGGACGGACCAGGTGTAGGTCTCGACCTCGATGTGGTCGCAGTGGACGGAGGTGCCGCCGAGCAGTCCCGCGAGGACGGCGGTCAGCTGGTCGGCGGTGGTGCGCAGCGGCGGCTCGGGGTCGGCGTGCAGCGGGGCGTGGAAGTGGACGCGCCAGGGCCCGGTGCCGGTGGGCAGGCCGCCGTCGAGGGCGTCCGGCAGGTCGTCGACGGCGTGGACGGGGGCCTCGGGCGCGGACGCCGTACGGGTCTGGTGCAGGAACCTCGGCTCCGCGAGGCGCCGCAGGGCAGCGCGGGCGGCGGGATCGGCGGGATCGGTGGCCTCGACGGCACAGGACGCCTGGAGCTTGACGACCGCGAGCCCGGCGTCCGCGAGGCGGGCGAGGGCGGCCCCGGGGTCCTCGAACTGCACGGCGAGATGGCAGGCGTCGAGGCAGACGCCGAGCCGCTCGGGGTCGAGTCCGCGCAGCTCCATTACGGCCTGGGCGGTGGTCTCCACGACGCAACCGGGCTCCGGTTCGAAGCCGACGCGGACGCGGCGGCCGGTGTCGGACTCGATCGCGGCGAGTCCGGCGGCGAGCCGGTCCAGGGCGCGACGGGCGGTCTCGGCGCGGTCCGGGGGCCAGGGGGTGCGCCAGGCCAGCGGCAGGGTGGAGACGCTCCCCCGGGCGACGTCGTCGGGGAGGAGCGCGGCGAGCACGCGGGCGCAGTCGAGGGTGTGGCGCAGCCGGGCCTCGTCGGCCCAGTCGGGCAGGTAGACGTCCTTCTTGACCACCTCCCGGTGGAACCCGGCGTAGGGGAAGGCGTTGAGGGTGACGGTTTCCAGGCCGCGGGCGGCGAGTTCGCTCTTGAGGCGCTTCACCTCGTCCTCGTCGTCGACGATCCGGGTCACCGTGTCGCGGGCGAGCCAGAGGCCGATGCCCAGCCGGTCGACGCCGAGGCGTTCCCGCACGGGTTCGGCGTACGTGGCGAGCTGGCCGATGACTCCGTCGAGGTCCTCCGCCTGGTGGACGTTGCTGCAGTAGCCGAGGTGGACGGGGCTGCCGTCGGGGTGCCGTAATCGCATGGCCGGGCGCTCACTCTCCGCCGCGGCGGATGGAGTTGCCCTGGAAGCTCGACTCCTCGTCGGGCTTGGGCTCGTCGAGGTCGAGTCGGCCGCTCTGTCCGTAGAAGCCGACGGGGTTGCGCCAGAGGACCTTGTCCACGGTGTCGTCGTCGAAGCCGGCGGCGAGCATCGCGTCGGCGGTCTTGCGGGTCTTGAGCGGGTCCGAACGCCCCCAGTCGGCGGCCGAGTTGACGAGGACGCGGTCGGTGCCGTGCTCCTGGAGAACGGCGACCATGCGGTCCTCGCTCATCTTCGTCCGCGGGTAGATCGAGAACCCCGCCCAGCAGCCGCTGTCGAGGACCATGCCGACGGTCAGCTCGTTGAGGTGGTCGAGGACGACGAGTTCCGGGGCGATGCCCGACTCCCGTACGACGTCCAGGGTGCGGCGGGTGCCGGTGGCCTTGTCGCGGTGCGGGGTGTGCACGAGCGCGGGCAGGCCGTGTTCCACGGCGAGTTGCAGCTGGAGGGCGAGCGCCTCGTCCTCCTCCGGAGTCATGGAGTCGTAGCCGATCTCACCGACCGCGACCACCCGGTCCTTGGCGAGGTAGCGGGGCAGTTCGTCCAGGACGGGCCGGCAGCGCGGGTCGTTGGCCTCCTTCGGGTTGAGCGCGATGGTGCAGAAGTGCTGGATGCCGAACTGGGCGGCCCGGTACGGCTCCCAGCCCAGCAGCGCGTCGAAGTAGTCGTAGAAGCTCTCGGGGGAGGTGCGGGGCTGGCCGAGCCAGAAGGCCGGCTCGACGACCGCGCGGACCCCGGCCGCGTGCATCGCCTCGTAGTCGTCGGTGGTGCGGGA
>NZ_LIRK01000886.1:0-122 GCF_001419765.1 Streptomyces torulosus
TGGGGCTGGCGCGTCCCGTTCCTGATCGGCCTGTTCGTCCTCGGTCTGGCCTGGTACATCCATCGCAACGTCGAGGAGACCCCCGAGTTCCGGGCGGCGGAGCGGGCGCTCGCGGAGCAGGA
>NZ_LIRK01000886.1:184-1144 GCF_001419765.1 Streptomyces torulosus
GTCCTGATCCCCGCCGCCGCGGCCCTCTCCGACCGGGTCGGCCGGATCCGGATCTACGCGTTCGGTGCGGCCGGCATCGCCCTGTGGGCCGTGCCGCTGTTCCTGCTCATCGACACCCGCTCCCTGGTGTGGCTGGCCGTCGGCACCTTCGTCGCCAGCTGCTTCCTCAGCATCATGTACGGGCCGCAGGCCGCCCTGTTCGCCGAGCTGTTCACGCCCGAGATGCGGTACACGGGCGCCTCGCTCGGCTACCAGATCGCGGCGGTCCTCGGCGGTGGCCTCNNGAGGCCACCGGCACCTCGATGGCGGTGTCCGCGTACATCATCGTGCTCTCGGTGGTGGCGCTCCTGTCGATCAGGGTCCTCGCCCGCCGGGCGAGTGCGCGCACCGAGCCGGCCCCCCAGGCGGAGCCGGCGGAACAGGTCGGTTAGCCGCCGCGTCGGCTAGGAGGTCCGATCGCGCTCGGGCCGTGGCTCCGCAATCGTGTCCGGAGCCACGGCCACCGCGACCTCCGCCACCTCGGCCGCACCGGTCACCGCCGTGCCGTCCGCAGCACCCCGGGCCCTCGCCCCCGCCCGCGGCCGGGACCGTNNACGACCAGCGCGGGCACGGCGTACGTGGTGGCGCCCATCCGGCTCGCGGTCGTACGGGCCAGGGCGTACGCCCAGGTCGTGAACGCCAGTGCGGTCGGGAAGACACCCAGGTAGACCATGTTGAGGGTCGCGGAGAGCGGCGCGTCGGCCGCGTCCCGCACCAGTTGCCCGGCAAACGGAAGGCACAGCACCGCCCCGACGAGACAGCCGAAGGTGGTCACCTGGAGGGCGCTCGCCGAGCCCAGCGCGGGCTTCTGCGCGACCACGCCGCCCGCGTACGCGACCGCCGCGAGCACGCACAGCACGACGCCCAGCACCGACGCGCCGCCCTCGCCGGACATCGACAGACCCACCGCGACGGCGCCCG
>NZ_LIRK01000886.1:1178-1628 GCF_001419765.1 Streptomyces torulosus
CGGGCGCCGAGCAGGGCGATCAGGATGGGGCCGATGTTCACGACCAGCGCGGCCGTACCCGCGTCGACCTGCTGCTCGCCCCAGTTCAGGGCGACCATGTAGAACCCGAACCAGAGCGCCCCGGACACCGCGATCCCTCGCCACGCGGCCCGTGGCGGCCAGCCCTCCCGCCGTACCGCCCAGATCAGCCCGAGCGCCACCGCCCCCGCCGCGAGCCGGCCCAGCGCCAGCGCCCCCGGCGAGTACGCCTGCCCGGCGCTGCGAATGGACACGAAGGCCGACGCCCACAGCACGACGGTCACGAGGGCGGCCCCACCGGCGAGCAGCTCGGCACGACGGACGGGACGGACCCGGGAGTTCTCAGCCATGCCCCGAGGCTAGGCGGGCCGCCGCACGGGGGCTCGCGATTTTCGGACGCCGAGTTCGGAGGGCCGACCGCCGGTGGAAGGG
>NZ_LIRK01000887.1 GCF_001419765.1 Streptomyces torulosus
CGCCGAACCACATGTGGGCCATCTCGTGGGCGATGACCATCGCGCGGGTCTGGCGTTCGGTGTCGGTGACGGCGGAGCGGTAGACGAACTCGTCGCGGAAGGTGACGAGTCCGGGGTTCTCCATGGCGCCCGCGTTGAACTCGGGGACGAAGGCCTGGTCGTAGGAGTCGAAGGGGTACGGCTCCTCGAACTTCTCGTGGTAGCGGTCGAAGCAGGCGCGGGTGACGTCGAGGATCTCGTCGGCGTCGGTGTCGAGGTAGGGGGCCAGGGAACGGCGGCAGTGGATGCCGAAGGGCAGCCCGCGGTGTTCGGTGCGGACGGAGTGCCAGGGGCCGGCGGCGACGGCGACGAGGTAGGTGGAGATGAGGGGGGTGGTGGCGGCGCGCCAGGTGCCGTCGTCCTGCTGGGCGGTGATGCCGTTGGCGAGGACGGTCCAGCCTTCGGGAGCGGTGACGGTCAGGTCGAAGACGGCCTTGAGGTCGGGTTGGTCGAACGCGGCGAAGACGCGTTGGACGTCGTCCATGAACAGCTGGGTGTAGACGTAGGTCTCACCGTCGGTGGGGTCGGTGAAGCGGTGCATGCCCTCGCCGGTGCGGGAGTAGCGCATGGCGGCGTCGACGCGCAGTTCGTGTTCGCCCGGGGTGAGGCCGGTGAGCGGCAGGCGGTTGCCGTCGAGGGTCTCGGGGTCGAGGGGCTTGCCGTCGAGGGTGACGGAGCGCAGGTCGGCGGGCTTGAGCTCGACGAAGGTGTCCGCGGCCTTTTTCTTTCCCCGTACGGTGAAGCGGATGACGGTACGGGAGTCGAAGGTCTCGTCGCCGCGCGTGAGGTCGAGGGTGATCTCGTAGCGGTGGACGTCGAGGAGTCGGGCACGGGCATGCGCTTCGTCGCGCGTCAGTACGGACATGAGGGACATGCTGCCTGATGCCCAGGGCACGGGACAGGGGCGGGCCGGGTACGCCACCTATGTCCGGTCGTATGCGCCGCGCGCCCGGTCGTATGCGGCCTATGCCCGGTCGTTCGCGCCGTCCCGCGCGTCGTCGTCCGTGCGCTCCCGTTGGGCGGGGACGCGGCCGCCGGTGTCGTCGTGCTTGCGGTCCTCGCGGTCGTCGCGGTCCTGGTGGTCCTTGAGGCGGGCGCGTAGTTCGCGGACCTCGCGTTCCAGGGCGTGGGAGCGTTCGTGGGCGTCGAAGAGGTAGCGGACCTTGGTGCGCAGCGCCCAGGGATCGATGGGTTTCATGACGAGGTCGGCGACGCCGAGGCGGAAGGCGGCGGCGGTCAGCTCGGCGTCGGGGCCGAAGCCGGTGAGGAGGATGACGGGGATGTGCTGGGTCTGTTCGACGCCGCGCATGTAGCGGACGACGTCGAGGCCGCTGACGCCGGGCATGCGCACGTCGAGGAGGAGCAGGCCGACCTGGCCGCGCAGGACCTCCTTGAGTGCCGCGTCGCCGCTGGTGGCGCGGGTCAGGCGGTAGCCCAGCGGGGCCAGGGCGCTCTCCAGGGCGTAGAGCGTGTCCTCGTGGTCGTCCACGATGAGGATCTTGGCTTCCGACGGCATGGCCCGTGTCCCCTCGCTCGGCTCGGCGGCTCGCGGTCGGCGGCGCCTTGATCCGAGTTTCTCACCGCATGTAGTCACTGTCTGACGAAGAGTGCTCACGCAGGATGCCCGCTGGAGGGCGGGATGTCACTCCCCCGTGGTCACCGCTGGCCCGCGGCGGCGCCGTTGGCGGTGGTACCGGTGGTGCCGCTGCTGCCGGTGATACCGGTCATGGCGTTGCTGCCGGGTGTGCCGTGGCTGGCGGGTGCGCCGGTCGTGCCGTTGTCGCCGATGGTGCCGTTGTCGCCGGTCGTGCCGTTCAGTGCGTCGTCCGCGATGCGTTCGTGGTGCCGGATGACCTCGGCGATGATGAAGTTGAGGAGCTTCTCCGCGAACGCCGGGTCCAGCTTGGCACTTTCGGCGAGCCCGCGCAGCCGGTTGATCTGCTGGGCCTCGCGGGCCGGGTCGGCGGCGGGCAACTGGTGCGCGGCCTTGAGGTGGCCGACCCGCTGGGTGCACTTGAAGCGTTCGGCGAGCATGTGGACGACGGCGGCGTCGATGTTGTCGATGCTGTCCCGCAGCCGGGTCAGCTCGGCCCGCACCTCGGCGTCGACCTCGTCGGCCGCCGCGCCGCTGTTCGCCTCGTTGGTGTCGCTGGTGGTCATGGTCGTCACCCTACGTCGGCCCGGTCCGCCGTCCCACGCCGCGGGCGGCGGCCCCGAGGGCACAGGGCGGCGGCTGTGGACGCCGCGGACACCGGTCGGCGTAGGCGGGCACCGGCTTAGAGTGGAACGTGTCGAGGCGCCTTTGGGGGTGCGGACGTGGCGAACGGCGGACCGGTCGAGCACGGGTACCCGCACCTGGAGGTCGTGCGGGCGTCGATCACCGCGCTGTACAAGCGGCTGTCGTACGACACGATCCACACGTTCGACACGAGCGTCGCCCCCGTCGACGTGGCGTTCTGCGACACCGACGATCTCCATCTGGGCGCCCAGCGGGTCGCCCGTGAGCTGGTGCGGCACTATCGGCTGCCGGACGCCCGGCTGATCGTCGGCTTCCGGGAGATGACCCATGCGGCGAACGTCGAACTGGCCGCCGGGCCCGAGTACTTCGTCGAGCTGAACGACCGCTTCCGCAGGCACCGGCGGGACATCGGGGCGGCCCTCGCGCACGAGGTGACGCACGTCTATCTGCACCGGCTGGGGCTGTCGTTCCCCGGTGTCCGCGAGAACGAGATCCTCACGGACACGGCGGCGACGTATCTGGGGGCGGGCTGGCTGCTGCTCGACGCGTACCGGGAGGACGGGGCGTCGTCGCAGAAGCTGGGGTATCTGACGCCGGAGGAGTTCGGGTACGTGCTGGCCAAGCGGGCGCGGGTGTTCGGGGAGGACCCGTCGGTGTGGTTCACCAGCGCGCAGGCGTACACGGCGTTCGTGGAGGGGCGGGGGC
>NZ_LIRK01000888.1 GCF_001419765.1 Streptomyces torulosus
CTCTCACCCTCCTCCCCCCTTTCCTCCCTTCCCCTCGCCCACTCCTTCCTCAGGAGGCCCCTCCATGTCCGGAATATCCAAGAACGCGGCGATCGCTCTCGCCGCCACCGCCGCCCTCGCCCTGCTCGCCACCGCCTGCACCGGGCAGTCCTCGGCCGGTGCGAACGACGACCCCGACGCCAAGACGACCATCACCTTCTGGCACGGCTGGAGCGCGCCCGCCGAGGTCGAGGCGATCCAGGCGAACGTGGACCGGTTCGAGAAGGCGCACCCGAACATCAGCGTGAAGGTCGTCGGGAACATCAACGACGACAAGCTCAACCAGGCCCTGCGGGCGGGCGGTTCGAACGGGCCGGACGTGGTGTCGTCGTTCACCACGTCCAACGTCGGCAAGTTCTGCTCGTCCGGCGCGTTCCTCGACCTGAAGCCGTTCATCGAGAAGTCCAAGCTCGACCTCGACAAGATCATCCCGAAGCCGATGCTGGACTACACGCAGTTCGAGGGCACCCGCTGCGCCCTGCCGCTGCTCGGTGACGCGTACGGCCTCTACTACAACAAGGACGCGTTCGAGAAGGCGGGCATCAAGTCCCCGCCGAAGACGTGGTCGGAGTTCGCGAAGGACGCCGAGAAGCTGACGAAGCCCAAGGGCGACGGCTACGCCCAGCTGGGCTTCATGCCGAACTACCACGGCTACGAGACGGTCGTGGACCACTACATGTCCCAGTGGGACCACGCGTACTTCGACGCGGACGGCAAGTCGAACATCGCCAAGGACCCGGCGTTCGCGCAGATGTTCAGGTTCCAGAAGGGCCTCGTGAACTCCCTCGGCGGCTTCAAGAAGCTGGAGAGGTACCGGAACACCTTCGGTGACGAGTGGGGCGCCAAGCACCCCTTCCAGACCGGTCAGGTGGCCATGCAGCTGGACGGCGAGTGGCGGCTCGGGATGGCCGAGGCGGCCGGTGTGGACTTCGAGATCGGCACCGCGCCCCTGCCCGTCGCGGACGACGAGGTCGACGAGTACGGCAAGGGCTTCCTCTCCGGCACGATCATCGGCATCGCCCCGCAGAGCAAGAAGCAGAACGCGGCCTGGGAGCTGGTGAAGTACCTGACGACGGACACCGAGGCCGTGGTCTCCTTCGCCAACGCCATCCACAACGTGCCGTCCACCTTCCCGGCGCTGAAGTCGCCCGAGCTGAAGGCGGACCCCGGCTTCAAGACGTTCCTCGACATCGCCCAGCACCCGGACTCCAACACGCCCCCGGCGTCCGTCAACGGCTCGACGTACCAGACGACGCTCCAGGACTTCGGCTACCAGTACGAGTCCGGGAAGGTGAAGAACCTCCAGGAGGGGCTGGAGAAGACCGCGAAGCAGATCGACACCGACATCGAGCAGGCGAAGTAGCCTCCGATGGCCACGCACACTCTCCGCGCGAAGCGCCGCAGGTCGGCGCTTCGGACGGTGGCCTTCCTGTCACCGTGGCTGATCGGGTTCGGCGTCTTCTTCGCCTATCCGCTGGTGTCCACCGTGTACTTCTCGTTCATGAAGTACGACGGCTTCGGGACGCCCGTCTTCCGCGGCCTGGGCAACTGGGCCTACGTCTTCCAGGACTACCCGCTGTTCTGGCCGGCCCTGCGCAACACCCTCTGGCTGGTGCTGGTGATGGTGACATGCCGGGTGGTGTTCGGCCTCGGCGTCGGCCTCCTCATCACGAAGATCAAGACCGGTACGGGTGTCTTCCGGACCCTGTTCTATCTGCCGTACCTCGCCCCACCGGTCGCCGCGACGCTGGCCTTCGTCTTCCTGCTCAACCCGGGCACCGGCCCGGTCAACTCCCTCCTCGACGGCCTCGGGCTGCCGACGCCGGGCTGGTTCACCGACCCCGCCTGGTCCAAGCCGGCGCTCACCGCGCTCGCGCTGTGGGGGGTCGGCGACCTCATGGTCATCTTCATGGCCGCCCTGCTCGACGTGCCGAGGGAGCAGTACGAGGCCGCCGAGCTGGACGGGACCTCGGCGTGGCAGCGGTTCCGGTACGTGACGCTGCCGAACATCTCGCCGATCGTGATGTTCGCCGTGGTCACGGGCGTGATCCAGACCATGCAGTACTACACGCAGCCGCTGGTGGCCGGGAAGGTGGCCTCCGGGATCATCGGCGGCTCCGGGCAGCAGTTCGAGCCGGGGTACCCGGACAAGTCGACGCTGACCCTGCCCCAGCTCGTCTACAACCTCGGTTTCCAGCGCTTCGACTACGGCGCCGCCTGCGTGGTCGCGCTCGTGCTGTTCGCGCTGTCCATGGCGTTCACCGCGCTGCTGATGCGGCGCCGGGGCGGACTGATCGGAGCGGCCGACTGATGTCCCAGGTACTCGACAAGCCCGTCCACGTGGACGCCCCCACGGCACGGTCCGGCGGCTCCGGGAGCGAACGCGCGGCCCGCCGCCGGGCGGTCCTGGAGTGGATCGCCGTGCATTCGCTCGGCGTCGCCGCCGCCCTCTTCTTCACCCTGCCCTTCGTGTTCGTCGTCCTGACCTCGCTGATGAGCGACCAGCAGGCCCTCACCCGCGATCTCGTCCCGGACACCTGGGAGTGGGGCAACTACCGGCAGGTCCTCGACACACCCGGCTTTCTGACCTGGTGGCGCAACACCCTGCTCTACGCGGGCCTCGGCACGGTCCTCACCGTCGTGTCGTCCGTCCCCGTGGCGTACGCGCTCGCCAAGTTCCGTTTCCGGGGCCGCGATCTGGCGCTGATGCTGGTCATCTCGATGATGATGCTGCCGCCGCAGGTGGTCGTCATCCCGATGTACCTGTTCTGGGCCAAGCAGCTGGACCTGTCGGGCTCGCTCTGGCCGCTGATCGTCCCCATGGCGTTCGGCGACGCGTTCTCGATCTTCCTGCTGCGCCAGTTCCTGACGACGATCCCGAACGAGTACCTCGACGCGGCCCGCGTGGACGGCTGCGGCGAGCTGCGGACCCTGCTGCGGGTGGTCCTGCCGATGGCCAAGCCGGGCATCGCGGCCGTGGCCCTCTTCCAGTTCTTCTACGCCTGGAACGACTACTTCGGCCCGCAGATCTACGCCTCCGAGAACCCCGCCGCCTGGACCCTGTCCTACGGCCTGGAGTCCTTCAAGGGCGCGCACCACACCGACTGGAACCTGACCATGGCCGCGACCGTCATGGTCATGGCCCCCGTGATCCTCGTCTTCTTCTTCGCCCAGAAGGCGTTCGTCGAGGGCGTCACCCTGACCGGAGTGAAGGGTTGATACGCATATGAAGCTCACCGTGGTCGGCGGAGGGTCGACCTACACACCCGAACTCGTGGACGGGTTCGCCCGGCTCCGCGACACCCTGCCGATCGAGGAGCTGGTGCTCGTCGACCCGGCCGAGGAGCGCCTGGAACTGGTGGGCGGCCTCGCCCGCCGCATCTTCGCCCGCCAGGGCCACGGCGGCCGGATCGTGACGACCGCCGACCTGGACCGGGGGGTCGAGGGCGCCGACGCCGTGCTGCTCCAGCTCCGGGTCGGCGGGCAGGCCGCCCGGGAACAGGACGAGACCTGGCCGCTGGAGTGCGGCTGCGTCGGCCAGGAGACCACCGGCGCGGGCGGCCTCGCCAAGGCGCTGCGCACGGTCCCGGTCGTCCTGGACATCGCCGAACGGGTCCGCCGGACCAACCCGGGGGCCTGGATCATCGACTTCACCAACCCCGTGGGCATCGTGACCCGTGCGCTGCTGCGCGCCGGGCACCGCGCGGTCGGGCTGTGCAATGTGGCGATCGGGCTCCAGCGGAAGTTCGCCGGGCACCTGGGCGTCGCCCCGGCCGACGTCCACCTGGACCATGTGGGCCTCAACCACCTCACCTGGGAGACCGGGGTACGGCTCGGCGGGCCCTCGGGCGAGGACGTCCTTCCGAAGCTGCTGTCCGGCCACGGCGACACCATCGCCGCCGACCTGCGGCTCCCCCGCCCCCTCCTCGACCGCCTCGGCGTCGTCCCCTCCTACTACCTGCGCTACTACTACGCCCACGACGAGGTCGTGCGGGAACTCCGTACGAAGCCGTCGCGGGCCGCCGAGGTCGCCGCCATGGAGCGCCGGTTGCTGGACATGTACGCCGACCCGGCACTCGACGAGAAGCCGGCGCTGCTCGCCAAACGCGGCGGCGCGTACTACTCGGAGGCCGCCGTGGACCTGGCGGCGGGCCTGCTGGGCGGCAGCGGCAGCCCGTACCAGGTGGTGAACACGTACAACGCCGGGACGCTGCCCTTCCTCCCGGACGACGCGGTGATCGAGGTCCAGGCGACCGTGGGGCCGACCGGGGTCACCCCGCTGCCCGTCCCGGCCGTGGACCCGCTGTTCGCCGGTCTGATGGCGAACGTGACCGCGTACGAGGACCTGGCCCTCGACGCGGCCCTGCGCGGCGGCCGCGACCGCGTCTTCCGCGCCCTGCTGGCCCACCCCCTGATCGGCCAGTACGCCTACGCCGACACCCTCACCGACCAGCTGATCGCTCACAACCGGGAGCACCTCACGTGGGCATGACCGACGGAGGAGCGGGGGCGGGCGCGGGCCGGGGCGGCGGCGCGAGCCCTCGCGGCGGGGCGAGCCCTGACGGCGCCGGCGCGAGCCCCGGCGGCG
>NZ_LIRK01000889.1 GCF_001419765.1 Streptomyces torulosus
GCCACCCCCTTCGCCTTCCTCCGCCCCACCTGCGTCCGTACCGCCCCCATGCTCGCGCCGATCACCAGCGCGATCGCGAGGGACTCCGTCGCGGACAGGGTCTGGTCGAGGATGAGGAAGCCGGCGGCTGCCGCGAGCGCGGGCTCCAGGCTCATCAGGACGGCGAAGGTGGAGGAGGGCAGGCGGCGCAGCGCGAGGAGTTCCAGGGTGTAGGGGAGGACGGAGGACAGGACGGCGACGGCGGCGCCCAGCGCCAGGGTCGTCGGGGCGAGGAGCCGGGCCCCTGACTCCACCACCCCGAGCGGCAGGAACAGCACCGCCGCGACGACCATGGCCAGCGCCAGTCCGTCGGCCTGCGGGAACCGTCGGCCCGTACGGGCGCTGAAGACGATGTACGCCGCCCACATCGCCCCGGCGGACAGCGCGAACGCCACACCGACCGGGTCGAGGTCACCGAAGCCGCCGCCCCCGCCGCCGAGGAGGAAGACGCCGCACAGGGCGAGCCCGGCCCACACGAGGTTCACCGCGCGGCGGGACGCGACGACGGACAGGGTCAGCGGGCCCAGCACCTCCAGGGTGACGGCGGGGCCGAGGGGGATACGGGCGAGGGACTGGTAGAAGAGGCCGTTCATCGCGGCCATGGTGATGCCGAAGGCCACGACGGTGCCCCAGTCGGCGCGCGAGTGCCCGCGCAGCCGGGGCCGGCACACCACGAGCAGCACGAGCGCGGCCACCGCCAGCCGCAGCGTCACCACGCCGAGCGCCCCGGCCCGGGGCATCAGGCTCACCGCCAGCGCCCCACCGAACTGCACCGACACCCCACCGGCCAGCACCAGCCCGACGGGCCCGAGCGCACCGAGACCCCGGGCCCGCGCGAAGCGGGGGGAAGCCGGGGAGGGGGTGGTGGTGAAGGAGGAGGGAGACGAGGTGGTCGACACCGGAGGGGTGGGTGCGGGCCGGTCAGCACTGGGAGGTGTCACGAGGGCCGTCCAGGAGCGGGGGAGGAGAGGGGTGCGTTCAATGTGGATGACTGCACAGTCCAGGCTAGTGGACTGAGACAGGGGTGTAAATCTTTTTGAGGCTTACGCATCCCTCTGGGTACCCCGCCCTCCCTGAACTAAAAATGCAAGCATGCTTGCTTGTTTATGGTCGCCCTGCCATCCTCCCCCCATGGCCGACCCGACGCCCGTCATCGACGACCTCCGTGCCGAGAGCGACGAACTCGACGCCCTCGTCGCCGAGTTGCCCGTGGAACGGTGGGCGCTCGCGACCCCCGCGCCACGCTGGACGATCGCCCACCAGATCGCCCATCTCGCCTGGACCGACCGTGCCGCGCTGCTCGCCGTCACCGATCAGCAGGCCTTCGCCCACGAGGTGGAGAACGCGCTGACGCAGCCCGGCGACTTCGTGGACAACGGCGCCGAGGAGGGCGCGGACAGACCGCCGGACCGGCTCCTCGCGGACTGGCGGGCGGGGCGCACGGCCCTGGAGGACGCGCTGCGGGCCGCCCCCGACGGCGCGCGCTACCCCTGGTTCGGGCCGCCCATGTCGGCCGCGTCGATGGCGAGCGCGCGGCTGATGGAGACCTGGGCCCACGGCCAGGACGTCGCCGACACACTGGGCGTGACCCGTGCCCCCACCGACCGGCTCCGCCATGTCGCCCGCCTCGGCGTCCGCACCCGCGACTTCTCCTTCGGGGCGCACTCCCTGACCCCGCCCTTCGAGGAGTTCCGCGTCGAACTCACCGCCCCCTCCGGAGCGTTGTGGGCGTACGGCCCCGAGGACGCCGCCGAGCGCGTCACCGGCCCCGCGCTCGACTTCTGTCTCCTGGTCACCCAGCGCGCCCACCGCGCCGACCTCGCCCTGCGTGCCGAGGGCGCCGACGCCGACCGCTGGCTGGACATCGCCCAGGCCTTCGCGGGCCCGCCGGGGCCGGGCCGCGAGCCGGGGGAGGCGGCGCGATGACCGTGCTGCGCATCGGCAACGCCTCCGGGTTCTACGGCGACCGCTTCGACGCCCTGCGCGAGATGCTCACCGGCGGCGACCTCGACGTCCTCACCGGCGACTACCTCGCCGAGCTGACCATGCTCATCCTCGGCCGCGACCGCCTGAAAGACCCAACCGCCGGGTACGCGCGCACGTTCCTGCGCCAGCTGGAGGAGTGCCTGGGCCTCGCCCACGAGCGCGGCGTCCGCATCGTCACCAACGCCGGGGGCCTCAACCCCGCCGGACTCGCCGACGCCGTACGGGCGCTCGCCGACCGGCTCGGCCTCCCCGTACGGGTCGCGCACGTCGAGGGTGACGACCTCACCGCCCGGCACCCCGGCAGCCTCGCCGCGCACGCCTACCTCGGCGGCTTCGGCATCGCGGCCTGTCTGCGGGAGGGCGCCGACGTCGTCGTCACCGGCCGCGTCACGGACGCCGCGCTCGTCACCGGGCCGGCCGCCGCCCACTTCGGCTGGGGACCCGGGGACTACGACCGTCTCGCGGGCGCCGTCGTCGCCGGGCACGTGCTGGAGTGCGGGACCCAGGCCACCGGCGGCAACTACGCCTTCTTCGCCGACGGCGACATCCGCCGCCCCGGCTTCCCGCTCGCCGAACTCCACGAGGACGGCAGCAGCGTCATCACCAAGCACCCCGGCACCGGCGGTTTCGTCGACACCGGCACCGTCACCGCCCAGCTGCTGTACGAGACGGCCGGCGCCCGCTACGCCGGACCCGACGTCACCGCCCGCCTCGACACCGTACGGCTCGCCCAGGACGGCCCTGACCGGGTCCGCGTCCAGGGCGTACGCGGCGAGGCGCCGCCGCCCACCCTCAAGGTCGGGCTCAACCGGCTCGGCGGCTTCCGCAACGAGGTCGTCTTCGTCCTGACCGGCCTCGACATCGAGGCGAAGGCCGCCGTCGTGAAGGCTCAGATGACGGACGCCCTCGCCAAGTCGCCGCTGAAGGAGGTGCGTTGGGAGCTGGCGCGGACCGATCACCCCGACGCCCCCACCGAGGAGACCGCCAGCGCGCTGCTCCGCCTCGTCGTACGGGACCCGGACCCGGAGGCCGTCGGCCGTGCCTTCAGCGGAGCCGCCATCGAACTGGCCCTCGCCAGCTACCCCGGCTTCCACGTCCCGCAACCGCCGGGGAAGGGCGCCCCCTACGGGGTCTTCGACGCCGAGTAC
>NZ_LIRK01000089.1 GCF_001419765.1 Streptomyces torulosus
CCGCGGTGGCCACCGCGGACACGGTCGAGGACGCGGAGTCCGGCGGCTTCCACGTCATCCGCGACCAGCTCGCCCGGACGGCGGCCGCCCGGGCGCGGGCCGGTTCCAGCATCACCGAGATCTCCAGCGAGGTCGACGCGCTGCGGCCCCCCGTCACCGAGCTGTTCCTCGCCGAGTTCCCCGACGCGCCCGCGGAACACGTCCGCGAGTGCACCACGACCCTGACGGTCCTGATGGGCACGCTGCGGCTGGTCGTGCTGGAGACCGCGCTGAGCGAGGGCGAGGAGCTCATCCACCGGCAGCGGCTGCAACTGCTCGAAGTCGCCACTCCGGTGATCAAGTTGTGGGACGGCATCGTCGCCGTCCCCCTGATCGGCACCCTGGACAGCGCGCGCAGCCAGGTCGTGATGGAGACCCTGCTGGACTCCATCGTCGAACAGCACGCCCGGTTCGCCATCCTGGACATCACCGGCGTCCCGACCGTCGACTCCCTGGTGGCCCAGCATCTGATGAAGACGGTCGCGGCGGCACGGCTGATGGGGGCAGAGTGCATCGTCTCCGGGATCCGGCCGCCCATCGCGCAGACCATCGTGCACCTGGGCATCGACCTCAGCTCGGTGCTGACCCGGGCGAGCCTCGCGGACGCGCTCGCCTACGCGCTGGGGCAGCTGGGCGCGGACATCGTCGCGCGCGAGGGTGCCGGTTCGGAGTACAGGTGAGTGACGCCTTCCCCTCGCCGTACGGCGGGCCGTCCCCGTACGCGACTCCCGTCCCCGTCCTCAGACTGGGTGATGTGCTGCTGGTGACGTTGCAGGGCGATCTGCACGACGGCACGGCGGAGCAGCTCCAGCAGGACATCAGCGACACGGTCGCGCGCAGCGGGGCCACGGGAGTGGTCATCGACCTGTCGGGGGTCGAGATCGTCGACTCGTTCCTGGGGCGGGTCCTCGGTGACATCGCCGCCCAGACCAGTCTGCTCGCCGCCCGGACCGTCGTCGCGGGCATGCGTCCGGCGGTGGCGATCACCCTGGTGGAACTGGGGCTGACGTTGCCGGGGCTGCGTACCGCCCTCACCACCGAGGACGCCATGCGTCTCCTCGGCGACCAGGGCCCGACCCTCCCCCGCCGGGGGCGCACCCGCCAGGAGAGTGTGTGATGCAGACCGCCGGCGGCGTCTCCGCCTGCCTGCCGATTCACTCGGACCTCGATCTGGTGTGGGTACGGCAGCATGTGCGGCAGGCGGCCGCCCAGCTCGGCTTCGGCCTGGTCGAGCAGACGAAACTGGTGACGGCGGCCAGCGAGCTGGCCCGCAACACCCTGATCCACGGCGGCGGGGGCCAGATGGAGTGCGCGCCGGTGGCCGTCGGCGGCCTGCGGGGGCTGCGGCTGGCGTTCAGCGACGAGGGGCCGGGCATCCCGGATCTCGACCGGGCCCTCGTGGACGGTTTCACCTCCGGTGAGGGTCTCGGCATGGGGCTCGGTGGTGCGCGGCGGCTGGTCCATGAGTTCGCGATCGACAGCCGCCCCGGCAGGGGAACCACCGTGACGGTGACGACCTGGCTGTCGGGTCCGCCACGGCAGCGCGAGGAGCGGTGATGTCCCGCGTGTGGGAGGTGCCGGTGCGTGACTCGACCCGGGTGCGCGACGCCCGGGTGGCGGCTCAGGACGCGGCGGCGCTGGCCGGGCTGGACGAGGACCGGGCCGCCGAGGCGGCGCTCGTGGCGACCGAGTTGGCGACGAATCTGCTCAAGCACGCCGACGGCGGGCTGATACTGCTGGACGTCGTGGACCGGCTGCCCGCGGGCGACGGCCGGGTCCCGATGGTGCAGATCGTGGCGATCGACCACGGGCCCGGGATGCGGGATGTGAGGGGCGCGCTGCGGGACGGCTACTCGACGACGTCGTCCCTGGGTGCGGGGCTCGGCACCTGTCACCGGGTCGCCGACGACTTCGATCTGCACAGCACCGTCGGCCGGGGCACCGTCGCCCTGGCGCGGCTCGGCTCCCGTCGGCGGCGCGGTGACACGACGCGTTCCGGCGGGCACGGCGTACGGGCCGGGGGCGTCAACATCCCGCTGGCGGGCGCGGAGTACTCCGGCGACGCCTGGGCGTGGGTGCGGGCGGACCACCTCACGACGCTGATCCTCGCCGACGGGCTGGGGCACGGCCCCGAGGCGGCACGCGCCTCCGCGGCGGCGGTGGAGGAGCTGCGCCGGGTGCCCGATCTGCCGCCCGCGCAGGTCCTGCGTCGGCTGGAGGGCGCGTTGCGCGGCACCCGGGGGGCGGCCGTCGCCGTCGCCCAACTCGACGCCTCGGCGGGGCGGTTGCTGTTCACGGGCGTCGGCAACATAGGGGCGCGGATGCGGACCGGCGCGACGTGGCAGCCGTTGTTGTCGCGGCCGGGGATCGTGGGCGCGCACCGGCCGGCGACCATGCCGCAGCATGAGCTGCCCTGGGGGGACGACTGTCTTCTCGTGCTGCACAGCGACGGGCTGCCGAGCCGTTGGAGCCCCGGTCCGGCAGCCCACAGCACCGCTCTCGACCCCGCTGTCGTGGCCGCCGTGATCGTGCGTGACGCGAGCAGCTCCGCCCGGCCGGTCCGCGACGACACCAGCGTCGCGGTGCTGAGCCCCTCCCCGCCGGATCACCTCCCATGACCAGAACCTGGCACATCAGTTCCGTCACCGACGCGGCGCGGGCCCGGATCGCCACCGCGCGGCTGGCCACGGCGCACGGGGTGTCCCCGACCGAGCGCGCCCGGCTGGTGACCGCGCTCACCGCGCAGTTGCGGCAGTGCCTCACCAAGGGCGGCACCTGGCTGCTGAGCGCGCGGGCCGCGGCGTCGCCGCCGGCCGGCAGCCGGTTCCTGGTGGAGGTGACGTCGGCGACGCAGCGGCCGGGCGAGTTCCGGCAGCCGTGGCGGCTGACCGTCGGCTGCGCCCAGGAGGCGGGGCTCCCGGACTCCGGGCATGTGGGCGACGATCCGGTGACGCTCGCGGAGGCCCTGTTCGGCGCGGACGAGGACGCCGCGCTGCTGCTGGAGAAGCTCGACGAGCAGGAGGCGCTGGTCGCCTTCCACCGTGAGGAACTGCACCAGACCAATCAGGGTGTGCTCGCGCTGCACGCGGAGCTGGACGCGGCGGGACGCGCGCAGCGGGAGCTGTTCGCCGCCGAGCAGAAGGCCCGTGAGGAGGCGGAGAACGCGCGGGGCCGACTCACGTTCCTCGCCGACGCCAGCGCCGCCCTGACGGCGTCGTTGAACCATGACGAGATCGTGCGGCTGCTGCCGACGCTGCTGGTGCCCCGGTACGCGCGCACCGCCGACGTCTGGCTGTTCGACGGCGACGACGACGCGCGCCTGAGCGGTCCGCGCCCTGGGGCCGCCGTCCTGGCGGCCCGACGGGGTCGCCCCCAGTACGCGGCGGACCACCCCGGTGGTCTTCCCGGGGTCGACGACCAGCCGCCCTCGGCGCTGGACCCCGAGCGGCCGCTGCTGTGTGTTCCCCTGATGACCCGCGGTGCTCCGCTGGGGGTGCTCACCCTGTCGCCGCCGGGCGAACGTTGGGACGCCGACGACGCGTTCATGCTGATCGAGCTGGCCCGCCGGGCCGGTGTCGCCCTGGAGAACGCCCGGCGCTTCGAGCACAACCGGGACATCGCCGAGACGTTGCAGCGTGCCCTGCTCACCGAGCTGCCCCTGACGCCGGGGCTGCGGCTCGCGGCGCGCTATCTGCCGGCCACCCGGGGCCTGAACATCGGCGGCGACTGGTACGACGCCTTCCGCCAGCCCGACGGCGGCCTGATCACCGTGATCGGCGACGTCACGGGGCACGGTCTGCACGCGGCCGTGATGATGAGCCAGCTGCGGACCGCGCTGCGGGCCTACGCGGTGGAGGGCAAGAGCCCCGGCCAGCTCCTCACCCAGCTGCATCTGCTCCTGCACCATCTGCAGCCCGACCTGTACGCCACGGCGGTGATCGCCCGTTTCCATCCGCACGAGCCGACCCTGACGTGGGCGGCCGCGGGGCATCCGCCGCCCGTGCTGCGCTCTCCCGACGGCGGGGTGCGGGTGCTGGACGCCAAGCCGGGCGCGATGCTCGGTATCCCGCTGCGCCAGGAGATCGCCGACCACACCGTCCCGCTGCCGCCCGGATCGACGCTCGCGTTGTACACGGACGGTCTGGTGGAGCGCCGCGCCCAGGGCATAGACCCGGGCATCGACCGTCTGGCCAGGGCGCTCGGCGTGCTGCGGCCGGCGACGCTCGACGAGGACCTGGAGGGCGCCGCCGACCTGCTGCTGCACCCGCTGCTGGACGACTCCGAGCACGAGGACGACGTCTGCCTGCTGCTGTGCCATGTGGACGGCGACACGGGGAAGGTCACGGCCCCGCTCCTGTGAACCGGCGGAACGAGGCGGGCCCCCGGGGCGGCACGGCTTCAGGCCGGGCGGGTCACGGCTTGTACGCCACTCCCCCGTACACGTCGGTCGGCTCCGGGGTGGTGCCCGGCTCCGGGCGCCACAGCGGGCAGGAGACGATGCCGGGTTCCAGCAGTTCGAGGCCCTCGTAGTAGGCGGTCAGCTGGCGGGGGCTGCGCAGCACGTAGGGGACGGCGCCGGTGTCGTCGTAGCCCTCCTGGGCGCGCTTGAGTTCGGCGTCGGTGTCGGTGCTGTCGTAGTGGACGAAGTAGCTGCCCGGGGGCAGTGCCGCCTGGAGGCGGCGGACGATGTCCTTGGCCTCCTCGTAGTCCTGGATGTGGCCGAGGATGCCCATGAGCATGAGGGCGACGGGCTTGCCGAAGTCGAGGATCTTCCCGGCGTGTTCGAGGATGGCGTCGGGGTCGTGCAGGTCGGCGTCGACGTAGTCGGTGACACCTTCGGGGGTGCTGGTGAGCAGGGCCTGCGCGTGGCGCAGGACCAGGGGGTCGTTGTCGACGTAGACGATGCGGGACTCGGGGGCGACCTTCTGGGCGACCTGGTGGGTGTTGTCGTAGGTGGGCAGGCCGGTGCCGATGTCCAGGAACTGGCGGATGCCGCGTTCGCGGGCCACGAAGGTGACCGTGCGGATGAGGTAGACGCGGGAGGCCCGGGCCATCGTCTCGATGTTGGGGGCGATCTCCCGGTAGGCGTCACCGGCGATCCGGTCGACGTCGTAGTTGTCCTTGCCGCCCATCCAGTAGTTCCAGATACGGGCCGAGTGCGGCACCGTGGTGTCGATCTTCGACAGTGCTTCCTGGTCGGGAGTGGGGTGGCCGTCTGGCATGGGACTCTCCTGCCTCACATCGCGTGGTCGTCGCTAACCTATCGTCAACTGCTCTGTGTCGCCCCAGAGTTGGGGTCGGCGGGGCTCGGTGGCCCGCGTGGGGCGGCTCGTCTCGCCGACGTGGACGGTCACGACCGGCACGTGCTGGGCGAGGGTGGCGAACGCGCGCGTGTAGGCGGTGGCGGCCTCCGCCGCCTCGGTGGCCTGCTCGTCGCCGGGCCGGTGGCCCCGCTCGCTGAGGGTGCGGCCGGTCGTGGTCAGGTGGAGCATGGCGCCGTCGCGTTCGGCCACGGCCTCGGCGAAGTCGAGGGCCTGGATCCAGGTGACCCGGGACCGGCCGCGCCGCAGCGGTCCGTGGACCAGCTCGGCGATCAGTTGGCTGTCGACGGCCAGGCGGCCGGGTCCGGCCAGGAGTTCGCGGTAGGGCAGCGCGGGGTCGAGGTGGTGGAGGCCGGGCGGCATGTGCCGGATCTGGAAGCCCAGCCGGGCCAGCGCGGCGATGAGCAGGCCCCGGCCGGGCCCTTCGTGGCCCTCGACGATCAGGGTCCGGTAGCGGGTGAGGGTGGGGGGAGGTGTCATCCCCGCCCCTCGGGAGCGGCCCGGCCGGGGCGGCCGGCGTGTCGGACGGTCGGCATGGCTCGACCGGGGACACGAGGCGGCGTGCGCATGCCGCTCCCTTCGGGTGGTGCGCCTGCGGTGGTGTGCTCGCCCCGCGTGGGCGGGTTCCCCAGTGTGCGCGGGGACCGGGTTCCGGGGGAGTCCGTGCGGGCGTTGTCCGGTTGTGCGGGCGTAGTGGTCCGGGAGCGCGGGGTTCCGCCGGTCAGGCGATCAGGAAGTCGGCCTGTCCGGCCTTGGCCCCTTCGAGGAACGCGACGATCTCGTCGCGCGAGTACACGAGGGCGGGGCCGTCGGGGTCCTTGGACTGGCGGAAGGCGACGCTGCCGTCGGGCAGCCGCTTGGCTTCGACGCAGGATCCGCCGTTGGTGCCGCTCCAGGGCTTGTGCCAGCCCTCGGCGCCGAGTTCGGGGGCGGGCATGCCGCTGTGGACGGTGCGGTGGGGTGTGCTTGCCATGTGTCACAACTCCTTGCGTAGTGCCGCCAGGATGTCCCTGGTCCGGGCCACCGGTTCCGCCTGCACGGACATCCGGTCCAGGACCTCCAGGTAGGTCACGACCTCGGCGGGCTGGTCGACGTACTGGGCGCCGGCGAGGCCCTCGGTGTAGACGATGTCGGGGAGTTCGGAGAAGCCGAAGCGGAAGTAGTGGAAGGGGCCGTACGCGCCGGGGTGCGGTCCGGCGGCGAAGCGCATGATCTGGATTCTGATCTTGGGTCGCTCCGTGGCCTCGACGAGCCGGTCGATCTGGGCCCGCATCACCTCGGACCCGCCGACCGGGCGGCGCAGCACGGTCTCGTCGAGGATGGCCCAGATCGCGGGTGCCTCGGGTTTGACCAGCAGGTCCTGGCGTCTGAGCCGTAACGCGACGCGGCGGTCGACGTCCTCGGGGCTCGCGTTGGGGAAGCCGACGCGCAGGAGCGCGGCGGCGTAGTCGTGCGTCTGCAACAGGCCGGGTACGTACTGGGGTTCGTAGAGGCGGATGACCTGGGCCTCGCTCTCCAGGCTCACGTACGCGCTGAACCAGTCGGGCAGCACGTCGCGGAACTTGTGCCACCAGCCGGGTTGGTTGGCTTCCCGGGCGAGGGAGAGGAAGTCCTCGATCTCGGTGTCGGAGACCCCGTAGGTGCGCAGCAGCTCCTTCACGTAGGGGATGCGGAGGCCGACCTCGGCCTTCTCCATGCGGCGGACCGTCAGCGCGGTGACCTCGATGGCGCGGGCGGCCTCGTCGAAGGAGACACCGGCCTGCTCCCGTAACTGACGGAGCCGCTTTCCGAGAACCATGCGCAGGACCGTGGGCGCCGCCGGGGCGCTCCCTCCGACGCGGGTCTCACTCACGTGCAACCTCCCGGGGCGGGATTCACAGCGTGCAGTGTGCCACGCGATCCATTGACAAGGACAGGTCCTCGGAGTTCATTCTGAAATTATCAGAACGCCGGTTGCGGGCTGAGTTGTTCGGCCACCATAGTGATCGAGCGACCTGCCGCACCGAGCTGGCAGTGTCCTTCGAACTCCTCCGGCCCGCCCCGGAGTTGGCGCAAGGGTGGGTACGGGTTCACAGCCGCGCGCCGACACGATGCGACTCCTGGATGGCCGCCGTGACCAACGGATTAGCAAAAACCCCGGCGAAGACCCCCGGCGGGCCCAACAAGCCGCTCGCGGCCGCCCTGAAGGAGGCCGGCTGTTCGTACGCCTCCCTCGCCCTCCGGGTCAATGAGCTGGGCCGCTGCCAGGGCTCGGAGACCAACTACGACAAGGCCTCGGTGACCCGCTGGTTACAGGGTCAGCAACCACGGGGCAACACACCGGAGTTGATCGCCGCCGTCCTCGGCGAACGACTGGGCCGTGCCCTGACTCCGGCGGATCTCGGCTTTCCGCTCGACCGGGGGCGGCCGGTGACGGGACGGGCGCTGATGTACGGGGAGAACGTGGCGGAGACCCTGCACACCCTGGTCGAGCTGGGGTCGACCGACATCTCACGGCGGAGCCTGCTGGGTTCGGTGCCGTTCGTGCCGGGTGCGCTGACGAACCCTCAGCGGGCCTGGCTGCTGTGGCTGGTGGAGAGCCGTGACGCGCCCCGGCTCGCGTCCGTGTCCGGTGCGGGTCCGGTGGAGCAGGTCCACGCGATGATCCGTATGTTCGACGAGATGGACAACCAGTACGGGGGCGGCGGGGTCCGTACGAGCATCGTGCAGTACCTCACCACCGAGGTCATCCCGATGCTGCAGCAGCGCGGCACACCGGCGAACCAGCGGCGTGAGCTGTTCGCCGCCGCGGCGCGGCTGGCCGCCATGGCGGGCTGGAGCTCGTACGACGCCGGGGAGTACGGCCTGGCGCAGCGGTACATGACGCAGGGGCTCCGGTTGTGCGCGGAGGGCCGCGACCATGTGCTCGGGGGGCAGATCCTGGCCGGGCTGTCGCATCTGGCGACGAGTCTGGGCCGCCCCGACGAGGGGGTGGCGCTGGCGCGGGCCGGTGTCGCCACGGCGAAGGACGCGGGCAGCCCGCTCGGGCTGATGCGGCTGCACGCCATGTCCGCGCGGGGTCATGCGGCGCTCGGGCGGCCGCGCGAGACCGCCGAGGCGCTCCGCGCGGCGGAGAAGCAGCTGGATGCGAGCCGGGGTGCCGCCCAGGAGTCGCCGTGGGTGCGGTTCCTCGACCACCACTATCTGCAGGCCGAGTCGGCCGTCTGCTTCCGTGACCTGGGGCTCGCCGCGCAGGCCGAGCACACGGCGAGCGAGTCGGTGCGCGCACACGCGGACCGGCGGCGGCGTCAGGCCATCAGCCGGTCCGTCCTGGCCACGGCCCACCTCCAGCAGAACCGCCTCGACGAGGCCGTCGCCACCGCCACCGACGCACTGGAGGCGCTCAGCGGGGTGCACAGCGAGCGGTCGATCCAGGCCCTGCGCGACTTCCGGGGACGGCTCGCGTCCCGCCGGCACGAGCCGGTGGTGCAGGAGTTCGAACGCCGGTCGCGGATGGTGCTGGGGGCGGCGGCCTGAGAGGGCTGCCGAGGCCGGGTGTGAGAAACCGCCGGCACGCGGTCGGGGGCCTGAGGGGTCGCCGAAGCTCGGTGTCGGATACTGCTGGCACGCGGTCGGCGGCCTCGCTCGTCGACGTTCTCCAGGACTGGGCCGGTCGGTGCGGGACCGCTGACCGTGGCCGTCTCGATCAGCATGGGGCCGGCCATCTGCTGTGCGAGCGCCGGGTCGCCCGTACTCCGGGTGCTCGGGGGCGTGTTGGGCGGGGTGCAGGCGCGCGTACTGGTCGCGTGCAACGGCACGCTCCCCCTGTGGGAGGGCCTGGTGATCCTCGCCGTGATGTTCCTCGGCACGGCCGTTCACCGTGCCGAAAGCGGTCGGAACTGCCCGAGCGGCCTCAACGGCCGGCTCGTGGCGGTCGTCACCGCCGCCGTGGTGGTCGTCTGCGCCGTGGGGAGTGCCGCCGCGTACGGCGACGACGACCACTTCACCCGGCGGGGCTGGATCGTCGCGTTCCTGCTCGCCGTGGCCACCTTCGGCGCCGGACTGCTCTCCCGCCGCCGACGCGTGCCACGACTGCCGGTCGCCCTGGGCACGATCAGCTACTCGGTCTATCTGGTGCATCCCCTGCTGCCGGCGGTCGTCGACGGCAGATCGGCAGACGCAGGCAGGACAGTCTCACGCTCGTCCTCGCCTTCTACGCGGTGCTGCCGCCCCTGTGCCTGCTGACCTACCGCCTCGTCGAGGCGCCGAGCCAGGAGTGGGGCCGCAGGCTGGCCCACCGGGTCCAACGGTCCTGATCTGCATGGGAAGTGATGTCACGTCATCGATCGAGCGGTGTGAACCTGTCCTCAGTAGCCGTCCGGTGAGGGCGCGTTCTGGGCCCGGTCCACGGGCAGGTGGGCGCCGGAGACACCGCTCGCCCAGTCCGACAGCAGGAAGACCACCGTACGTGCCACCTCGTGCGGGGTGACGGGCCTGCCGCCCGGCAGCTCCGTGCCCACGAACCGGTCGTACGCTCCCGGGTCCTCCTGGCGCAGACGGTCCCAGCGGCGGCCGGGGATCAGCATCGAACCCGGTGACACCGCGTTGACGCGGATGCCGTCGGGGCCCAGCTCGCGGGCGAGGGAGGCGGCCAGATGGATCTGGGCGCTCTTGGCCGCCCCGTACTGCGCGGGCCGTCCCGGTTTCCAGCCGGAGATCGAGCTGATCAGCACGACCGAGCCGCCGCCCGCGGCCCGCAGGTACGGCAGCGCGGCGCGTACGAGGCGTACCGTGTGCCCGACGTTCAGGTCCCAGGTCGCCGCCCAGTCGGCGGCGTCCGTCTGCTCGAAGCCACCGCCGCGCGAGCCGCCGACGCAGGCCACGACACCATCGAGGGCGCCGAAACGTTTCGCCGAGATGGTGACGAAGTCCTCCAGCCTGCCCGGCTCGGTCACGTCCAGGTCCTCGGTGAGCAGACGGTTCCGCTCCTCGCCCGGCAGGGACGCGTCCAGCGCCGCCAGGCCCGCCTTCCCCCGCGCGCAGGTCGCCACCCGGGCGCCCTCGGCGAGCAACAGCCGTACGATGCCCTCCCCCAGGCCGCGGCTGCCGCCGGTGACCACGACCCGCTTGCCCCGCATGCCGGGCCACCCGGCACGGACGGACCGCTCCGCGTGGCGCGGTCCCTCGTCGACGTTCCCCATGGTGGCGAAGATATACAGCCCGCGTCACTACCCGCCCGCAACTGCACAACCCCTCCACCACCTGGTGTTTCGTGTGTCCGGTGCTGTTGTCTTCGACAACAGCACCGGCGGTCCGCCAGCGGCCGCCCCGAGCATCGAGGAGGACCCCGATGACGGCCGTCCGTGTCCGCGCATCCCGCCGACGGACCCCTGCCGCACCGGCACGCGACCCCGGCTGGAGCGTCCGTGACGTCCCGTCCGGCGGGGCGCCCGCAGGGGCGGACGCGGTGATGCTGCCTTGATCTCGCTCAAGAGGTCCCGGCTCGTCCGTCTCGCGGTGCCCGCGCGCCCGTCGTGCGCCGCACCCCGTGCGGCGCACGACGGGCGCGCGGGCACCG
>NZ_LIRK01000890.1 GCF_001419765.1 Streptomyces torulosus
GCCCAGTCACCGGACACCCCCACCCACCGCCCGAGCCGGGCACGGGATGCTCCCGTGCACCCCCGGAGCCAGTCACCGCATGCTCCCGTGCACCCCCCGAGCCGGTCGCCGGACCCCTCCGCGTACTCCCCCGGCCCGCACGCGCACTCATGAACACCTGAGCGAGAATTCCCCCGCGTTTTCTGGTGTGCTTGGCGCCATGACGTCCAGTTCCACGCCCTCGACGCCCCCGGCGCGGGACCCCGACCCGGGCTCCGCCCCGGCCACGGCTTCCACCTCTCTTTCCGGTGCCGGTCGGCCTCCGTTGCGTCGGCTCGTCGCCCGTGGGCGCGGGGAGGCACACCGGGTCGCGTCGCCCCTCGAACTGTTCTTCGACCTGTGCTTCGTCGTCGCCGTCGCCCAGGCGGGCGTCCAGTTGGTGCACGCCGTCGCCGAGGCCCACGCGGCCGAGGGCATCCTCAACTACGCGATGGTCTTCTTCGCGATCTGGTGGGCCTGGATGAACTTCACCTGGTTCGCCTCGGCGTACGACAACGACGACGTGCTCTACCGGGTCGTCACCCTCGTCCAGATATTCGGTGTGCTGGTGCTCGCCGCCGGGATCGCCCGGGCCTTCGAGGACCACGACTTCCTGCTGGTCTGGCTCGGTTACGCGATCATGCGGCTGGCGATGACCGCGCAGTGGCTGCGGGTGGCCCGGTCGGCGGAGGGCGCCGAGCGCGTCATGGCGCTGCGGTACGCGGCAGGTGTGGCGCTGTGCCAGGTCGGGTGGCTGGGCCTGCTGATCCTGCCCGAGCCGGCCAGACCGTGGCTCTTCCTGGGGATGGCGATCCTGGAGCTGTGCGTCCCGGTGTACGCGGAGAAGGACTTCACCACGTCCTGGCATCCGCATCACATCGCCGAGCGGTACGGCCTGTTCACCATCATCGTGCTCGGCGAGACGATCCTGGCGGCCACGGTCGCCGTGAAGTCGGCCGCGGACGAGAACGACGCGCTGGGCGAGTTGTTGCCGATCGCGCTGGGCGGACTGCTGATCGTGTTCTCCGCGTGGTGGATCTACTTCACGGTGCCGATCCACGGCCATCTGCGCTCCAACAGGGAGAGCTTCCTGTGGGGTTACGGCCACTACCTGATCTTCGCCTCGGCGGCCGCGATCGGCGCCGGGCTGGAGGTCGCGGTGGAGGAGGCGGTGCACAAGGCGCACATCTCGACACTGGCCGCGTCCGCCGCCGTGACGCTGCCGACGGCGCTCTACCTGCTCTCGGTGTGGGCGCTGCACGCCCGTCACTACAAGGTGGGCACGGCGCAGCAGGCCGTGTTGCCGCTGGCCGCGCTGGCGGTGGTGCTGTGCACGTTCCTGGGTCACTGGGCGGTCCTGGCGGCGGGCGTAGTGGCGGCGGGGACGGTGGCGATCGGCGTGGTGTTCACGGCACGTAGGGCCGGTGCGGAGGGGGCCAGGACCGCCGCGTCCGGGCAGGGTTGAGGGAGCCACAGGCACGGTCCGACACACGCACGCCCCGGTCGCAGACAAGGACGCACATGACACCCGAGACCTCCGGCACCCCCATGCCCTCCGACCGTCCGCACCCTGTGGACGCCCTGACCGACGTGCTCGGGCTGCGGGTCGGGCACGCCACCCTGGCCGGCGGCGGCTGGCTGACCGGTACGACCGTGGTCCTCGCGCCGGAGGGCGGCGCGGTGGCGGCCGTGGATGTGCGCGGTGGCGGGCCCGGCACCAAGGAGACGGACGCACTCGACCCGCGGAACCTGGTGCAGAAGGTCGAGGCGGTGGTGTTGACCGGCGGCAGCGCATACGGGCTGGACTCGGCCTCGGGTGTGATGGCCTGGCTGGAGGAGCGGCGGCGCGGGGTACGGGTCGGCCCCGATCCGGCGCATGTCGTGCCGGTGGTGCCGGCGGCCTGTGTCTTCGACCTGGGCCGGGGCGGCGACTTCCGGGCCAGACCGGACGCGGCGACCGGCCGGGCCGCGGTGGAGGCGGCGGCGGCGAGCGGGCTCGGTGCCCCGGTGGTGGAGGGGTGCGTGGGCGCCGGGACGGGGGCGACGGTCGGGCTGCTGAAGGGCGGTGTCGGCACCGCGAGCACCGTGCTCGGCTCGGGGATCACGGTGGCCGCGCTGGTGGTGGCGAACGCCGCCGGGTCGGTGATGGATCCGGAGACGGGGGTGTTGTACGGGGAGTTGTTCCAGGGGCGGGCGGAGTATCCGGCGGCCGAGGTGCACGAGGTGGCGCGCCGCAGGATCGCCGAGGCCGCCGCGAAGAGTCCGCCTCCCCCGCTGAACACGACGTTGGCGGTCGTCGCGACCGACGCCGAACTGACCCGCGCCCAGGCCCAGAAGCTCGCCGGCACGGCCCACGACGGAATCGCCCGCGCCGTGCGGCCCGTGCATCTGCTGAACGACGGCGACACGGTGTTCACCCTGGCCACCGGCGCCCGCCCGCTCGCCCCGGACTCCGGTCCACTCGCACTGAACGAACTCCTCGCGGCGAGCGCGGACTTGGTGAC
>NZ_LIRK01000891.1 GCF_001419765.1 Streptomyces torulosus
AGGCCGCCGCCGCGGCACGGACGACGTGACACGGAGAAGCGCGCCCGGAGCCTCGGCTCCGGACGCGCCCCTGGTGGTCCCGCCCCCCTGCCGCCGAACGTCACGCCCCCGCGGCCGGGGCCCCGAGGATCACGCCCGCCAGGGCAGCTCCGCGGTGACGCGGGTGGGTCCGCCCGCCGGTGAGTCCACGACCAGCACCCCGTCGACGGCTCCCAGCCGCTCCGCCAGCCCGGCGAGCCCCGACCCCGCCCCGACGTCGGCGCCGCCCATCCCGTCATCGGTGACCTGGAGCATCAGCCGCCCCTCGACCTTCCACACATCCACCACCGCCCGGGAGGCGCCCGCGTGCTTGCTGACGTTCTGCAGCAGCTCGGACACAGTGAAGTAGACGATGCCCTCGATCGCCGGCACCGGCCGCGCGGGCAGATCCACCTCCACCACCACCGGCACCGCGCACCGGGCCGCCACCGCCGACAGCGCCGCGTCCAGGCCCCGGTCGGTCAGCACCGCCGGATGGATGCCCCGCGCCAGATCCCGCAGCTCCCGCAGAGCCGTCTTCACCTCACCGTGCGCGGAGTCCACCATCCGCGCCGCCTCCCGCGGATCCTCGGTCAGCTTCTCCCGCGCCACACCCAGATCCATCGCCAGCGCGACCAGCCGCGCCTGCGCCCCGTCGTGCAGATCCCGCTCGATGCGCCGCAGATCGGCCGCCGCCGTGTCCACCACGACCCCCCGGTCCGACTCCAGCTCCACCACCCGCGCACCCAGCCGGGACGGCCCGAGCAACGCGGTCACCATCACCCGGTCCACCATCGTCAGGCCCCGCACGATCCACGGCGTGGCCATCGTGAACAGCAGCCCCACCAGCGCCGTCACCGTCACCTCGAACGCGTTGTCGAGGTACACGGCGTGCCCCTCGTCCCCGTACAGCTGCACCCCGTCCTGCCCGACCCACATCGGGAAGACCCAGAACCACAGCGGATACGTCAGCATCGCCCACCCGTACGCCCAGAAGTTCAGGGCGACCACGAAGGAGAACAGCGACCACGGGAACTGCACCACCGCGTACAGCAGCTGCCGCCACGACGACCCGCTGCGCAGGACGGCACCCATCCACGCCAGCGCCCCCCGCTTGCGTGGCCGCAACGGCTCCGGCGCGGCCACCTCCACCCCGAGCAGCGCCCGCGCCCGCGCCCGCTCCATCGCCCCGAGCCCTCGGCACCCGGCGAGCCCCGCCGCCAGCACCGGCACCCCGAGGAACGTGACCAGCAGACCCACCCCGACCGACAGCATCGTCACCGCGTACGTGAACATCAGCACGCCGATCGGGAAGCCGAGCATCACATAGCCGAACTCCCGCCAGCTGCGCCCCTCGAACGGCGCCCGCAGCCCCGCCGGCAGCCGATGCCGCCGCTCGGCCACGGCCGCGTCGTCCCAGCCGCCGTACCCCTGCCCATACGCGGATTCCATAGCCGCCACTCCTCCTCACCCACACTCCGACCGGAGCGCGCCACGACCTGGCGTACTCCCACCC
>NZ_LIRK01000892.1 GCF_001419765.1 Streptomyces torulosus
CCGACGCACTGTCGGAGGCCGACCGGGGCGGCCTGCTCCGCGGCGCCGCCGAGGCCGGCGCCCGGGTCCGCACCGCCATCCGCCTCGGCACCGAGGCCGGCATCGCCGACCTCAAACCCGACGGCCGCCCCCGCGCCCTCATGATCGCGGGCCCCGGCATGGCCCCCGCCGGCGTCGCCGACCTGCTCGGCGCCCTCGCCGGCTCCAGCTGCCCGATCACCCGCATCCACCCCACCGGCGTGGCCCCCGCCGGAGGCGCCCTCCGCTGGGACCTCCCCGGCTGGGCCGGCTCGGTCGACCTCCTCCTGATCGCCACCGCCGACGGCACCGAACCCGGCCTGTCGCTCCTGGTCGACCAGGCCTACCGCCGCGGCTGCACCGTCGTGGCCGTCGCCCCGCCCCGCACCCCCGTCGCCGACGCGATGGCGGGCGCCCACGGCCTGTTCGTACCGATGGCGACCGCCCCGTACGAGCTGGAGGTGCCCCTCGGCGCCGCCGCCCCCGGCATCCTGTGGGCCCTGCTCACCCCGATGCTGGCGCTCCTCGACCGCATGGGCCTCGTCGCCGCCGACCCGGACGCCCTGGCGAAGGTCGCCGACCGCCTCGACCAGGTCGCCGAGCGCTGCGGCCCCGCCATCGCCACGTACAGCAACCCCGCCAAGACGCTCGCCGCCGAGTTCGCCGACGCGCTCCCGCTGATCTGGACCGAGGGCCAGGCCGCGGGCCCCGTGGGCCGCCGCTTCGCCTCCGCGCTCGCCGAGCTCGCGGGCCGCCCCGCCCTCGCCGCACAGCTCCCCGAGGCCCTCGCCTCGCACGCGGTGGTGCTGTCCGGCCCACTGGCCGCGAGCGCCGACCCCGAGGCCTTCTTCCGCGACCGCGTCGAGGAGCCACCTGCCCTCCACGCGCGCGTGCTTCTCCTGCGCGACCGGCCCACCGACGGACTGAGCGCCGCCTCGGCCGCCCGCGAGCTGGCCCTCGGCCACGAGACCGCGATCAGCGAGCTGGAACCCGAGGAGGGCAGCGACCTGGAGACCCTCGCGGAGATGATCGCCATCACGGATTTCGCCGCCGTTTACCTGTCGCTCGCCTCGGGAGCCTGATCTTTACCTGGCCCCGGCAGACCCCCGAACGGCGTACGGAGAAGAACACACACCATGGACCGCCTCGACAACACCATCCGCCCCTACGCCTGGGGCTCGACCACCGCCATCCCGCACCTCCTCGGCGTGGCCCCCACCGGCGAACCGCAGGCGGAGATGTGGATGGGCGCCCACCCCGGCGCCCCCTCGCGCACCGTGCGCGGCCCCCTCACCGAGGTGATCGACGAGGCACCCGAACGCGAGCTGGGCCCCCGCACCGTCGCCAAGTTCGGCCCCCGCCTGCCGTTCCTGCTGAAGATCCTCGCCGCCGGCGCCCCCCTCTCCCTCCAGGTCCACCCCGACCTCGAGCAGGCCAGGGAGGGCTACGAGGACGAGGAGAGCCGCGGCATCCCGATCGACGCGGGCCACCGCAACTACAAGGACGCCAACCACAAGCCCGAACTGATCTGCGCCCTCACGGAGTTCGACGGCCTCTGCGGCTTCCGCGAGCCGCTGCGCGCCGCCGACCTGCTCGCCGCCCTCGACGTCGACTCCCTCAAGCCGTACGTCGACCTGCTGCACGCCCACCCCGAGGAGGCCGCGTTGCGCGAGGTGTTGACGGCCGTCCTGAGCGCCGACCCCGATGCGATGGCCGAGACGGTCACCGAGGCCGCGGCCGCCTGCGCACGCCTCGGCGGCGACTACGCCCCGTACGCCGACATCGCCCACCACTACCCGGGCGACCCCGGCGTCATCGCCGCGATGCTGCTCAACCACGTACGCCTGCAGCCCGGCGAGGCCCTCTTCCTCGGCGCCGGCATCCCGCACGCCTACCTCGACGGCCTCGGCGTGGAGATCATGGCCAACTCCGACAACGTCCTGCGCTGCGGCCTCACCCCCAAACACGTCGACGTCCCCGAACTGCTGCGCGTCGTCCGCTTCGAGGCGACCGACCCGGGCGTCCTGCGCCCCGAGGCCGCCCCCGACGGCGAGGAGGTCTACGCGACCCCCATCGACGAGTTCCGCCTCTCCCGCTACGTCCTCCCCGAGGCCACCGCCCCGCACGACCTCACCCTCCCGACCCCGCAGATCCTGCTCTGCACGGCCGGTTCGGTACGGGCGGGCGAACACACCCTCACCCCCGGCCAGTCCGTGTTCGTACCGGCCGACGAGAAGGCCGAGGTGTCCGGACCGGGCACCGTCTTCCGCGCCACGGTGGTCGCATGAACGGCGTGACCCCCTCCTGATCCACGACCCGGCGCACCGACACCGGACCGGGCTGCAACAATGCCCCCTGCAAAAGGCGGGCAAAGCCCGGCCGGTGACGGACGGAAGCGTGGGTACCCATGCCCACGCACAGACACATGCGTAGGCGAAGGGACACCCCGGACAGATGAGCGCGTCAGGCGGCACCAAGGCGATCGTGGCGGCACTCGGCGCCAACCTCGCCATCGCGGCAGCGAAGTTCGTGGCGTTCCTTTTCAGTGGCTCGTCCTCGATGCTCGCCGAGTCCGTGCACTCCCTCGCCGACTCCGGCAACCAGGCCCTGCTCCTCCTCGGCGGCAAGCAGGCCAAGCGCGAGGCCACACCGCAGCACCCCTTCGGATACGGCCGCGAGCGCTACATCTACGCCTTCCTCGTCTCGATCGTCCTCTTCTCCGTCGGCGGCATGTTCGCCCTCTACGAGGGCTACGAGAAGATCAAGGACCCGCACGAGATCGAGGCCTGGTACTGGCCGGTCGGCGTCCTCGTCTTCGCGATCATCGCCGAGTCGTTCTCCTTCCGGACCGCCATCAAGGAGTCCAACACCCTCCGCGGCAAGAAGTCCTGGACGGAGTTCGTCCGCCACGCCAAGGCCCCCGAGCTGCCCGTCGTGCTCCTGGAGGACCTCGGCGCGCTCGTCGGCCTGATCCTCGCCCTCGGCGGCGTCGGCCTCGCCCTGCTCACCGGCGACGGTGTCTGGGACGGCATCGGCACCCTCTGCATCGGCGTCCTGCTCATCCTCATCGCGATCATCCTCGCCGCCGAGACCAAGTCCCTCCTCCTCGGCGAGTCCGCCGGCGCCGAGGAGGTCGAGAAGATCGCCGCGGCCGTCGTCGACGGCGACACCGTCACCCGCGTCATCCACATGCGCACCCTCCACCTCGGCCCCGAGGAGCTCCTCGTCGCCGCCAAGATCGCCGTCCAGCACGACGACACGGCCGCCGAGGTGGCGAACGCCATCAACGCCGCCGAGGCCCGCATCCGCGAGGCCGTCCCGATCGCCCGCGTCATCTACCTGGAGCCCGACATCTACAGCGAGGCCGAGGCCGCCAAGGGCCCCGACGCCGACGCCAGCCCCGGCGGCCCCGTCCCGACCGCCGAGCACTGACCCACGCACCCGCAGGACCGGGCCCGCCGCATCACACGGCGGGCCCTTTCCCGTCACAGGCCACGCGCGGCCGCACCGCCGATACCCCAGGCCAGGGCCCTACGAGCCTCCGCCGCCCCTCGGTGAAGGCCTGATCCATCTCCAGGCGGACTGGGGTCGCACGGGTCGACCGGTGTAGCTTGGGACGGAGCCAGACGTCGCTGCTGATGGCGGTCGGGCGGTCCCACCGAGGACCGACCGAGGGAGAGAGGGCCTCCGACGGACTGCGCTGCGCGCACGCGGGCATGCCTGTGTCCTCTTCGGGCACCCCTGTGTCCGCCGCCGCGCAGACCAGCCCTACCCACCCTCGACCCGACACCGAGGAGCAGCTCCTAATGACGACTGTCGATCAGCGACAGGACTTCAAGGTCGCCGACCTCTCCCTGGCCGAGTTCGGCCGCAAGGAGATCACCCTCGCCGAGCACGAGATGCCCGGCCTGATGGCGATCCGCAAGGAATACGCCGAGGCCCAGCCCCTCGCCGGCGCCCGCGTCACCGGCTCCCTGCACATGACCGTGCAGACCGCCGTCCTCATCGAGACCCTGGTCGCCCTCGGCGCCCAGGTCCGCTGGGCCTCCTGCAACATCTTCTCCACCCAGGACCACGCCGCCGCGGCCATCGCCGTCGGCCCGAACGGCACCGTGGACAACCCGCAGGGCGTCCCGGTCTTCGCCTGGAAGGGCGAGACCCTGGAGGAGTACTGGTGGTGCACCGAGCAGGCGCTGACCTGGCCGGACAGCCCCACCGGCGGCCCCAACATGATCCTCGACGACGGCGGTGACGCCACCCTCCTCGTCCACAAGGGCGTCGAGTACGAGAAGGCCGGCGAGGTCCCCTCCGTCGACACCGCCGAGAACGACGAGCACCGCGTCATCCTGGAACTCCTCCACCGCACCATCACCGAGGGCTCCCAGAAGTGGACCCAGCTCGCCTCGGAGATCCGCGGCGTCACCGAGGAGACCACCACCGGCGTCCACCGCCTGTACGAGATGCAGCGCGACGGCATCCTCCTCTTCCCGGCGATCAACGTGAACGACGCCGTCACCAAGTCGAAGTTCGACAACAAGTACGGCTGCCGCCACTCCCTGATCGACGGCATCAACCGCGCCACCGACGTCCTCATCGGCGGCAAGACCGCCGTCGTCTGCGGCTACGGCGACGTGGGCAAGGGATGCGCGGAGTCCCTGCGCGGACAGGGCGCCCGCGTCATCGTCACCGAGATCGACCCGATCTGCGCGCTCCAGGCCGCCATGGACGGCTACCAGGTCACGACCCTCGACGAGGTCGTCGACAAGGCCGACATCTTCATCACCACGACCGGCAACAAGGACATCATCATGGCCTCCGACATGGCCAAGATGAAGCACCAGGCCATCGTCGGCAACATCGGCCACTTCGACAACGAGATCGACATGGCCGGCCTCGCCAAGGTCCCCGGCATCGTCAAGGACGAGGTCAAGCCGCAGGTCCACACCTGGACCTTCCCCGACGGCAAGGTGATCATCATCCTGTCCGAGGGCCGTCTGCTGAACCTGGGCAACGCCACCGGCCACCCGTCGTTCGTGATGTCCAACTCGTTCGCGGACCAGACCCTGGCCCAGATCGAGCTGTTCACCAAGCCCGACGCGTACCCGACCGGCGTCTACACGCTGCCCAAGCACCTCGACGAGAAGGTCGCCCGCCTTCACCTCGACGCGCTCGGCGTGAAGCTCACGACGCTCCGCCCGGAGCAGGCCGCCTACATCGGCGTAGAGGTCGAGGGCCCGTACAAGTCGGACCACTACCGCTACTGATCAGGTACTGATCACGCACATCCGCTGACGCACTCCCGCGGCAGCTCACAGGCAGGCCCCCGCACCCCCGTGCCGGGGGCCTGCCCGTTCGGCCCGTGGCACGCCCGTCGGCCGGATCAGCCCGTCACGACTCAGGACGCCCATGCCCCGCGGCCGGTATTCGCTTCATGACCCGCACGACCACACCCTCCTCGCCGAAGAACACTTCCACTGCGCGCCGGGCCCCTCCGGCTGGCGCTATGTGTCCCAACTGACCGCTCCTTCCGGCGACCACACCGGCTCCGTCGACCTCGCCCTCGACGAACTCGGCCGCCCCCTCCGCCTCGAACTCCACGCCGCGAGCTGGCAGGTCCGCGGCGCCGCCCTCGACGGCGTCACCTGGGTCCGCACCGACCCCACCGGCACGCACGCCACCGAAGGCAATGTCCGCGCCCACGCCTTCACCGGCACCTCCCCGGCGTTCCTCATCGCCACCGCCCGTCTCCTGCGCCTCACCCCTTCCGAGCCCGCGACCCGCGTACGCCTCGTCGCCTTCACCGACCCGGTCCTCGCCCCGCGCACCGTGGACCAGTCCTGGGCCTTGATCGCAAGAGAAGCACACGCCACTGACAACGACCCCCTGACCGTGGACGAATACCAGGTCACAGCCCTGGACACCGGCGAACAGCACACCGTTCACATCGCGGGCGACGTGGTCCTAGCGGCCCCCGGGGTGGAGCTGGAACACCTGGAATCACCGCCGTCGACGTTCGCCTGACGGGGGTCGGCTGAGAGGTGGAGGGCGGGCGCCCACGGCAACGGCCGTGCCCGACGGGGTAGTCAGGCACCTGGTGGCGACGGCTGGCCCGGTAGGGAGTACCTAGTGCTGTGACCGGAAAGGTTCACCGGCTCGCGACGCCCGGCACGGCACCTCGCGGCGTTGTCGCATGACCCGAGTACATCCAGTACNNTTCCGGTCACAGCACTAGGCGGGTGGAGCGAACCCGGTGCTCGGCCGCTCGGCAGGCGGCGTTTGCGACGCCTCGCCGGGAGCGGAGGCTCCGGGCGCAGCCGGCGAGGCAGGAGGGGGAGCCGCATGAGTGCCGGGGGCGGCGGGGGCGACCGGTGGCGCGGCGGCAGGGCCAGGTGTCGGCACACCGGGAGCAGCCGCCCCGCTCGCGGGCGCGAAGCCCCCGGCAGGCGGCACCGGATACCCGGGCCCTACCGGCGGCCGCGCCGC
>NZ_LIRK01000893.1:0-13795 GCF_001419765.1 Streptomyces torulosus
GGCCGGGCGCCGTGGACGGTACGGGGCGGGGGCGGCGTGCTGTGGGAGGCGCACGGCCGGGGTGCGGGCCGGTGAACGGCGCTGAGCTGTGTGGAACTGCTCCGTGAGGTCCCGGAAGTTGGCCAGCAGTTCGTGCCCGAACTCCGTCGCGACCGACTCGGGGTGGAACTGCACGCCCCACACGGGACGTTCACGGTGTCGGATGCCCATCAGCACTCCGTCCTCCGCCCACGCGACGGCCTCCAGCGCGGGCGGCAGCGGCTCGCGCAGGCACAGCGAGTGGTAGCGGACCGCGGTGAAGCCCTGAGGGATGCCCTTGAAGAGGCCCTCTCCGTCGTGTCGTACGGCGGTCAGGTGGCCGTGCCGGGCCTCCGGGGCCCGGACGACCTCCGCGCCCTCGCCCGCGCCGATGCCCTGGTGGCCCAGGCAGACGCCCAGGACGGGCAGCGGTGCCGAGGCGATGATCCGTTCGCAGACGCCGAAGTCCTTGGCGCGCGTCGGGTTGCCCGGGCCCGGGGAGATCACCACGTTGTCGAAGTCGGCGAGGTCGATGCCGTCGCACTCGGGGGCGTCGTTGGCGAGGACGACGGGTTCGGTGCCGTTGACCTGCGCGATCAGCTGGAAGAGGTTGTAGGTGTAGGAGTCGTAGTTGTCGATGAGCAGGGTTCGCATCGTCGCTCTCCTCGGGGAAGCGGCGCGGAAGGACCCGGCGGGGGTCCGGAGAAGGGGGTGCGCGGCGGTGGAGGGCCGCGTGGTGAGGCGGACTCGCCGTGGCGGCCTCAGCCGGCCAGCTTGGCGACCATGTCGGCCAGTGTCAGTGCCTGTTCGTCATTGAGCCGGGGGTCACACAGGGAGTGGTAGGCCTCGGTGAGGTGGGCCTCGTCGGTCAGACGGGAGCCGTCGAGGCACTCGGTCACATCGCCGCCCGCCATCTCGAGATGGACGCCCCCGGGCCACTCCCCCAGCCCGCGCAGCACCTCGAAGAAGCCGGTGACCTCGTCGAGCATGGTCTTGAGGTGGCGGGTCTTGAGCCCGGTGGCGGTGGTGGTCGTGTTGCCGTGCATCGGGTCGCACACCCAGATCACGGGGTGCCCGGCACGGCGTACGGCGGAGACCAGTGCGGGCAGGCGTTCCCGGACCTGGCTCGCGCCCATGCGGCAGACCAGGGTGAGCCGACCGGGCCTGCGGAAGGGGTCGAGGCGCTCGCAGAGCCGGACGATGTCGTCGGGATCGGCGGCCGGGCCGATCTTGCAGGCGACCGGGTTGGAGATGCCCGCGAGGAACGCCACGTGCGCGCCGTCGACCTGGCGCGTCCTGTCCCCGATCCACGGCAGGTGAGTGGAGAGAAGAAACCATTCTCCAGTGAGGGGGTCCCGTCGGGTCAGTGGTTCCTCGTAGTCCAGGAGCAGCGCCTCGTGACTGGTCCACAGCCCGGTGTGCCGCCATCCCGGCCCTTCGGACCAGCGGGTCTGCCCGTAGCCCGGGACGATCGAGCGCAGGGAGCCGTCGTGCTCGTACGCCCGGCCCGGAACGTGCGGCAGCTCGCGGGCCGTCCGCGCGTCCCACACCTGGGGGCCGAGGGTCTGAGCGGTGGAGTGGGCCAGGGAGGCGAGTTCGTGCAGCACCGCCTTCGCCGTGTAGTAACCGCACAGCATGCGGTGCGGGTCCGGCGTACGGTCGGACGTGTTCGGACCGGGGGCGTTGACCATCAGTCCCCGGAACGCCGGCAGCTCCTGACCGTCCACCGTCTCCACCGGCCGGGACCGCGGCTTGGCGAATTGTCCGGCGATCCGGCCGACGGTGACCACCGGCAGGTCCAGGCGGTTGCTGACGCGCTCGGCGAGGCCGCCCAGCGCCCGGTGCTTGGCCCGGACCCCGGCGACGGCCTCCGGCCCGAAGGGCTCCGCGCAGTCCCCGCCCTGCAGCAGGAACGCCTCACCGGCCTGTACCCGGACCATGGCCGCGAGTACGTTGCGTATGTCGTGCGGGGTGGTCAGGGCCGACATGACGGCCAGGCGGTCGGAGACCGCCGCCGCCTCGTCCGGGTCCGGCCACGGCGGCTGCTGCTGGATCGACCGTCCCCGCCAGGAGGCCGGGTGCCAGGCCGGGTCATCGACCGGGCGAGCTCGCCGGAGCGAGGGGGAAAGTAACATGCGGCTATTCCTCCACCGAATTGAGGCGAAACTCTTCGGTGCGCGGCGCACGGTTGCCCTGACGGCCGTCACAGCGAAGGTTCTTCATGGAAAACGAGGTCGTTCCGGTCACGGTAATTCATGTCGTTCGGCGGGGAACAGAGCCAATTCGAGGATGACTTCGCCACTGAAGAGAGCCGATTTACCGGGACGGGGGAATATTCTCTCCCGACGGATCAGAACGTCTTGCCGAGTTCCCGCGCCCGGGCGTGTGCCTCGCGACGCAAGGTATCCGGGTCCGCGGCGAACCGCAGTGCCCTGACGGAAATGTCGGCGATCTCGGTGATGCCCGCCCAGCGCAGCCAGTCGTTGAAGGTCGCCGACTGGAAGTCGGAGCCGAAGCCCTCGGGCATTCCTGGCGCATAGACGCCACTCGTATAGATCGCCACTGCCTTCTTTCCCTGCAGCAGCCCGGTGTAACCCGATGTCCGGTCGAGCCGGAAAAGCATCCCCGACTGACTGACCACATCGATGAAGTGTTTCAACACGTAGGGAATTCCGGAATTCCACATCGGCACGCTGAACACATATCTGTCATAGCTGTCGAACCGCTCGAAGGTGCGGCGCACCGCCTGCCACGCCGCGTGCGCGGCACCCTCCAGCGGCTTGCCGGCGAGCACCGCCTTCTGGGCCGCGACGGCGGCCGCGTCGAAGGCGGGCAACGGCTCCTTCCACAGGTCGAACGTGTCGGCGGTCCCGTCCTCGTGGGCGTCGAGATACGCCTCGACGAGCGTCTCCGCGATCGCCCGGGACTCTGAATCCGCGCCTTTCGGGGAGGCGGCGATGTGCAGCAGGCGGGTCACTCTTCCCTCACCCTTCCCTCCACGGTCCGGCCGTCGCCGATCTGACGATGCCTTTGCTGCGCATGAGGAACTCGGCGAGATGGCCGTCGTGGGGAACGCCGGGTGCCATCCAGTGCGTCGGGCGGTCGCCGAGGTGGATGTTCCTGATGCTCGGTTCGGCGATCAGCCGCTCGATCAGAGCCTCGTCGCCGCCGAACACCGTCAGGACGAGCGTGTTCGTCAGGGGGGCGATGCCGTCGGCGGGTGCCCACGGCGCCACCCACACGCAGGGAAACGGGAGCTCCATGCCGGCCTGTGGGGCGTCGGGCCGGTCCAGTTGGATCACCGCGGGCCGCAGTACGGCACTGCCGTCCCCGAGTTCCTCGACGATCCCGTCGCCACCGAGCCGTACGGTGCCACCGCCGGTGTGCTCCAGCAGGTGCTTCTCCAGGGCCCGCGCCCCGGCCACGGGGTGGACGGGGAGGACGGCCTTGTCGTCCTGGGGCGGCAGGCTCGGCAGGGCGGCCAGGCGTTCGGCCAGGGCCGCGGCCACCGGCGCCGGGTCGCCGTCCACGAGGACGGCGGTGGTGTTGACGCACGCGGTCCCGGCCTCCTCGCTCACCGAGGCCACGATGGTCTCGAGCGCCACGGCCGGGTCCTCCCCGGCGCAGAGCAGGATCTTGGAGCGTCCGGGGCCCTGGGTGAGCACCGTCGGGTCGGAGCGGTACTTGGTCACGACCGGGTCACCGCCGTAGACGAGCGACAGGTCCGCGCCGCTGATGATGTCGTCGGCCACCGTGTGGTCGGTGGGCAGCAGCACCAGCCGGTCGTCGCCGACGCCGGCCTCCCGCAGCGCCGTCACCAGCCGCTGCGGGGTGAAGGGTTCACGGCTGGAGGGCCGTACGGCCGTCCGGTATCCCAGGGCCAGGGCCTCCAGCCAGAGCGCGTGCACCCCGGGGTGGTTGCCCGCAGCGTGCACCGCGAAGACGTCGCCGCGCCGGGTCCAGATGCCGCTGCCGCGCCGGGTCAGCGGATCCTGCCAGTGGCTGACGGTGCCGCGGGGGCGGGCACACTCCACCGTGTGGAACGCCTCGCGGGAACAGTGCGCGATGTGCTCGGTCGCCTTCCGCACCACGGACACCGGCAGGCCCGTGACCCGGCTCACCCGATGCCGGTACGCGGCCGCGGACACACCGCCGACCGTGCCGGTGGCGAACGCCTCCCCCGCCCGGGCCAGAACGGCCGACAGCTCGTCCGCGTCCAGTGGTGGCGCCTTGCGCAGGGCGGCCAGGCTGCGCTGCACGAACAGCCTGGGGACCAGGCTGAGTTCGGCCACCGGCCTTCCGGTGACGTCCGGCACGGTCAGTCGGTTGCGGGTCCGGTGGGAGCCGCGCGGCCCGAGGGCGTCGAGCGGGATCGGCCCGCCACGGCCGGCCTCCATCAGTACACCCCCTCGATGACGGCCTCGTTGTCGAAGGAGGGAACCGGGCTGACATCGGCAACGGAGTCGCCGACCTGGCCGGGCAGGGGGGCGATCCTCGTGGCGAGGTCCCGTTCGAGGTTGTTGGGCAGCAGGCCGCTCTTGCTGACGAAGTTCATGACGACCTGGCCGCGCTCGCCGTGGGCGACCTCCTTGCCCGACTCGGGGTCGATCACGGAGAAGGTGACGTAGGGAGTGAACGGGTCGAAGACGCACGCGTCGTCGATGCCCTCCCGCTCGACCATCCCGCCGAGGATCATGGTGCTGCCGTACTGGCCGAACAGCTGTACACCGGGGAAGACCTCCGTGCGCAGCAGGTCCCGGGTGTCGGGGTCCATGTGGGCGCCGCCCCAGATGATGGCCCGCACCTTGTCGTTGACCAGCTCGACCAGCCGTTCACTGCGGGCGAGCCGCTCCAGCAGCGGCGGCGTGGTCACGAGGACGCCGATGTCCTGGTTGTCCAGGACGAACTCCGCCTGTGCGATCACATGGGCGGCGTAGCGGTCGGCCTCCTCGGTCCGGCCCTCGGCCAGGCACTTCTTCACCCAACGGGGGTCCAGGTCGACGTAGGAGACGAAGCCGCCGCGGCGCCGGGCCTGCCGGGCGACCATCTCGCCCCAGATGTGCGGCCCGGTGGGAATCACGGCCAGCCAGTGGGCGCCGCGCGGATGACCGCGCTCGTCCATGTAGCCGGTGCACCAGGTCACGAAGCGGTCCGCCCAATCGGCCAGCAGGGGAACCCGCTTGGGGGCGCCGGTCGTGCCACCGCTCTCGTACACGCCGACGATGTCGGGGGATGTGCCGTAACCGCGCGGGACGAGATCGCGGACCGGGACGTTCCGCAACTCGTTGACCACGTTCGGGAAGAGCCGGAGATCGGCGAAGGTGCGGACGTCCCGCCGTGGGTCGAAGTCCAGGGTCCTGGCCCTTTCGAGCCAGTACGGCGACCCCGTCTCCGGGCTGAAGTGCCAGCGCATGGCAGCGGCGATGAACTCCTCCGGGTCGGGGACCCGGCCCGTGGGGAGATCGAGCACCGGATCGATGAGCAGGGTCATGGTTTCTCCTTGCATCGCACGACGTGGAGTCGGCGGTCGTCGCTCACGTGCCGCCGGGGTGCCCGGGCCGGGCCGTCGCTCACGGGCCGTCCGGGTGGGGGCTGGGACTCACTCATGGGCGGCCAGGGGGCCGCCGCGCACGTAGACGGCCTGGGTGACGGCGAGGCAGACCACGTAGAAGAGCAGGAATCCGATGAAGGCGGGCACTCCGCTCGCCCACTCGGCGAAGGAGAAGCGGAAGGCGAGGTTGATACCGACCCCGCCGAGCGCCCCGGCGGCTCCGGTGACTCCGATCACCGCTCCCACGAGCCGTCGTGCCCGCACGGGATCCGGGCCGGCGTCCCCGCCACCCGGTTCTCGGGCGGCCCGGTCCCGGAAGACCACCGGGATCAGCTTGTACGTCGATCCGTTGCCCGCGCCGGCCAGTCCGAGCAGGGCGATGAATGCGGCCGTGAAGAGCGGCAGCGAGTGCACGTGGGACGCCCATACGGCGACCGCGGTGACGGTGGTCAGCGAGGCGAAGACGGCGCAGGTGACCCGCGCGCCGCCGAACCGGTCGGCCAGCCACCCGCCCACTGGCCGGGTCAGTGACCCGAGCAGGGGCCCGAGGAACGTCAGCCCCGCCGCCTGCAGGGGGGTGCGCCCGAACTGGTGCTGGAGGACCAGTCCGAAGGCGAAGCCGTAACCGATGAACGAGCCGAACGTACCCAGGTAGAGGAGGCAGAGCAGCCAGCAGTGGACGTCCTTGACCGCCGCCCGCAGCGCGTCGGTGTCGTTGCGGGTGCCGGGCAGATTGTCCATGAACAGGGCGGCGCAGACCGCGGCGACGACGATCGCCGCGCACAGCACCCACAGCATCAGCCCGGGGCGGCTCGCGCCGGCCGTGCCCAGCACGGCCAGGCCGAGCACCTGCATGACGGCGACACCGACGTTGCCGCCGCCCGCGTTCACACCGAGCGCCCATCCTTTGTGGCGCTGCGGGAAGAACGCGTTGATGTTGGTCATCGACGAGGCGAAGTTTCCGCCGCCGACCCCCGCCACGGCGGCGACGAGGAGGAAGGTTCCCAGTGACGTCCCCGGTCGCATGACCAGGGCCGCGAGGGCGGTGGGGATCAGCAGCAGCAGCGCGCTGATGACGGTCCAGTTCCGCCCGCCGAACCAGCTGACCGCGAGACTGTAGGGAACGCGCAGCGCGGCGCCGGTCAGGGTCGGTACGGAGACCAGCAGGAACTTGTCCGCGGCGGACAGTCCGTATTCCGGTCCCATGAACAGGACCATCACCGACCACAGGCTCCAGACGCAGAAACCGATGTGCTCGGCGAGGACGGAGAACACCAGGTTCCTGGTGGCGACGCGCTTTCCGCCGTTCCGCCAGGACTCCTCGTCCTCCGGGTCCCAGTGCGCGATCCGTCGCCCGCGCCCCGAGTCGTGGGCGGACCCGGTCGTGGTGGTCGGCTCCAGCGTGGAACTCATGCGTGTCCTTCAGGCCTGGGCGGGTCAGGGGCGGGGCTGCTGAGCCGCGCGGGTCAGGATCCGGCGGTACACCGTGGGGTCGTCCTCGTCGAGGACGACGGGACTGGCGCCAGGGCGTCCGGCCCAGTGGAAGTCGACGCCGGGGTTCGCCCAGGCGCCGCCGTCCGCGGTGAACAGGTGCGGGCTGGTGACCACCTGGCCGGAGGTGAAGTCGTCGACGTGGGCGAGGACCGCGGCCCGGGCACGCCCGTCGTCGAGGGCCTCGCGCAGGGCCGCCGCGTCCACCTCGGCGCTGGACTCGGCGGCCTCGAGGATCACGTGCCGCATCGTGATGCAGGCGTTGTCGGCGAAGAAGGCGCGGCGCAGGGCCCGGTCGAGGGCCTCGCTCGCCGCCATGCCCTGCGCCTTGGCCGCCTGGACCGCCTCGGCGGCGAGCAGGCGGCTGACGGGCCAGCGCCAGTCCGGCTCGTCCCAGGAACGCCATCCCGCGTCGGGTTCCATCTTCGCGGTGACCGGGATCTCGGCGTCGATGACGGGCTTGGGCAGAGTGCCTCGGTTGATGATCTCCAGCAGAACGGCGCGGTGGTCGAACCGCACCACGTCGGTGAGGCCGAGTTCGGCGCGGGTCTGCCACAGCCGGTGGACCGCCACATGGGCCCACGGACAGGCGAGGTCCGCGTAGACGGCCACGGTGCCGGGCGCGACGCTGATCACTGACCGGTTTCCCTTCTGGTACGTGGTACGTGGTGCGGACTCGGGCGGGACCACCGGGGAGGCGTACGGGGGCAGCGTGGCCCCGCCGAGGGCCTGGAGTGCTCTGGGAGCGCCCAAGGGCCTCGCGGCGCCCACCCGTTGAGGACCGGGGCGGGGAGTTCACGGACGCCGCGAGGAGATGAGGGGAGGGTCAGGCGGCCGCGCCGGACTTCGGACCGGTGGGCGGCAGCTGGCCCAACTCGGCGCGTACGGAGCGGACGCGGGCCACGTCGAGGCGCAGATCGTCGTCGGAGACCAGGATCTTGGCGTAGGAGCTGCGGACCTCGCGCTTGAGGACCTTGCCGGTGACACCGAGCGGGATGTCGTTCTCGCCCTTGCAGACGACGAGCGCGGACAGCTGGTGCATGCCGGCCTTGCGCAGTGCCGCGTTGATCTGCGACAGCAGGTGTTCCGCGGTGTCGTCGCAGTTCTCCTGCATCCGGATCACGCCGATCGGTTCGAACAGTTCCGGGTCGGCCGGGCTGACCGCGCCGACCACCGTGCAGTCCACCGCCCGGCGGCAGGCCTTGAGGATGATCTCCTCGGTCGGCAGGCTGTGGACGGGCCCGTTGACGGTCTGGATGACGTCGGTGGCACGGTCGTACTGGTAGAAGCGGCCCTTCTCGTCGTAGTAGCCGATGTCGCCGGTGAGCCAGAAGCCGTCGTTCTTGGAGCGGTGGGTCAGGTCGGCGTCGGCCCAGTAACCCAGCGTCTCGGTCGGTGACTTGACTCCGATGTAGCCGATCTGGTGCGGGCCGAGCCGCTTTCCGTGCTCGTCGAAGACGGTCGCCTCCTCCACGACCGGCTCGGGGTAGCCGACGCAGCGCTGATAGGCCTCGGTGTCCGGGCCGTGGATGTTCTGGAAGACGGCCATGCCGACCTCGGTCGAGGCGAGCCCGTCGATGTACCGCGAGCCCTGCCGCCATTTGCCGCCCTCGCGGTGCCGGCCGAGGCGGACCAGCTCGCGGATGTGCGCCTCGTGCGAGGCGTCGGCCGTGGCCAGCCAGGTCGTCACATGTGCGGCCGCCGACGGCTCCAGTCCCAGGGTCGCCAACTCACCGAAGGTGATGGGGAATCCGATGACCACGGTCGGCTTCCACCAGCGCATGGCCTCGGCCACGGCGGGTCCGCGCTGGTCCTCCATGACCAGGGTGGGTACGCCGGTGAGGGTGGCCATCATCATGTAGCTGAGGCCGGATCCGTGCGACGGGGGGAACGTCAGCAGGTTCTTGTCCTGAAGACCGGACGGCATGGTGAGGATGCGGGGACGCTTGCCGGTGAAGAACTGGCGGTGGCCGAGGACCGGCGCCTTCGGCATGCCGGTGGTACCGGAGGAGTGGGCGATGAGCACGGGGTCCCGGTCGCCGTGCCGGTACGGGTAACCCGTGGGCAGCGGGCCCGCGGGCCCCGCCGCGTCGATCTCCTCCTGCGTGACGGTGAGACCGAGGGCCTGCGGTGATTCGGCGGCCTCCAGAAGGGCGGTGAGCCGGCCGGAGTCGGCGACGACGACACGCGGCTCCAGACGGGCCAGGTAGCGGGCGGCGATGTCGGGCGCCATGTTCGGGTTCACGGGGGCGGGGATGGCGCCGAGGCTGTTCACGGCCAGGAAGTGGACGAAGTTGGCGATGCCGTCCTCGGACTGGATGCCGACCCGGTCTCCGCGCACCACGCCCGCCGCGTGGTACCAGCGGGCGTAGCGCTCGGTCGCGTCCCGCAGGTCCCCCAGGGTGAAGACGCGGACGTCCTTCTCGCCTCCGCCGCGCGGCAGATGGTGCAGCAGCGGCGCGTCCAGGTCCTCGGCACGGTCGAGCGTGTGCCAGAGGAAGGTGCCGACCCCCAGGGACTTCTCGGCCACCAGTTCCAGCCGGGCCCGCAGACCGCGCTGCGACGGGCCGAGGTGCATGCGCCGGACAGAGGCCAGGTGTCGTTGCAGGGAACGGAGTTTCATGTACGACCTCTCCTTGGGTGAGGGAGTTGCGTGGACGTGCGGGCCGGGGGCCCGACGGCCTGTGGCGGGTGGTCAGTGGCGGGGCAGGGGTGCGAGGCGGTCCGTCAGGTGGGCGCGCCACTCGTCGACGCGGGTCGGTGCCGGGGGCACGGAAAGTCCGGGCCCCCAGTCGGTGACCGCCCGGATGCCGTGCAGGGCGCTGGTGATCCACACCTCCCGCCCGGCGAGTTCGGCCGGAGTGGCCCGGGTGTGGCGGACCGTGACGCCGAGCCGCTCGGCCCGGTCGAGCAGCAGGCGCCGGGTCACGCCCGGCAGAATCCGGCCGTCCTCGGCAGGTGTGCACAACACGTCCTCCTGCCACCACAGAAGACTGCTGAAGGCGCCCTCGACGGCCCTGCCGTGTTCGTCCAGGAGTACGGCCTCATCCGCACCCTGCTCCTGGGCACGCCGGCGGAGCGGTTCGAGAAGGGGGAAGTCGGGGCCCTTGAGGTCGGGCCGGGTGCGGGGGTCGGGCACGTCCGCCACCCTGACGCTCGCCCGTTCCCGCAAGGGAGGCGCCGGCCGGACCCGCAAGGCGAGTCTGGGCTGCGTGCCGGCCAGAAGTTCCACGCGGGGAAACCAGGTACCGGTCCGTGGCAGCGTCTCGGTGACCTCGGCACGGAACGGGCGGACCGCCCCGGGCTCGACGCCGAATTCACCGACGGCCCGGGTGAACCGCGCCCAGTGCATTTCGTACGCGCGGACCTTCCCGTCGGCCAGGAGCCATGAATCGGCGACGACCAGACTTTCGGCATTCTCCTCGGCGACAAGACCCGCACAGGGGTGCCAGACGGAGAAGCTCGACGCGTGGATTTCCGTTTGCATGAGGGGTGGGCTTCCAATCCCTGGCTGCGGTCCGAGTTCTTCGGGTGGGGGAGGCGGGGAGGGAAAAAGCCATCTGCAGGTGGACCGGCCGGAAGTCTCCGGCGGTTCGCTTGACACTTCAACAAGGTAGGCCGGGTACGGCCGGGTCACCAGAGCCAATTGGACACGGCGTCAAGGAGCCATTGCCGGTCCCCCGTACCGCGCGCTCGAGGCACCGCCCGCTGGGCGCGGAGCGCGCTACGGACTTCGGCGTCCGGCGGACGAGCCGGGAGTCGACTTCCCTGCGTGCGCTATTGCCCTCTCCCTTACAGTGGTGCCGTGTCCTCGGCAAACAGCGTGGTGGCGCGCAATGTGCGCGCCCTCAGAGAGCAGCGAGGCCTGTCTCTGGCGGAACTGGCCCGCCAGGCCGGCCTGGCCAAACAGACACTGTCCAAATTGGAGTTGGGGACGGGGAATCCCACCGTCGACACGCTGTTCTCCATCGCCGGCGCGCTCGGCGTGCCGGTCACACGGCTGGTGGCCGAGCGGGAACAGGTGATGACCGTGCAGCGGGGTGACGACGTCGTCTGGGAGCGGCACGACGGGTACGAGTCCCGGTCCCTGGACCATGTGTACGGCTCCGGTGTCATCGAGAACTACCTGGTCCGCCTCGGCCGTTCGCCGGACGCGGACAGGCCGTCCGAGCCGCACCCGGTGGGCACGTTGGAGCACCTGTACGTGATCAGCGGTCGGGTACGGGTCGGCCCTGCCGACGCTCCCGTGGAGCTGGCGGCCGGCGACTTCGTCCGGTACCCGGGCGACCGGCCGCACGTATACGAGTCGCTGGACGGGGAGAGCCTGATCCACATCGTGGTGAGTGTGCCGCGCGCGCTTCCCGGCACCGGCGGCATGGCCGTCACCCGCACCCATGGCCACTAGGGGGTGTTTCGTCGACCGGCTGCGGCACCGTCGTGGCCGGTGGCGGCCACGTGGTGGAGCGGTACATCGATGCGGCCCCGCGCGCCACCAGGCGCACAGGGCCGTGGATCGAGGCAGGTCCGCGGGAGGTCATGCCACCGGCAGGCCGCCGCGTCCGGACGGGATCGAGCCGCGCGCCTTGGCCGCGGTGACCGTGCGAGCCGCTTCGTGGGCCACGCGGCGCAGGGCCCCGGCATAGCGCGAGGGGTCGAAGCGGTGGTCGGCGCCGGCGACGGAGACCGCGGCCAGCGGGCGGCCGACGGGGCCCATGATCGGTACGGCGACGCAGGTCAGTCCGAGGGTGGCCTCCTGGCGGTCGTAGGCGATGCCGTCCCGGCGGATACGCCGCAACTCGGCCCGGAAGCTGTCGGCGTCGGTGAGGGTGTACTCGGTGAGAGCGGACAGCCCCGCCTCGATGGCCGCCTCCGCGGCGTCGTGGTCGAAGGCCAGCAGCGCCTTGCCGACGGCGGTGCAGTACGCGGGCAGCCGCGCGCCGATCCGTGAGGGCGTGCGTGCCGCGCGGTGACCGTGGATCTTGTTGACGTACACGATCTCGGTGCCGTGCAGCACGGCCAGATGCACCGTCTCGTGCGTCAGTTCGTACAGATCGGCGAGGTGGGGCAGCAACCGCTCCTGGAGCAGTAAGGGCGTCGGCCCATGGACGCGGTTGCCCATGTCGAAGAGCTGGATGCCGAGCCGGTAGTTGCTGCCGACCCGCTCGACGAGATCGTTGCGCTGCAGGATGCCCAGCAGGCGGAACGCCGTCGACTTGCTGAGGCGGGCGCAGCGGGCCAGCTCGCTGACGCCGACCTCCCTGTCCTGTTCGGCGAGCGACTTCAGGAGGACCAGCGCCTTGTCGACCGCTGTCTGTTGCTCGGGCACGGGGCTCGGCGCACCGGGGTGCGGGGGGTCAGCATGCTCGGGACGAAGGGCGGTGACGCGCATGGGCAGACTCCGAGGAAGGACCGAGGGCACCGGGAAGGTCTGAGCGACCACTGAAATGGACGCATGTCCAATGTAGGAGACCGAGTCGGGCTTGTAAACGGCGCGTGCCACAGCGGTGTCGGCCTCGTCGGTCCCGCCGCTCGCCTACGGCCGGAAATAACACAACCGCCCGTCGTGCGTCGGCGGCACGACGGGCGGTTCGAGGGTCTTCGGACGAAGGACGTCAGGCGCTGAAGTCCTTGTCGCGGGTCTCGGGCAGGGCCAGCACACAGACCAGGCTGACCAGGCAGAGAGCGCCCGCGTACACGCCCAGGATCAGCGGCGACTTCCAGTGGGTGTTCAGCCAGGTGGCGACCAGCGGGGCGAAGCCGCCGCCGAGAGTGGCGGCGAGGATGAACGTCGCCGACGCTCCGGTGTAGCGCAGCCTGGCCGGGAACAGCTCCGGGAGGAACGCGGCCATCGGGGAGAACATCATGATGAACAGCACGAGCCCGATACTGAAGGCCCCGGTGATCAGTACACCGTCGCCGGTACTCAGGGAGCCGAACATGGGCAGCGCCCACAGGGCGCAACCAGCCGCCCCGGTCAGCATCACCGGGCGTCTGCCCACCCGGTCGGCGAGCTTCGCCACCGGCACCGTGGCGGCCACGACGGCCGCGGCGGCGATGCTCGTGGCGGTCAGCATCGTGGGCTGGGGGATGCCGAGGGCGGCCGGCCCGTAGGAGATGCTGTAGACGATCGTCAGGTAGTACACCGCGGAGCCGCCGATCGCCGCGCCGATGCCGAGGAGCAGTCTTCCCGGGTACTCCTTGATCAGGACACCGAGGGGGAAACGCGGTGCGGCGGCGCCGGCGGGACGCTGCTCGAAGACCGGGGACTCGGTGACCCGGGAGCGCACCCAGAGGCCGACGACGATGAGGACGGTGCTCAGCAGGAACGGAACGCGCCAGGCCCAGTCGGCGAAACCGTCCTTGCCGGCGATCGACAGCGTCGGAAGGATCACGGCGCTGGACAGCAGGAAGCCGAGCGGCGGGCCGGCCTGCGGGATCGACGCGAACAGGGCGCGGCGTCCGGGGGGCGCGTGCTCCGCCGCCAGCAGCACGGCCCCGCCCCACTCGCCGCCCAGGCTCACGCCCTGCAGCAGGCGGAGCACGACCAGGAGCACGGGGGCGACGAGGCCGGCCGTCTCGTAGGTCGGCAGCAGTCCGACGCCGACCGTGGACAGGCCCATCAGCACCAGCGAGAGGAAGAGGGCCCGCTTACGGCCGACCCGGTCGCCGATGCTTCCGAACAGCACCACGCCGACGGGGCGGGCCAGGAAGGCGGCGGCGAAGGTGAGGAACGCG
>NZ_LIRK01000893.1:13871-13999 GCF_001419765.1 Streptomyces torulosus
CGGATGCGCAGTGATCCAGGACACACGGTGGGGACCTGAGCGGGGACTGTAGAGGCGCGGCGCCCGCTGAAAAGGTCCGTGTCCCGCACTGCGGCACGACACATGGGGCGCATCCGACACTCATGTCC
>NZ_LIRK01000894.1:0-10564 GCF_001419765.1 Streptomyces torulosus
GACGCCCGCTTCAGCTCCGACGGCACCCGTGACGGCTACCCGACCATGCGCCCCCAGCCCACACCGCGCACCCCCGGCCAGATCTTCATGATGGACGGCCCCGACCACAACCGGCTGCGGCGCATGCTCATCAGCGACTTCACCCACCGCCGGGTCGAGGCCCTGCACCCCTCCGTCACCCGGCACGTCGAGAACCTGATCGACACCATGACGGCCGACGGGGCCACCGAGGCGGACCTCGTCGAGGCGTACGCCCTGCCGCTGCCGTCGCTCGTGATCTGCGAACTGCTCGGCGTGCCCTACGAGGACCACGCGTTCTTCCAGCGCCAGGCCCGGACCTTCCTCACCATCGCCACCAGCCCCCAGGAGGCGATGGCCGCCCGCGCCCACCTGTACGACTACCTCGGCGAACTGCTCGCCCGACGGACCGAGGAACCCGCCGACGACCTGCTCTCCCGGCTCGCGACGGAACGGGTGGCCACCGGCCAGGCCACGGTCGAGGAGGCCGTCGGCGTCTCGTTCGTGCTGCTCCTCGGCGGCCACGAGACCACCGCGAACATGATCGCCCTGTCGACCGTGGCCCTGCTGCGCGACCCGGCGCAGCTCGCCGCGCTGCGCGCCGACCCCGCGTTGTGGCCGGGCGCGGTGGACGAACTGCTGCGGTACCTGACGGTGGTGCACTCGGGCATGCGCAGGGTCGCCACCGAGGACGTGGAGGTGGGCGGCATGCTCATCCGCGCCGGCGAGGGCGTCATCGTGCCCCTCCAGGCGGCCAACCGCGACCCGGACGTCTACCCCGACCCGGACCGGCTGGACGTCACCCGCGACGCGTCCCGACACCTCGCGTTCGGGCACGGGGCCCACCACTGCGTCGGCGAGTCCCTCGCCCGCGCCGAACTGGGCATCGCCCTGCCCGCCCTCTTCGACCGGCTGCCGGACCTGCGCCTGACCGCCGACCCCGAGGACTTCGCGCAGCCGCTGAGCCCGGTGCACGGAGTGCGGTCCCTGCCGGTCGCCTGGTGACCGACGGGTCGCCCGGCGCCCGGGTGGAGGACGGACGACTGCTGCTATAGAGGTGGTCATGACCACCATCACCCTCGTCCAGGGGGACATCACCCAGCAGTCCGTCGACGCCATCGTGAACGCCGCCAACTCCTCCCTCCTCGGCGGGGGAGGAGTGGACGGCGCGATCCACCGGCGCGGCGGCCCCGCCATCCTGGAGGACTGCCGCAGGCTCCGCGCCTCGCACTACGGCAAGGGCCTGCCGACGGGGCAGGCGGTGGCCACCACGGCCGGCGCGCTGGACGCCCGATGGGTCATCCACACGGTGGGACCGGTCCACAGCCAGAGCCTGGACCGGTCCGCCCTCCTCGCCTCCTGCTACCGCGAATCCCTGCGGGTGGCCGACGAGTTGGGCGCCCGCACGGTCGCCTTCCCCGCCGTCTCCGCGGGCATCTACGGCTGGCCCATGGACGACGCCGCCCGCATCGCCGTCGAGACGGTCCGCTCCACCGAGACAGCGGTGGAGGAGGTCAGGTTCGTCCTGTTCGACGAGCGAGCGTACGAGGCGTTCACGGCACAGGTCGGCTGACGGGGCCCGCCTTCAGGGGGTCCTGCCGGGCCCTGTGTGATGGACCGGGCGATCCTTACGGCCCTGGTCAGGACTCCCTCCGCGCCCCTCGCGTCGTGCCGCGCAACCGACCCGGACGGCGGACCCGGACGGTGGAACGGGCGAGGGGCCCCGGAAGCTGTCGTGAGGCGGCGGAAACGGCTGGTCAGGGGCGCCGGACGCGGCGGTGCGGGGTCGGCGTCGGCCATGGGACCGGTTGCGGGGTGCTTCGGCGGCTCCCACGGTGAGCCCAAGGACAGCCCGACCCGCCCCCGAAAGGAACGTCCATGCGTGCCCTCGTCACCCGCGGCCTCCTGCTGCCGCCCCTGATGTGCGCCACCCTGGTCTGCACACCGACCGGCACCGCCGCCGCGCTCGTCGACGCGGGCCACGAGGCGAGGGGACCCCACGCGGCGGGAACCGCCAAGGCTCCCGAACCCGATGTGGACGTCCTCACGGCCCGGTTCGACGCGCTGGAGGCCGAATTCGACGCGCTCGCGGCCCAGGCGGAGGCGAAGGCCGATGCGCTCGCGGCGCAGAAGGAGGCGGACGCCGACGCGCTCGCGGAGCAGCGGGAGTCGGACGCCGACGCGCTCGTGGCGACGAAGGAGGCGGAGGCGGACGCGCTCGTGGCGACGAAGGAGGCGGAGGCGGACGCGCTCGTGGCGACGAAGGAGGCGGAGGCGGACGCGCTCGTGGCCCGGAAGGAGGCGGAGGCGGACGCGCTCCTCGCGCGGCTCGACGCCGCGTCGGACGTGCTGGTGACCCGGATCGGGACCCTCGACCGCATGGATCAGCGCAATGTACTCGCCCCACTGCTGCGCGAGTTGACCACGCTGGCGCAGCTGGAGGGCGACCGGCTCGAACCGGCCGCTGCCGCCCGCCACGCCGACGCCGTGAAGCGGGCCCACGCCACCGTGCAGAAGAGGCTGCGCACGCTGCACGCCACCACGCCGGTCACCCTTCACCACGCGCCCGCGCCGGCAACCCCCCACCGCACCACCACCCCGTACCGCGCCGCCGCGGCGGCCGACCCGGTCGCCGATCTCCTCGGCACGCTCCAGTCCGCCGTCGACGGCCTCCTCAGGACGCTGACCTCGCTCGACCTGGGTGCCGTCCTGGGCGCGGTGACCGGACTGCTCTCCCCGGTGCTCGGCGTGGTCACCGGCCTCGTGCAGCCGGTCCTCGGCGTCGTCGGCGGCACGTCGCCCTGACTCCCGGCCCTCTCCGCCCCGGACGCGCTCCGGGGCGCGGTTCCGGACGCCGCCGCGAACACCGTTCCGAACGCCATCCCGGACGTCCCGGCCCTGCTGCCCGTGTCCCAGCCCCCGGTCCGACCCGCCCTCCGGCGCGTCCGCCGACCCGGCGGCTCAGTCCCCCTCGGGCGCGTCGCTGATCCCCAGCCGCAGGTGCTCCACGTGGTACACGGCCTGGTCCAGCAGCTCGGCGACATGGTGGTCGTGCAGCGCGTACACCACCGAACGGCCCCGGCGCTCACCCACCACGAGCCCCAGGTTCCGCAGCAGGCGCAACTGGTGGGAGCACGCGGACTGTTCCATGCCGACCTCGGCGGCCAACTCGGTCGCCGGGAGCGGGCCTTCGCGCAGCCGGGCCAGGATCAGCAGCCGCGAGGGCGTGGACAGGGCCTGGAGGGTGGTGGCCACCTTCGCGACGTTGCCCGCGTCCAGACGCACGCGGGGGGTGGCGTCCTGCGCGGTGGCGGTTACGGCTCCATGACCCATGGCGAGTATCTTACTCATCGCACATGAAGGTATGAATGAGTCTTCATGTGTTCCTGTATGGTGTGCCGGGTGTCTGCCACTCTCGCCCCGTCACCGGTCCGCCGTACGCCCCCGTCGACGGCCCCCCGCCGCCGCACCCGCGTCCTCGCCCTCCCCGAGGCGCGCTGGGCCCTGGCGTCGACCGTCGCCTTCCTCATCGCCTTCCCGCTGGACCTCGCCGGCGCCTCCGCCTGGCTGTACGGCCCGCTCTATGTCGTCGCGTACGCGGCCGGCGGCTGGGAGCCCGCCCTCGAAGGGCTGCGGGCGCTGCGCGAGAAAAGCCTCGACGTCGATCTGCTGATGATCGTCGCGGCGCTCGGCGCGGCCGCGATCGGCCAGGTCCTCGACGGCGCCCTGCTGATCGTCATCTTCGCCACCTCCGGCGCCCTGGAGGCCCTCGCCACCGCCCGTACCGCCGACTCCGTACGCGGCCTGCTCGACCTCGCGCCCACCACGGCCACCCGGCTGTCACCGGACGGCACCGAGGAGACCGTGCCGACCGACCGGCTCGCCGTCGGCGACACGGTGCTGGTCCGCCCCGGCGAACGCATCGGCGCCGACGGCCGGGTCCTGGAGGGCGAGAGCGAGGCCGACCAGGCGACCATCACCGGTGAACCCCTGCCCGTGCCCAAGGCGCCGGGCGACGAGGTCTTCGCCGGCACCCTCAACGGCAACGGCGTGCTGCGCGTCCGCGTGGAACGTGATCCCGCCGACTCGGTCATCGCCCGCATCGTCGGCCTCGTCGAGGAGGCGTCCCGCACCAAGGCGCCCACCCAGCTGTTCATCGAGAAGGTCGAACAGCGGTACGCCGTCGGTGTCGTCGTCGCCACCCTCGCCGTGTTCGGCATCCCGCTGGCCTTCGGCGAGGACCTCACCGAGGCCCTGCTCCGGGCCATGACCTTCATGATCGTCGCCTCGCCCTGCGCGGTCGTGCTGGCCACCATGCCGCCGCTGCTCTCCGCCATCGCCAACGCCGGCCGGCACGGCGTCCTCGTCAAGTCGGCCGTCGCCATGGAGCGGTTGGGCGAGGTCGACGTCGCCGCGCTCGACAAGACCGGCACGCTCACCGAGGGCACGCCCGAGGTCACCGCCGTACGGCCGCTGCCGGGCTCCGGGCTCGACGAGGACGGGCTGCTGGCGCTGGCCGCGGCCGCCGAGCACCCGAGCGAGCACCCGCTGGCCCGCGCGGTGGTCGCCGCCGCCGGTGCGCGAGGGCTGCGCCCGGCCGCCGCCGAGGAGTTCGTGGCCACGCCGGGGCGGGGGGTGCGTGCCACCGTCGAGGGGTCCGTGGTCACCGTGGGCCGACCGGGCGAGCACGGCGCCTCCGACGGCGACGTCCTCGACGGCGACGTCACCGGCGGTGCGGTCCTCGACGGCGATGTCTTCGACTCCGGTGCCACCGGCGGCGAGGTCCTCGGCGGCGACGTCTCCGGTCGCGAGGATTCCGGAGGGACGACCGTTCTCGTCGCGCGGGACGGGGTCGCCGTCGGGCTGCTGACCCTCACGGACCGTGTGCGTCACGACGCGCCCGCCGCCGCCGCGGGTCTCACCGCGGTGACCGGTACGGCGCCCGTGCTGCTGACCGGGGACAATCCGCGGACCGCCGCGCGGGTGGCCGCCGCCACCGGGATCACCGACGTCCGGGCCGGGCTGCTGCCCCAGGACAAGGTGACGGCCGTACGGGAGCTGCAGGGCGGCGAGGGCCGCAAGGTGCTGTTCGTCGGCGACGGGGTCAACGACGCGCCCGCGCTGGCCGCCGCGCACTCCGGGGTGGCGATGGGCCGGGCCGGGTCCGACCTGGCGCTGGAGACGGCGGACGCGGTGGTCGTGCGGGACGAGCTGGTCGCGATCCCGGCGGTGGTGCGGTTGTCACGGGCGGCCCGGCGGCTGGTGGTGCAGAACCTGGTGATCGCGGGGGTGTGCATCGCCGTGCTGGTGGTGTGGGACCTGGTGGGGCATCTGCCGTTGCCGCTCGGGGTCGCCGGGCACGAGGGATCCACCGTGATCGTGGGCCTCAACGGGCTGCGGCTGCTGCGGGAGAGCGCCTGGCGACGGGCCGTCGGGTAGCCGCACCCGAGGGGGCGTCCGTGGCGCGTCGCGCGGTGCGGCCGTCCCCTGAAGGCCACCGGCCGTGCCGAGGTCGCCCCCACCTTGATGTCGGATTCTCGCCAGCCCCGCCTCCTCCCGTGCTCGATGCTTGAGCCATGCGGAACGGGATGTACAGGGACGTGGAGCGGTGTGTGCGGGCCGTGCAGTCGAAGGACGCGCGGTTCGACGGGTGGGTGTTCACCGCCGTGCTGACCACCCGGATCTACTGCCGGCCGAGCTGCCCCGCGGTGCCGCCGAAGCCGCGGAACATGACGTTCTATCCGAGTGCGGCGGCCTGCCAGCAGGCCGGGTACCGGGCGTGCAAGCGGTGCCGGCCCGACACGAGCCCGGGATCACCGGAATGGGACCAGCGGGCCGACCTCGTGGCCCGGGCGATGCGGCTCGTGGCGGACGGCGTCGTAGACCGGGAGGGTGTGCCGGGGCTGGCCCGGCGGCTCGGGTACAGCACCCGGCAGGTCGAGCGGCAGCTGCTGGCGGAGCTTGGGGCGGGGCCGCTGGCCCTCGCCCGGGCGCAGCGGGCGCAGACCGCGCGGCTGCTGATCGAGACCACGGCGCTGCCCATGGCGGAGATCGCGTTCGCCGCGGGCTTCGCCTCGATCCGGACGTTCAACGACACCGTGCGGGAGGTCTTCGCGCTCTCACCCAGCGAGCTGCGGCACCGGGCCGCGAAGCGGGCCGGGATCCCGGCCGTGGCGCCCGGCGGCCCCGCCGGGACACCGGGTGTCCTGGCCCTGCGGCTCCCCTTCCGGGCTCCGCTCAACCCCGACAACCTCTTCGGACACCTCGCCGCGACCGCCGTGCCCGGCGTGGAGGAGTGGCGCGACGGCGCGTACCGGCGCACGCTCCGACTGCCGTACGGGCACGGCATCGTCGGCCTCACCCCGCGCCCCGACCACATCGCCTGCCGGCTCACCCTCAGCGACCTGCGTGACCTGCCCGTCGCCATCAGCCGCTGCCGCCGCATGCTGGACCTGGACGCCGACCCGGTCGCGGTGGACGAGCAGTTGAGGGAGGAACCGGTGCTCGCGCCGCTGGTCGACAAGGCGCCCGGCCGCCGGGTGCCGCGCACCGTCGACGAGGCCGAGTTCGCCGTACGGGCGGTGCTCGGCCAGCAGGTCTCCACCGCCGCCGCCCGCACCCACGCGGGTCGCCTGGTCCTCGCCCACGGCGAACCCGTCGACGACCCCGAGGGCGGCCTCACCCACCTCTTCCCCTCACCCGAGGCGCTCGCCGCCGTCGACCCCGCGACCCTGGCGATGCCCCGCACCCGCCGGGCGACCCTCACCACGCTGGTCGGCAGGCTCGCCGGGGGCGAGCTGCACCTGGGGGTGGACAGCGACTGGGCGGAGACCCGCGCCCGCCTCCTCGACCTGCCCGGCTTCGGCCCCTGGACCGCCGACGTCATCGCCATGCGCGCCCTCGGCGACCCCGACGCCTTCCTCCCCACCGACCTCGGCGTCCGGCGCGCGGCCGCGGAGCTGGGCCTGCCGTCCACCCCGGCCAAGCTCACCGCCCGCGCGGCGGCCTGGCGGCCCTGGCGGGCGTACGCGGTCCAGTACCTGTGGGCGACGGACAGCCACCCCATCAACTTCCTTCCCGCATGAGCCCCTTGAAGGACACGGCATGAAGCAGCACACAGTGACCGACAGCCCCTACGGCCCCCTCACCCTCGTCGCCGACGACGGCGTGCTGAGCGGCCTCTACATGACCGGGCAGCGCCACCGCCCGCCACAGGAGACCTTCGGCCCGCGCGACGACACCCTCCTCGCCGACGCGAAGGAGCAGCTGGCCGCCTACTTCGCGGGCGAGCTACGGCAGTTCACCCTCACGCTGCGCCTGCACGGCACCCCGTTCCAGCGCGGCGTGTGGGAGCAGCTCGCGCGGATCCCCTTCGGGGAGACCCGCTCGTATGGTGAACTCGCCGACGCCATGGGCAGTCCCAAGGCGTCCCGCGCGGTCGGCCTCGCCAACGGAAAGAACCCCGTCGGGATCATCGTGCCCTGCCACCGCGTGGTCGGCTCCGACGGCAGCCTCACCGGGTACGGCGGCGGCCTGGACCGCAAGCGGCGCCTGCTCGACTTCGAACAGGGCACCGCGCTGTTCTGACCCCCGGCCGCCCGGCTCCCGGCCGCTCAGCCGCCCACGGCACCGACCCTGCGCAGCAGTTCCGGCAGCGCGGTGCCGATCGGCTCCCGTACGACCTCGTCGGCCAGCTCGTCGTACGGAGTGGGCTCGGCGTTCACGATGATCAGCCGGGCCCCGTGGTCGGCGGCCACCCCGGCGAGCCCGGCGGCGGGCTGCACCTGGAGGCTGGTGCCGACCGCGATGAACACCTCGCACGCCTTCGTGATGGCGACGGCCTCACCGAGCACCACCGGGTCGAGACGCTCACCGAACATCACCGTCGCCGACTTCAGCACGCCCCCGCACTCCAGGCACGGCGGGTCGTCCTCTCCGGCGTCGACACGCGCGAGCGCGTCCTCCATCGGCGTACGGGCATGACACTTCGTGCACACCACGGACCGGGCCGTGCCGTGCAGTTCGAGGACCTTGCGGGCCGGCATCCCGGCCAGTTGGTGGAGCCCGTCCACGTTCTGCGTGATCACCCGCACCGGCACCCCGGACCGCTCCAGCTCGGCCACCGCCAGGTGCGCCGCGTTCGGCTCGGCGTTCAGCGTCCGGTTCTCCCGCCGCATCCGCCACGAGCGCCGGCGGATCTCCGGATCGCCCATGTAGTACTCGTACGTCACCAGCTTCTCGGCCTCCGGGTCCGTACGCCACAGCCCGTTCGGGCCGCGGTAGTCGGGGATACCGGAGTCGGTGGAGATACCGGCGCCGCTCAGCAGGGCGACGAGGGGCTTCTTCATGGGGCCGAGGGTAGGTCGCCCGGCAGCGCGGGACCAGCGGATATCGGCGTGCGCCAAGGGCCCGAGGGCGCCAAGGCCCAAGGGGCCGGCGGGACCGGGGCGGTCAGGCGGCGGGGATGCCGTAGGCGCGGTCGTAGTGCTGGGCGACCAGGACACCGGAGTGGTCGCAGGCGAGCTGCCAGTCGTTGACGCCGGTCTCCACGCCGTCGGTGAAGTTCCACAGCAGCCGGCCGCGGGCGGCGTCGATGGCGTAGAAACCGTTCCTGTTCTTGTAGGCGGGCACATAGACCGCGCTCGGCCCGGCGGTCACCGGCAGATCGCCGTTGAGGCGCGGGGTGGGGCAGAACCAGCGCCGGGAGCCGGTCGCGGCGTTGAAGGCGTAGACGCCGGAGGGGTTGGTGCCGGTGACGTACACCGTGTTGCCGTAGACGCCGAGAGAGGCGAACTGGCCGTCGTCGGGGCTCACCCGCCAGCGCACCTTGCCCGTGGCGAGGTTGAGGGCCTCGAGTTCCTGGCCGATGGCGAACACGGTCCGGTCGAGGACGGCGAGACCCGGCCGGAGGTCGTAGCCGACGGGGTGCCGCCACACGACGCCGGAGCTGTCGGTGTCACGGGCCGTCACATTGCGCAGCCCGTCGGCGTAGACGAAGTAACCGGGGACGATCACCGGGGCCAGCCGGATGCCGACGTCCTCCGGGCTGATGGGGATGATCTCGGCGCGGCGGCTCGCGAGGTCGACGCCGAAGACGGTGTCCGTGGACGTCGCGACCCCCTGCTCCTCGGACTCCCGCTGGAGCCGGACGCCGATGACGGATATGTAGCGGGAGTCGACGACGCCGAGCAGCGTGGTGAACCGGAAGTCCGGCCCGAAGTCGATGGTGAACCGCTCCGAGCCGTCGGCCGGGTCCACGCCGATCACCGTCGAGCCCTCGCCCAGCGCGACCGCCGCGCCGAACGTCAGCACCGCCGGGGTGGGGGACTGGCTGATGCCGCTGTAGACCCACTTGGGCCGGGTGCCGTCCTTGAGGTCGAGACTGAGCAGGTCACCCGGCCGGGTCTTCACCAGGGCCGCCCCCTCGTGGAACACGGCCGGCGCCTGGAGCAGCGGGTCGCCCCGGTACACCCAGGCCGGCTCGGGGGCGGGGCCGAGCGGCGTCGCCCTCCGCCCGGCAGGCTTCTCCCGCCGGGACAGGAACACAGCACCCCCGATGGCGGCCGCGGTGGTGGAGGCGGCCGACGCGGCGAGCACCGTACGCCGGGACGGTCCCGACCGGTCGGGCACCCGGCGGTGACCGGGCGAGGCCCCGCGATAGGGCTCCGGCTGCCCGGGGGAGCCGCCGGCGCGGGCGCCGGGAGCCTCGGCGCCGGGCGACGCGGCGGTGCCCGTCACCCCCTCCGGGTGGGCGGAGTGGTCACAGCCCTCCGCCGCGCACGGTACCGGCGTCGCGGAGGTGTACGGGGCGCGCTCGGGAGCGTAGGGCGCCGGATCGGAGGCGTACGCAGCCCCGCCCGAGGTGTACGGCGCCTGGTCGGGAGCGTACGGTGCCCGGCCCTCGGCGTAGGGCGCCCGGTCCTGCTCCTGGACACTGCCCGCCGCGTCCCGGCGGTAGGGGTACGGCTCGGGGGTGTCCCCGGACGCGGGGCCGGTGCGGACGTCGTCCGGCGCGGTGGCGAACGTCGCGACGGCCGCCGCGCGCAGGGTGATCGAGGCGGTCACCGACGGCGGCAGCCAGCCGTCGCCGGTCACCTGTTCCACCCCGCCCGGTGCGCAGGCGGCGGCCAGCTTGTCCGGAGTGATCCGCAGCCGCGGGTCCTTGGTGAGACAGAGGCTGATGATCTTGTCGAGCGGATCGGGCACGCCCGACAGGTCGGGCGGGCTGTGCACGACCTGGTAGAGGAGCGTGGCTGCCGCCGTCCCGCTGAACGGGGCGTGCCCGGACGCGGCGTACGTGAGCACGGACCCCAGGGAGAAGACGTCGCCCTCGGGGCCCAGCGGCTCGCCCGTGGCCTGCTCGGGACACATGTACTCGAAGGACCCGAACAGCGCCCCCGAGCGGGTGAGGTCGTAGCCGTCGGTGGCGCGGACGATACCGAAGTCGATGACCCGCGGACCGTCGGCGGCCAGCAGGACGTTGGACGGCTTCAGATCGCGGTGCACCAGCCCGGCCGCCTGCACGGAGATCAGCGCCTCGGCGATC
>NZ_LIRK01000894.1:10656-10863 GCF_001419765.1 Streptomyces torulosus
CCGCCGCCTCCACCTCACGCCGGAAACGAATCCGGAAGTTCCGGTCGCCCACCAGCTCGGGGCGGATGGCCTTGACCGCGACGAACCGTCCCTGGGGGGAGCGCGCCAGGTAGACCCGCCCCATCCCGCCCGGCTTGAGCGAGAACAGGCAGCTGAGGTCATGGAACCACTTGGCCCTGACGATCCCGAGGTACTGGGTCCCCACCG
>NZ_LIRK01000895.1 GCF_001419765.1 Streptomyces torulosus
GACAGGTCCAGGAGTGGGTGCGGGTCCGGGAGCCGGTGCGGGTTTGGGTCCGGGCGTGGGAGTGGGTGCCGGTCCGGGAGTGGGTCCCGGTACGGGTCCGGGTGCGGCTTCCCCCGGCTGTCGCTCCCCGTCCGGCGCTCCCCCGGGCCGTAACCGTCGCTCGTCCATGCCGCCGATGCCTCCGGAGTCGATCACCACCACGCCCTCGCCGGATCCTACGGCGGCGGCGCGGAACGGCCGGCACGTTCACGGGGCGCCGGGCAGGGCGTTTCGGCCAGGCTGCCGCGCAGGGTCAGGTGGGGAGGAGGCTCGGCCACCACGGGGGGACGTTGCCCGGGCAGAGGGGCGCGGGATACGAGTCCGGGATGCCCAGCCAGGTCACGAGGAACCACGTGAACCACAGCGTGAACACCAGCCCCACGGCCAGCGCCGCCCCTCGGTGACGGCGTCCGAGTGTGCCGTGCAGAACGAGCCAGGGGACCGCCGCGGCGACCCAGATGACCGGGGCGAGGAGGAGCAGCGTGATGCCGTTCCCGCCGCCGCCGACGTCGCATGCGGCCCATGCCCTCCCGATGGCGACGACCGACACCACCGCGGCCGGCCCTCCGAGGAGGACGCCCGGCGCCACCCCCCTCGACCAGGAACGGGAAGGAGTCGACGGACTCGTCGCCCCCGCTTCCGTGTCCGATCCCATGGTCGCCCCCCGCCATCACCGCCGTCGTGGACGCGGAGAGTAGCAACGGGCACGGCCCTCACGGCGACTCCGCCCTCCCTGGCAGGGATCAGCAACAAAGCGTTGACAACGAGTTGTTTGCATCCGATGCTGAGCCCATGACTTCGAAGCCCTCGGATGCGTCGACGCCGTTCCCGGACACCTCCAGCCCCTCCGATCCGTTCACGCCCCCGAGCGCGGGCGAGGCGCGGGCGCAGCGGACGTACACCTCGTTGTTCCGTATCGCCGAGCGGCACGCGGCCACGGACGGGCAGCGCCGTCGGCAGGTGCACCCGCACGTGCTGGGCCCGCACGAGGCCGTGCGGCTGGTGTCGTTCCTGCTCAGTGGCGCCGCGCTGCTGGAGGACGGGGAACCGGAGGTCGACCGGGCGGACATCACCGCCGCGCTGAGCCTCGTTCCGCCGGCCCGCGCGGAGATGGACGAGTTGGAGGTCGGGCTCCTGGAGATGGCCCGGGGCCGGGGCATGACCTGGCCGGAGATCGCGTTCGGGCTGGGCCTTCAGACGCCGCAGGCCGCCCGCCAACGCTACGAACGCCTGGCGAGCCGTACGGAAAGGGCCGCCGACTCCGCCGAGTAGCGGAGAGGCCGGGCGCCAGGCGCCAGACGTTCCGACGCCGGGCGCCGGGCCCCGCGGCCTCCGCAGTCAGTCCCCGCCGAACAGCTGGTCGCGATGGATACGCCAACGGGCCATCATCGCCTCGACCTCCACCTCGACGAACTCGAAGAACGCGAGGGTCTCGCTGAGGCGGCGCCCCGCCGGGCTGTCGGCGCCGAGGCTCGCGACGCCCTCGCGCAACGCGTCCTCCCACCGCTTCATGATCGCCTCACGGTTGGTGAGGGCCTCGTACCACTGGTCGCTGTGGACGCGGTAGCGCTCACGCCGTGAACCGGGCTCACGCTCGCGTGACACCAGGTGCACCTGAGCCAGATAGCGGACGGCGCCCGACACGGCGGCGGGGCTGATCTGCAGCTGTTCGCCCAGCTGGGCGGAGGTCAGCGCGCCGGTGTCGGAGGCGAGGAGCGCGGCGAAGACCCGCGCCGGCATCCGCGGCATCCCGGCCTCGACGAGCTGCGCCGCGAAGTGCTCGACGAAACGCGAGACCGCCTCGGGATCCCGCCCCGCACCCTCCGCCGACTCAGCCCCGGCCCCGGCCTGGACCTTGCCCTCGGACTCGGCCTCAAGCTCGGTCTCGGCCTCAAGCTCGGCTTCGGCCTCGGGCTCGGCCTCGGCCTCGGACGTCGATTCCGCCATCGCTGGATCATCTCCCCTGGTCAGGCACCCCAGTCACACCGCAGCCCCCTGCCGATCAGTCTACTGGCAATTCATACGCTTCCTTAACTTCACAAATTTCTGAAGTAAGCGTACGTTCTGAAGCATGACGAAGGCCAACCCAGCCATCGAGGTCTCCGGACTCCACAAGTCCTTCGGACGGACCCACGCGCTCGCCGGTCTCGACCTGACCGTCGAGTCCGGCGAGGTCCACGGTTTCCTCGGCCCCAACGGCGCCGGCAAGTCCACCGCCATCCGCGTCCTCCTCGGCCTGCTCCGCGCCGACGCCGGGGCCACCCGGATCCTCGGCCGCGACCCGTGGAAGGACGCGGTGGAGGTCCACCGCCGCATCGCGTACGTACCCGGCGACGTCACCCTCTGGCGGAACCTGTCCGGCGGCGAGGTCATCGACCTCTACGGCCGGCTGCGCGGAGGTCTCGACGCCGGCCGCCGCGCCGAGCTGATCGAACGCTTCGAGCTGGACCCGACGAAGAAGGGCCGCACCTACTCGAAGGGCAACCGCCAGAAGGTCGCCCTCGTCGCCGCGTTCGCCTCCGACGTCGACCTGCTCATCCTCGACGAACCGACCTCCGGCCTCGACCCGCTGATGGAGGAGGTCTTCCAGCACTGCGTCCGCGAGGAACGCGACCGGGGCCGCACCGTCCTGCTGTCGTCCCACATCCTCAGCGAGGTCGAGGAGTTGTGCGACCGGGTGAGCATCATCCGCAAGGGCGTCACCGTCGAGAGCGGCTCCCTGGCCGACCTGCGCCATCTGACCCGCACGGCCGTCGCCGCCGAACTCGCCTCCCCACCGGGCGACCTGTCCCACCTCCCCGGCGTCCACGACCTCGACGTGCAGGGCAACCGGGTCCGCCTCCAGGTCGACACCGACAAACTCGACGCCGTCCTGCGCTCGTTGACCGAGTCGGGCGTACGGTCCCTGACCTCGACGCCGCCCACGCTGGAGGAACTGTTCCTGCGGCACTACCAGGACGACCAGGGCGACGCCGCCTCCCGCTCGCCGGAGAGGACGGCCGCGCGATGACCGCCGTCGACAACGCCTCCGCGTCCACGCCCTCGTCGTCACCGTCACCTTCGAGGCCGTCGGCCTCCTCGTTCGCCGTGCGGTCGGGTGGGGCACGCCAACTGGCCGGTACGGGGATCCTGTTGCGGTTCGCCCTGCGGCGGGACCGGGTGATGGTGCCGGTCTGGGTCTCGGTGACGGGACTGATGGTCCTCTCCATGCCGAACAGCCTGCGCAGCCTGTACGGCACCGCCGCCGAACGCGCCGACCTGATGCGCCAGATGACCACCAACTCGTCGCTGCGCGCCCTGGTCGGACCCGTGTTCGACGACTCCCTCGGCGCCCTGACCGCGTGGCGCGTCGGCGTCTACGCCGGTGCCCTCGCCGCCGTGATGAGCCTCCTCGTCGTCATCCGCCACACCCGCGACGAGGAGGAGAGCGGCCGTCTGGAGGTGGTCGCGTCGGGGATGGTGGGGCGCCGGGCGCCGTTGACGGCGGCGCTGCTCATGGCGGCGGTCGCGAACGGCGCGCTGGCGCTGCTGGTCGCGGCCGGGCTCGCCGGGCAGGGCGCGGCGGGCGCGCTGGCCTTCGGGCTGGGGATCGCGGGCGTCGGGATGGTGTTCGCGACGACGGCCGCGGTGATCG
>NZ_LIRK01000896.1:0-702 GCF_001419765.1 Streptomyces torulosus
GCGCGGCCCTCGTGGATCCGGCCGCACTTGTCGACGACGAAGTTGTACCGGAGGTCGCCGAGGCCGGCCGTCTCGGTGTCGTACGCCATGAGCGCGCGGATCAGCGCCGGGGACTCGGCGCAGCTGTAGGCGTCGCTGCCGCCCGTGTGGTGCACGAACACCGCGCTGACCTTGTCGTCGTACTGCGGCGACCCGGCCACCGTCGCCTCGTCCGCGCCCCACCGGGCCCGGCCGACGATCGGGGGCCGGGTGACGGTGGAGGTGACGGCGACCGGCGGATCGTCGGTGACGAACGCCGCGTTGCGCATGCCGCCGACGCCCGTCGTGCCCCGCGTGCCGACCGTCGCGGCGGTGTGCCCGGCCGCGCCGTCCGTCGTCCCCGGGTCGACGAGGTCGACCCGCAGCCCCTTCGGAAGCCCCGCCCGTGATCCGTCGGCCGTGACGACGCGGGCCTCGACGCCGTCGCTGGGGCCGACCCACAGCGGCTCGGAGGCACCGCGGGAGCCGCCGGGCAGGGCGGCGGACGGGCGCAGGGCGCGCCAGGCGCTCCACCGGCCGGTCGCGGCGTCACGGGTGCGCACCTGGGCCGTGCCGTCCAGCCGGGCGGCGGCGTCGGTCCAGGAGACACCGAGGAGGGAGAAGGGAGCGGTGTGGGTGCGGGCCAGAGCGGGGCGCCCGCCGGCCGCGGACGTGAGCGCCACG
>NZ_LIRK01000896.1:724-1169 GCF_001419765.1 Streptomyces torulosus
CGAGCGTGAGCCACGCCCTTCGCTTCGCACTCATCGGCCGGTACGCATGGTTCCTACGGCGAATCAAATGCCCCACCCCTACACGAACAACGCGAAGACACCACCCGGCACAAGGGCGGCCTTCTATTCAGAGCACAAGCCGCCGCGAACATCACCATCGGGCGGCACGCGTGTGACCCAAGTCATGCGAACGTCCACAACTCCCCCTCAAGGGTGATCTTCGGCGGGTCCGTCCGGCGCTCTGTGACACTTCCGCGGGGCGCGACGCAGATGACCGTGGGGCCCGGCGACGATCCCGAGGGGGTCGGGGGCGGGTCCCGGGACCGCGACGTCGTACGGACTAGGACAGCTCTTGGGCCAGGGAGGCGAACCTCGCCGCGTGCAGGCGTTCGACGGGGAACTGGGCGTGGCCGTCGCGCGGGCACAGGAGGGCGACGAGGCCGCG
>NZ_LIRK01000896.1:1228-1436 GCF_001419765.1 Streptomyces torulosus
GCGACCGCCCTGGAGAACGACCTGCTGGAGCTGCCCGGCGTCCACGACACCCATGACCAGGCGCTGGAGTCGCTCTCCACCGTGCAGGCCCTCGCGCTCGTCGCCCGGCTGCCCCGTGACCAGGCGGAGGCCGTGCTGCTGCGGGTGGTCGTCGGCCTCGACGGCCCCGCCGCGGCCCGTGTCCTCGGCAAACGCCCCGGCGCGGTGC
>NZ_LIRK01000897.1 GCF_001419765.1 Streptomyces torulosus
CCCGGCGCCACGACGTTCACCGTGATCCCCCGGGGCCCCAACTCCCGTGCCAGGTCGAACGCGTACGGATGCAGCGCCGCCTTGGACGCGGCGTACGCCCCGCTCCCCGAGCCCCGGTACGCGGCGATGGACGACAGGAACAGCACCCGCCCGCCGGGCGAGGCAAGCCGCTCCCGTAGCGCCTCCGTGAGCAGCACGGCGGTCAGTGTGTTGAGCCGGAAGTTGACATGCCAGTCGTGCGCGACGGCGTCGAGCGGATCGTCCCCCTCCACCGCCGGCTCCAGCCCGCCGTTGCCGCCGGCACTGTGGATCAGCACGTCCACGGTCCCGAACTCACGCCCCACGAACTCGGCGACTCCCCGCACACTCTCCGCGTCGGCGAGGTCCACCGCGTAGGTGAGCGCCCGGTCCACCCCCGCCTTCTCCAACACCTCGGCCCGCCGCCCGAGCAACAGGACCCGATCCCCGTTCTCGGCGAACGCCCGCGCCGCCGCGAGCCCGATTCCCGTACCGCCACCACTGATCACCACATTGCGTGCCATACCTCGACCCTACGAAACGGATCATCCGATCACCGCAGGCTCCGCACATCCAGATGCCGCAGCACGCGATCCACCACCTCGGGATCCGCGCCCGGCTCACTCCGCGCGGCCAGCACCTCGTGCCGGGCCGCGCTCAGCATCTCCCCCTGGATCCGCCGCATCCTCCGCAGCCGCCGCACCCGCTGCTCGTGCCCTTCCCGCCGTTCCTCCTCCGCCAGGTCGGGACTGATCCGCACCCCGATCTCGAAGGCCCGCCGCAGCAGCCGCTCGGCCATCTCCTCCGGGAGTTCCTCCTCGTCCTCGATCTCCTTCAGCCGCCGCTTCGCCGCCTTCGCGGCCCGCACGGCCAGCGCCTTCTCGAACTCCTTCTCGGCGCCCTCGTCCGCCCGCACCCCCAACCGCCGTACGAGCCACGGCAGCGTCAGCCCCTGCAGCACCAACGTCGCCATGATCACGCCGAACGCGATGAACACGATCTCGTCCCGGTCGGGAAAGGGCCCCCCGTCCGACGTCTCCAGCGGAATCGCCAGCGCCAGCGCCACGGACGCCACGCCCCGCATCCCCGACCACCACATCACCACGGTCTCGCGCCACGACATCGGGATCTCCTCGTCGTAGTCGCGCTTCGCGTGCAGCCGCCGCGCGAGCCAGGTGGCCGGCAGCAACCACAGCAGCCGTACGAGGACCACGACGGCCACGACCGCCGCCGCCCAGCCCAGCATGTCGGCCCACCGCCCGGACGCCGTCCTGACCGCGTTGTGCAGCTCCAGCCCGATCAACCCGAACGCGACGCCCGTGACCATCGTGTCCACGACGTCCCAGACGGTGTGCCCGGCGAGCCGCGTCATGACGTCGTCGGCGCCGAGCGCGTACTCCGCGAGGAACAGCGCGGTGGTGAGCACGGCGAGCACCCCGGACCCGTGCAGTTCCTCGGCCATCACGTACGACGCGTACGGCACGAGGAGGGTCAGCCCGATCTGCAGCGTGGCGTCGTCGAGGAAGTCCATCAGCTTGTTGGCCGCCCAGCCGAGCGCGAGCCCCACGGCGACGGCCACGACACCGGAGAGCACGAGCTGGAGCGCGGCGTGGGGCAGCGAGAAGGAGCCGCTGACGGCCGCCGCGATCGCCACGTGGTAGAGCACGATGGCGGTCACGTCGTTGAAGAGGCCCTCGCCCTCCAGGATCGACACCAGCCTTCGAGGCAGCCCGAGTTGACCGGCCACGGCTGTCGCCGCCACCGGGTCGGGCGGTGCGACCAGCGCGCCCAGCGCCACGGCGGCGGCGATGGGCAGCCCGGGCACGATCGCCTGGGCGACCGCGGCCACTGCGGCGGTGGTCACGAACACCAGCGCCACGGCCAGCAGGAAGATGGGCCGCCGGTTGGCAGCGAACTGCCGCCAGGAGGTCCGCCGCACCGCCGCGTACAGCAACGGCGGCAGTACCAGGGGCAGGATGAAGTCCGGCGGGATGTCGATGTTGGGCACGAAGCCCGGCAGGGCGAGGGAGATCCCCAGCAGCGTCATCAGCACCGGCGCGGGCAGCCCGAGCCGCTCCCCCACCGGCACGCTCAGCACGGCCCCCAGCAACAGGACGAACAACAGGGCCAACTGATCCACGCTGAGCACCCCGACGAGGTCTAGACGATTACCTCAACAGCCCCCAGAGTGCCACGCCCCCCACATCCCACCC
>NZ_LIRK01000898.1 GCF_001419765.1 Streptomyces torulosus
CGTCCCCACCCCTGCGCGCCGGGGTCCCGGGCGGCGGCGCGCAGGGGTGGGGACGGCGGGGCGCTTCGACGGCGGTCCCGGGGCGCATTCGGGGCGCATTCGGGGCGACAGCGGAGTCGGAGCGGGTTGCTCGTGTGAGTTCCCAGCTCCTCGCGGGCTTTATGAAATGGGGCCCTGTGGATGGATCTTCTTCACTTGATCCATATTCTCAGAGGTGCCGAGTTCACCGTTCCCGTGCGCGGGAAATCGTGGATCCGTGCGGCACTTGGATGCCCTTGCAGCCCCTATCCGAAATCTGTTGAAACGGGGAAGGTCGATAAGGGGGGCGTGGGCCTGAAAGTGGAATGGTGATCGTGGCCGTATGGGGCGGCGGGGTGAACGGCTCGGCTGACGGATCGTCGACCGAGGGATCACCGGACCCGCCAACTGCCCTTCAATATGGCTGAGTTGCAGTCGTTCGCCGTACGGGGCGCGTGGTTAGCTTCCTTCTGGGACGCCAGGGGGGCATAAGGTCCAGACTTGCTCGTGGCGGTCCCTGTTCTTCGGGGGGAGAGCGTCTTAGGGACGCGTTCTGCCGCACATCTTCTCCTTCCTGCACGGCCCTGCGCATTTCCGCGCAGTAACCTCTCAGGGAAGGCTCATCCATGATCATGCGAAAGGTGGCTGCCGGGCTGCTCGGCGCGGCGGCCCTGACCGGTGCGGGTCTCGTCACCGCGGCGCCCGCACAGGCCGACACGGTCGTTGGTATCTTCTATCTGCACGCCAATTACGGCGGTTCCACCTACACGGTCACCGCCGGCGGTACCACGTCCTGCACCGCCACGACGAGTGACTCGGACTTCACGTCCGGGTTCAGCAGTGCCTGGAACGACCAGGCGTCGTCGCACCGCGGCTTCGCCAACTGCGCGATCAAGGTGTACGAGCACGCGGGCCAGGGCGGCGCCTCGCTGCCCTACTACGTCTCGACGTCGGGCTACGGCGTCCTGAACGACCAGGTCAGCTCCGCCAGATACTCCTGACGGATCCGTCCGTCCCTTCCGACGGACGGATCGGCCCGGCGGTGCCGGGAGCGGGGTTCGGCCCCGTCTCCCGGCATCGCGTTCGCATGTGCACCACCCACGGGGAACAGCACGGCATACGGGGAACGGCGCGACGCACGGAGAACTGCGCGACACACGCGGCATCACGGATGCGCGGACGCACCAGCGTACGAACGTAGGGGAGAGCGATGCGGGCACGGACCGGTGTCAGGGGGATCGCGGCGGCAGTGGCGTTATGGGGCCTCGCCGCCTGCACGGACGGTGGGGGCGGAGACGGCGAGCCGCCGGAGATCAGGACGATCCCCACGGTGAGGAGTTCGGCGGACCTCCCGGCCCTGCCCATGGAGCAGTACGTCTTCAGCGGCGAGGACCTGCGCGCCTACACCCAGGCCGGTGCCGTGCTCTCGCGGCGCTGCATGGAGCGCTTCGGGATGAACTGGATCTCGGACAAGGACGCGACCCGCGACCTCCCCGACCTCACCGTCGACCCGACCCGCTACTTCACCATCATCGACGCGGACGCCGCCCGCGAACACGGCTACGCCGACCCCCGCGGCGACGGCGACGAACAGCAGAAGACAAGCAGCTCCTACGAGCCGACGGACGCGGAACGCTCGGTCTACAACGGCTCGGCGAAGAACGTCACCGACACCTCCGGACGTCGGCTCGGCAAGGGCGGCTGCGCCGCCGAGGTGGACAAGAGGCTGGACGAGGGCGGCGTGAAGGGCATCGACGCGCTCAAGGTCGGCAACGAGTTCTACACCCTGTACGGCAAGGTCCAGCGGGACAGCCGGGTGACCGAGGCATTCGAGAAGTGGTCCGCCTGCTTGAAGAAGAAGGGTTTCACCTACGCCACCCCGATGGACGCCGCGAACGACCCCGAGTGGGTCTCGGGCGCCGACACCAAGGCCGCCGTCTCCGTCGCCACGGCGGACGTCGCCTGCAAGCAGCGGCTCAACACCGTCGGCATCTGGTACGCGGTGGCAGAGGCGTACCAGCGCACCTACATCGATGAGAAGGCCGAGCACTTCGCGGACGTCCTAGCCACGAAGAAGGCGCTGGTCAAGAACGCGGCGGACATCATCGGAGGGGCCGAGTGAGGACGGCGCGGGCCGGGGCGGCCGCGGCGGCGCTCGTACTCATGACCGTCCTCGGCGCCTGCTCGGACGACGGCGGCACCGACGGTCCCGGCGAGGCGAAGGGCTCCGCGGACAGCGCCGAGCGCGGGGCCGGAGCGTACAAGGACTGCCTGGCCGCTCATGACGTCGAGATGTCCGGGACGACCGTCGAGGAGGGCGGCGTGGACCCGGCGGCGCTCGGACGCGCCTACCGCGAGTGCCGCGACGTCGCGCCGGACGGGGTGAAGGTCCCCGTCACGGAGTGGGAGTTGGGGCTGCTGCGGGACTTCGTCTCCTGCATGCGGGACAAGGGGTACGACGGGTACGGCGACCCCGACCCGGAGACCGGCGAGTTCGACCTGCCCGCCGACAGTGAGATCGACAAGGACGCCGAAGGGCAGTGCATGGCCCGGGCCGAGCAGAAAGCCGGGCAGTGAGCACCATGACGGACCAGCCGGGCGGCGAGGCCGTCGAGGAGGGCGACCGGGAGGGGAACGGGGAGGGGAACGAGGAGGGTCCTGCGCAGGGCGCTCACGAGGAGCCCGCTGGGGAAGCCGGAGAGGCCCCTGGAAAGGAACCCGGAGAGGCCCCTGGAGAGGAACCCGGAGAGGGCCCTGGTGAGGAACCCGGGGGCCGTTCGCCGCAGTGGGCCGGTCGGCGGGCGCTGGTCGCGGTCGTCGTGACCGCCGCGCTGTTCTCCGCCGTCGGCGTCGGCGCCGGGATGTGGATCAAGTCGCCGGCCCAGCGCGCCGCGGACGCCGCGCCGCCCCCGTCGTCGCTGCTCACCCGCCCCGTGGAGCAACGGGTGCTCACCAGCGACGTGGTCACCCGCGGAACCGTGACCGCCGAGCAGTCCGTCACCGTCTCGCCGCAGACCGGCGCGGGCGCCGAGGGCACCGCCGGAGCGGTCGTCAGCGGCGTGCCGGTGAAGGCGGGCTCCCCGGTCAGACCCGGACAGGTCCTCCTGGAGGTCTCCGGGCGGCCGGTGTTCGCGCTGGAGGGCACCATCCCGGCGTACCGGGACCTGAAGCCCGGCATGCGGGGACAGGACGTCACGCAGCTCCGGAACGCGCTGAGGAAACGGGGCCTCGACAGCGGCCAGGACGCCGACGGGGTCTTCGGCCCCGCCACCAAGGCGGCCCTGGCTTCCTTCTACTCCTCCATCGGCTACGAGCCGCTGCCCGCGACGGACGACGGCGGGGAGACCCTGAAGGCCGCCGCCACCGCACTCACCGCCGCGGAACGCGCGGTCGAGGACGCACGGACCGCGCTCTCCGACGCCTACGCCACCCTGCGGAACGCGGCCGCCGGCGCCGACCGCACCGAGGCCCGGCGGGCCGTGCGGACCGCCCGGCGGACACTTGCCCGGGCCATCGAGGACCGCGACACCGCGCGCGCCGACCGCAGGGCCGCCGAGGACAGCGCCGGGCCCACGCTGCCCGCCGCCGAGGTGGTCTTCCTCTCCGGGTTCCCGGCCCGCGTCGACGAGGTGGACGCGCATGTCGGCGGCGCGGTGGGCGAGCGGGCGATGACCGTCTCGGCCGGCAAGCTCCTCGTCCACGCCCGGGTCAACCAGCTCCAGGTGGACCTGCTCAAGACCGGCCAGCCCGCGGAGATCTACGCCGAGCTGGGGCAACGGCGGTTCTCCGCGCGGCTCGTCTCCGTCGCGGACACCCCCGGTTCGCCGCGGCGGGACACCGAGGGCGGCGACGAGGACACGGGGGACGAGCGGAGCGCTGAGGGTTCCGGCTATCTCGTCGTCCTGCGCCCCGACAAGCCGATCGGGGCCGAGCTGTCCGGACAGGACGTCCGCGTCACCATCCGGGCCGCCTCCACGAAGGGCCGGGAACTGGTCGTCCCCATCACCGCGGTCACCGCCGGGCGCGGCGGAACGCTGTACGTGACCGTGGTCGACGCCGGAGGCGGGCAGCGGCGGATCGACGTACGGGAACTGACCAGCGGCGGCGGCTTCGTCGCGGTGGAGCCGCTCCGGGCGGGTTCCCTCCGCGAGGGCGACCGGGTGATGACCGGCGTCGCCGCGGACTCCCCGGCGGGCCGCCAGGACACGGGCGACGACGGACAGGACCTGTCATGAGCGAGGCACCGGACCCCCGGGGCACCGGGGAGCCCGCGGGGCGGTCCGGTGATGCGCCGGTGATCGAGTTCCGGGGGGTCGGGCGTACCTATCCCGGTCGGCCGCCGGTCGCCGCGCTGAAGCCGTGCGATCTGGTCGTACGGCCCGGGGAGTTCCTCACCGTCACCGGGCCCTCCGGGTCCGGGAAGTCGACCCTCCTCAACGTGCTCGGCCTGCTCGACCGGCCCACCACCGGCACCTACCTCCTCGACGGCCTGGACACCGGCGCCCTCGGCGAACCCGCCCGCACCGCGCTGCGCGGCCGTCGCGTCGGCTTCGTCTTCCAGTCCTTCCATCTGCTGCCGCACCGCACCGCCCTGGAGAACGTCGAACTCGGCATGGTCTACAACGGCACCCCCCGCTCCGAACGCGCCGGCCGCGCCCGCGCCGCCCTGGTCAGGGTCGGGCTCGGCCACCGGCTCGGCGCTCTGCCGACCCGGATGTCCGGCGGGGAACGGCAGCGGGTCGCCATCGCCCGCGCCCTCGTCCACCGGCCGTCCCTCCTGCTGTGCGACGAGCCGACCGGCAACCTC
>NZ_LIRK01000899.1 GCF_001419765.1 Streptomyces torulosus
CCGCTCCCGCTCCCGCTCCCGTCCTCGTCCACCGTGATCGCCGAGGTCGGGCAGACCGCCGCCGCCTCCCGGACGGTCGGGTGGTGGGGCGGGGCCGGTTCCGGGGTGAGGAGGACGACGATGCCGTCCTCGTCGCGCTGGTCGAAGACCTCGGGGGCGAGCAGGACGCACTGGCCGGCGCCGCAGCACCTGGTTTCGTCGACGCGGACCTTCACGGGTGTCGCCTCCTTGCCGGGGTGTGCGGGCTCACCAGCGGACCGGGACTTCGCGGAGACCGCCCACCAGCAGGCCCTCCACCTTGCGCAACTCCTCTGTGGGTACGGCCAGTTCGAGTGTGGGGAGCCGGCGCAGCAGGACCTCCAGGACCACGTGCAGCTCGGTGCGGGCGAGGGCCTGGCCCAGGCAGGAATGCGGCCCCGCCCCGAAGGTGAGGTGCGGGTTGGGGCTGCGGGTGAGGTCCATCTCGTCGGCGTCGGCGAAGACCCGTTCGTCGCGGTTGGCGGAGGACATCCCGCAGCACACGGTGGTGCCGCGCGGCAGCACCTTCCCGTCGAGGTCGAGGTCCTCGCTCAGATAGCGCCGGATGCCGAAGCCGCCCAGGTTCGCGTCGAAGCGCAGCACCTCCTCCACCGCCGTACGGATCAGCGACGGGTCCCGGAGCAGCCGCTCCCAGCGGTCGCGGTCCGACAGCAGCAGCGCCACCATCTTGCCGATCATGTTGGCCGTGGTCTCGTGGCCCGCGACCAGCAACCCCATGCCGGTGGAGAGCAGTTCGGCGTCCGTCAGCCGCTCCTCCTCCGGCAGGGCCGCGCCCTCCACGATCAGCATGCTGAGCAGGTCCTCGCCCGGCTCGGCCCGCTTGGCGGCGATCAGGTCACGCATGTACGCGGCGAACTCGCCGAACGCCGCCCGTGTCTCCTCCTGGGTGAAACGGCTGACGTTCAGGAACGCGTCCGACCAGTGCGAAAAGCGGTCCCGCTCCTCGGTCGGCGCGCCGAGCAGTTCGCAGATGACGTACACGGGCAGCGGGAACCCCAGTGCCGCCTTCAGGTCGGCGGGCTGTCCCCGCTCCACCATCTCGTCCAGCAGCGACTCGGCGATCCTCGTCATCCCGGGGCGCAGCGCGGCCATCCGCTTCGCGGTGAAGTACCGGCCCACCTGGCGCCGCCAGCGCTGATGGGGTTCGCCGTTCTCCGGGATGGCCAGCTCGTACTCCGGGTCGGCGTCGGCCGCGACACCGCCCGCCCCGTCGGCCGAGAGCCGCGCGCTGTCGTCCCCGGCGGTCGGCCGCGCGAAACGGGGGTCGGACAGCATCGCCCGCACATCGGCGTACCGGCTCAGGAACTTCGCCCGGTCACCGCTCGGCAGCTCGACGGTCGCCACCGGGCACCGCTCCCGCAGCCGTTCCCACGCGGCGGGCGGCTCCAGCGGCCCCGGGCTCACCATCGGCAGCCGTACGACCTCCTCGTACGGTCCGTGCGAGTCGTGCGAGTCGTGCGGCGCGTGGTGCGTGCGTTCGTCGTCCCGGTGGGCGTTCTCGCCCGTCTCGACCTTGCTCATCTCGACGTCTCCTCAGTGGGGGCGGAGTGGAGATCGCAAGGCACGCTACTCGCGCTGTGCATGATGCATCAATGGTGCATCATGCACTCACCATGCATGGCGCAATTTCGACGTAGGGTGAGGGGGTCATGGAGGCCAGGCAGGCAGAAGGAGACCGGTGTGGATGCCCGTGAGGCGGGGGAGCGCATCGAGCGGGAGCTGCTGATCCTGACGCGCAACCGCGAGACGTCGACGCCCCGCGGCGTCCGCGGCGGCGGTGCCCTGGACCGCAGCGCCTACGTCCTGCTCAGCAGGCTGGAGGCCCAGGGGCCCATGTCCATCCCGGACTTCGTGGACGCGTTCGGCTTCGCCCCGTCCACGTTCACCCGGCAGACCTCGGCGCTGCTGCGCGACGGTCTGGTGGAGCGGACCCTCGACCCCGACGGGGGAGTGGCCCGCAAGTTCCGGATCACCGACGAGGGGTTGGCGCGCCTCGCCGAGCAGCGCGAGGTGTTCGTCGACGGCATCAGCGGGGTCATCGCCGACTGGCCCGCCGAGCGGCGCGAGCGATTCATCGCCGACCTACGGCAGTTCAACACCGACGTCGAACGCGTCAGCGGACGTTCCTGGCCACGCCCGATGGCCGGCGACCGCTGACGCCGACGTACAGACCGGCGGCCGGTCCTCGGTGCGAGGGCCGGCCGCCGGTCTGCGAAGTCACAAGGGTGCTGTCAGCTGACGCACACGATTCCGCCGAGCAGGCACAGGCCCGACGGTGAGGTCGCGTCCGAGTCCGAGGAGCCCGAGCCGCCGGACGAGCCCGTGTCCGAGCCGGAGCCGGACCCCGAGCCCGTACCCGAGCCCGAGCCGGTCCCCGTCTCCGTACCGGAGCCGTTCCCCGAACCCGACCCGGAACCCGCGCCCGTGCCCGTGTCCGCGCCCGAACCGCCGCCGGAACCCGTCGAGTCGTCGGTGGCCGGGGGCGTGGTCGCCCCGCCCGAGGGGGTGTCGGTGGAGCCGTTCGCGCTCGACCCGCCGTGTGACGAGGAGCCCGTCTGCGCCCGTTGAGCCGAGGGGGGCGTCGTGGCCGTGCGCGGTGAGTTGCCCGTGTCGCCCCCGGTGTTCCGCTGCTGCGCGTCGGACCCGTCGTACGAGGAGCCGCCGCCGCGCGCGTGGCCCCGCGAGGTGTCCGGGGAGCGCCGGGTCTCGTCGGGGCGTGTGTCCGGTGTCCGGCCGCTCTGCGAACCCTGTTCCTCGACGGCGCTCAGGCCCTCGGCGTCCGGGGCGGTGGCCGCCTGCGTCCGGTCGGTGGACTGCCGGTCCATGCCCATCACGGTCAGACCGCCGCCGACCAGCGCCACCGCGGTCGCGACCACGGCCCGGCGCTGGTTCTTCTTCCAGCGGGCCATCTGCCGGCGCCGTGCCGCCCGCCCCTGCGGCGCGGCCGGCACGCCCTGCACATCCTCGACACCGTCGACGCCCTCGATGCCATCGGCGCCCTCGGCGTGCGCGACACCGGCCGGGACCAGCTCCGTCGACGGTCCCGCCGCCGGCTCCTGCTCCGGCTCCGGCCGTCCGCCGTCGTGCCAGGTCTCCTCGGCGCCCGACGCCGCGTACTCCCAGGTCGCCGCCGGCACCGTCGGTGCGACGGCCATGGCGGTCGTCGTGCCGGGCGCCGAGGGGGCTATGTCCGGCGCGTAGGCGCCGCAGCCGGGGCAGACGAGGGCGCCGTTGAGATGTCGGCGACATGAGGAGCAGTAGTCCATGGAGGTCTTCCTGTGTCGGCATGCCGTCGACCCGCCGGGCCGCGGCCCGGTCACGTCGTTCGCACGTGGGATCGAGCGGATCGAGCGGTCAGCAACGCTAACGAGCCATTCTCAGAGCTGTGTGCACACTGTGTGATGCTCCTGCGTGGGTTCTCCGGGGACTTCGCACCGGTGCACGGCCCGGTGTTTGGACGTCACCGTCCGCGTTTTCGCGCGTCACCGTCCGCGAGTCCGGTCGTCACGGTCCGCGTTGTCGGGCGCCACCGTCCGCTGGGCGGGCGCCCCCGGACCCTCTTTTCTTGATTTCCTCTTCAACAGGCAACCCCCGCACGGCTTTCACCTGTCTCACAGGGTGCTCACAGACCGGTGTGCGCCGAGGGCGTTCGGGGGAGCGCCAGCACCATCGGCGGCCGGTCGTCCGTGGGTTGTCCAGTCCGATGCCACTGACCATGGCACTCGCAGACGAGGAACCGATGACCAGTCAAGAACACCGCAGCCGTCTGAGGCGTCCCGGGCTCGCCGCCCTGGCCACGCTCGCCGTAGTCGCCACCGTGGCGGGGGCCGCCCCCGGCGCGGGCGCCGCGCCCGCGGCCAAGGCCGGCACCCCGAAGCTCAAGCTGATCGCCGCCTCGAAGTCCGTGACGACCTACCGGTACCCGGAGGGCGGCACCATCCTGGAGCTGGGGACGTACGTCACGGTCGACGGCGCGCCCCTGGAGTTCAAGGTGACGCGGAAGTCCTACAAGGACCCCATCGTCGCCCAGCAGATCTTCCGCAACGGCAAGAAGACCACGACGCGGACCCTGCCCGCCGGTCTGATCACCGACCACGGCGGGCTGCCCGGCTTCCTGGAGATCTCGCTCAAGAACTCCGCTGGTCAGCAGGTGCTCAAGACGGCCAGCGACTTCTGCCCGAACAACGCCTCCGGCCGTATCCGCCCGGACGCCCCGTCGACCTCGCACTACCCGCAGAGCTGCTCGCGGAACCCGTGGACGCTGGGCTCGGTGTGGGGTGTGGAGAAGGGCTGGGCGGTCAACACCACCCAGTACCGCTACGACGACACGGTGGACATCCCGGCGGGTGAGTACACCGCGGAGGTCGGCGTGGCGAAGAAGTACCGCGACCTGTTCGGCATGTCGAACGACCGGCCCTCCGTCAAGGTGACGGTGGTGCAGTACGACGAGGGCGGTGAGGGCGGCGTCGGTGTGGGCGCCAAGTCCTCCGCCCACCACGCCGCCGGGCACGGCGGCCACGGCGGTCACGGTGGTCACGACGCCGCCCCCGTCGACCCGACCCAGCAGCCGATGCACGGCTTCGGCCCGCGCGGCGAGGACGTCCCGATGCCGCCCGCCCTCCCCCACGCCCTGGAGGACCGCGGCCTGGCCAAGCACCTGGGCGACGGCCCCGGCCACACCGACGGTTCGCGCATCGCGCCCGCGCTGCAGCCCGCCGCGAAGCGGCCCACCGGCAAGGCCGGCGCCCCGGCCAACGTGCCCAAGCCCGACCTGCGTTCGCTGCCGGCCTGGGGCATCGCCATCACCGACGGCGAGGACGGCGACGTACCGGGCAAGGACTACCTCGCCTTCAGTGCCAACGTGTGGAACGCGGGCCCCGCGCCCCTCGTCGTGGACGGTTTCCGCAAGCCGGGCGCCGACCTGATGGACTCGTACCAGTACTTCTACGACGCCAAGGGCAAGCAGGTCGGCTACTCCCCCGCCGGCACCATGGAGTGGGACCCGCGCGAGGGCCACGAGCACTGGCACTTCACCGACTTCGCCAGCTACCGCCTGCTCAGCGCGGACCAGACGAAGGAGGTGCGCTCCGGCAAGGAGGCGTTCTGCCTGGCCAACACGGACGCCATCGACTACACGGTGAAGGGCGCCAACTGGCACCCGGAGAACACCGACCTGGGCTCCGCGTGCGGTTCGCAGGAGGCCATCTCCGTCCGTGAGGTCCTCGACGTCGGCTCCGGCGACACCTACACCCAGGAGCGCCCCGGCCAGTCGTTCGACATCACCGACCTGCCGAACGGCACGTACTACATCAAGGTCATCGCCAACCCGGAGAACCGTCTCAAGGAGAGCGACACCAAGAACAACGTCGCCCTCCGCAAGGTGGTCCTCGGCGGCAAGCCCGGCGCCCGCACGGTGAAGGTGCCCCCGCACCACCTGATCGACGCCCCGTAACCGGCGGCCGCACGGTCATCGCACAGCGACGAACCCCCGGGTCCCGGACCCGGGGGTTCGTC
>NZ_LIRK01000009.1 GCF_001419765.1 Streptomyces torulosus
TCCGCGCCGTCCGCGCCGTCCACGCCGGAGTCGCCGTCCGGCCCGCCCGCCGCCGAGTCCGCCGGCGACGGGGTGACCGCGTCGTCCACGGATGCCGCGTTCGGGTGCGACGGCGGTGCCTCCATGCCGAGTTCGGCGAGGCTCAGCCCACCCGCGGCGAGCACCAGCCCCGCCCCGACCAGCAGCAGGCGCTTGCGCCGGCGGCGGTGCGCGGCCGCCCGCCGGTCCCGCCGGGCGGCACGGTCGCCGCGCTCGCGGCCCTTGGACCGGGACCGGGCGGCGCGGGCTGCCCGGCGCCCGCCGGCGTTCACCTCGCCGTCGCCCTCACGCGCCTCACCGTCACCTTCGCGCGCTTCGCCGTACTCATCCGCTTCGTCGCGCTCATGCGTTTCATCACGCTCGTACGCTTCGCCGCGTTCCTCCGCGGCGAAGGCGCCCGATTCGGGCGATGCGCCCATGTACGACCGGCTCTTTTCGGCCGGTGCGCCGCACCCGGGACAGGCCAGGGCGCCGTTGAGGTGCCGTTGGCACGGGTGGCAGTAGTCCATGACGCCGGAAGATTATTTGGCGCGCCGGTGACGTTCCCAGGCGCCCTCGTGAAAGTTGTGTAGGAACCTCGTGTACTGGCGGGTCAGGACGGCTCAAGCCCTGATCATCGCCCACCTTCGGGACCTTCGTGACGAGACCGTTGTGCGTTCGACCCATTGACACTCGGAGCGGGTCGTCCTTACTGTCGCGCCAGCATTTCGAACGAGCTTCGAAATTTCGAACAGACCGAAAAGGACAGGGAGCACCGTGCGCATCACGGGAATCAGCACACACGTGGTCGGAACGCCGTGGCGGAACCTGACCTACGTCCAGGTGCACACCGACGAGGGACTCACCGGAGTCGGCGAGACCCGCATGCTGGGCCACACCGACGCCTTGCTGGGCTACTTGCGCGAGGCAGAGGCCAACCACATTCTCGGGTCCGACCCGTTCGCTGTCGAGGATCTCGTCAAGCGGATGAAGTACGGCGACTACGGTCGGGCCGGCGAGATCGTGATGTCCGGCATCGCCGTCATCGAGATGGCCTGCTGGGACATCAAGGGCAAGGCCCTCGGCGTCCCGGTGTGGCAGCTGCTCGGCGGCAAGGTCACCGACAAGGTCAAGGCATACGCGAACGGTTGGTACACCACCGAGCGCACGCCGGAGGCGTACCACAAGGCGGCGCGGGGCGTCATGGAGCGCGGCTACCGGGCGCTCAAGATCGACCCCTTCGGCACCGGCCACTTCGAACTCGACCACCAGCAGAGCCTGTACGCCGTCTCGCTGATCGAGGCCGTGCGGGACGCCATCGGGCCGGACGCCGAGCTGATGCTGGAGATGCACGGCCGGTTCTCCCCGTCCACCGCGGTCCGACTGGCCAAGGAACTGGCCCCCTTCAAGCCCGCGTGGCTGGAGGAGCCGGTGCCGCCGGAGAACCTGAAGGCGCTGGAGAAGGTCGCCGCCAAGGTGGACATGCCGATCGCCACCGGCGAGCGCATCCACGACCGGATCGAGTTCCGCGAGCTCTTCGAGAGCCAGGCCGTCGACATCATCCAGCCGGACCTCGGCCACATCGGCGGCATCTGGGAGACCCGCAAGCTGGCCGCGACCGCCGAGACCCACTACATGCTGGTCGCGCCGCACAACGTGGGCGGCCCGGTGCTGACCGCCGCCTCGCTCCAGGTCGGCTTCACCGCGCCGAACTTCAAGATCCTTGAGCACTTCAACGACTTCGCGGACGCGGACATCAAGAAGGTCATCAAGGGCGCCCCGCAGGTCGACCCCGAGACCGGCTGCTTCCACCTCTCCAACGAGCCGGGCCTCGGCGTCGAACTGGACGTGGACGCGGCGGCGGAGTTCCCGCAGCAGCAGGCCCGGTTCGACCTGTGGGCCGAGGGCTGGGAGCAGCGCAAGCCCAAGGGGACCCAGTGACGACCTCGCCCGACGCGGCCACCGCCGTCGTCATCGAGGCTCCGGGCGAGCACCGGCTCGTCCCGCACGAGCCCCGGCAGCCCGCGGCGGGCGAGGCACTGGTCCGTGTCCACGCCTCCGGGATCTGCGGCAGCGACCGCGAGGTCTATCAGGGCAACAGGCCCGAGGGATACGTCCGTTACCCCCTCGTCCCGGGTCATGAGTGGTCCGGGACGGTGGTCTCCGTCGGCGACGGCGTGCCTTCAAGTCTTGTAGGCCGCAAGGTGGTCGGCGAGGGCTTCCGGAACTGCCAGGTGTGCGACCGCTGCCACGCGGGCGAGACCACGCTGTGTTCGGCGGGGTACGAGGAGACCGGCTTCACCCAGCCGGGCGCCATGGCCACCACGCTGACGCTTCCCGCCCGCTTGCTGCACGTTCTTCCGGACGACTGCGATCTGACGGCGGCGGCGCTGCTGGAGCCGGCGGCGTGCATCGCGGCGGCCGCGCTCAAGGCCAACGCGGTGCCCGGGGAGCGGGTGGCCGTCGTGGGCACCGGCACCCTCGGAATGTTCGCCGTTCAGTTCCTGAAGGCGGCCTCGCCGGCCGAGCTGCTCGTCGTGGGCACCCGTCCGGACCGTGCGGAACTGTCCCGACGGTTCGGCGCCTCGGACTTCCGTACGAAGGACGAGGAGCTGCCCGGCGACTTCGACGTCGTCATCGAGACCGCCGGATCCGCGGACGCGGCGGTCACCGCCGCCGCACTGCTGCGGCGCGGCGGACGGCTGGTCCTGACGGGCATCCCGGCGTCGGGCGCGGACGGCCTCGACCCGACGGACCTCGTCGTACGGCAACTGGAGGTGCACACCGTGTTCGGGGCGCCGCCGGACGCCTGGGCGCACACGGTCCGGGTCTTCGGGGCCGGGCTCCTCGACCCACTGCCGCTCGTCACGCACGAGCTGCCGCTGCACGAGTTCCCGGAGGCCATCGAACTGGTGGGGTCCGGCGACCCGAAGGTCGGAAAGGTCCTCCTGCGGCCGTGACACAACCCTGAGCCGTACGCCGGTACGGATGTACCTGACTACTCCGTACCGGCGTACACCCCAAGATCTCTGTGCGATGAGCCGCGAACCTCGTCCGAAATATCGAACCTGAAGGACAGCTTGTGACCGACACCAACGCTTCGGCGCCCCGTCGGCCCGGCGAGCAGGCGCTCGCCGCGCTCGGCCTGGACGCGCCCGCACTCGACCCCGCCGACGCCTCTCCGCACACCTTCCCAGGGGGCGGCCGCTGGCGCACCGAGGTTCCCTCCGTGGAGGGGCCGGAGGCGCTCGCCGTGGTCCTCAAGGAGGCCTCGCGGCTCGACGTGCCGATCCACCGGATCAGCCAGGGCAGCGGTGTCTGGATGCTCACCGACGCCGAGATCACCGAGATGGTGGAGGCGACGGCCGAGCGCGACATCGAGCTCTGCCTGTTCACCGGCCCGCGCGGCACGTGGGACATCGGCGGCTCCACCCGTACCGACTCCCGGGGCGGCGGGCTGCGCGCCCGCGGCCACGACGCGGTCGCCGGTTGCGTGGAGGACGCCGTGCGCGCGACCGAGCTGGGCGTGAAGTGCCTGCTCATCGCCGACGAGGGTGTGCTCTGGACGCTGCACCGCGCCCGTGAGGCGGGCATCCTGCCGGCCGACACCACCTTCAAGGTCTCGGCGCTCATCGGCCCGGTGAACCCGACCGCGTACGCCGTGTACGAGAACCTCGGCGGCGACTCGATCAATGTGCCGAGCGATCTGACGCTCGATCACCTCACCGAGATCCGGCGGGTGTCGGCCGCTCCGATGGACATGTACATCGAGGCGCCCGACGACCTCGGCGGCTACGTGCGGATGTACGAGGTCGCCGAGCTGATCCGGCGCGGCGCGCCGATCTACCTGAAGTTCGGCCTGTCGAAGGCGCCCGGGATCTACCCCTACGGGCACCACATGCGCGACCTGACGCTGTCCACCGCCAAGGAGCGGGTGCGGCGCGGTCGGCTCGCTCTGGACCTTCTGGCGCGCCACGGGGCGGACGGCGACATGGCGCCGCTCGGCACCCGCCTGCCGGGGGACCTGAAGCGATTTAGTAATCCCGCATAACGAACTGGCCAACTGTCTTCACAGAAGAAGACGCAGTCACACACAATCCCCCACATCTTCTTCTGGCGTCCTTCGGCTCCTCCCTCGCTCGCGAAGCGCCGTCCTCAACCGCCAGAACGTTCCAGGCACCAAGACATCAAGGATGATGATCATGCGCACTCGTCGAGCCGCTCTCACCGCCATAGCCTCCGCCGCCTCCCTCGCCCTGACCCTGTCCGCCTGTGGGCAGAGCGGTGAGGGCGGCAGCAAGGAGGAGGGTGGCAGCACCAAGGGCGCCACCATCGGCATCGCGATGCCGACCAAGTCCTCCGAGCGGTGGATCGCCGACGGCAACAACGTCGAGGCCAACCTGAAGAAGCTGGGCTACAAGACCAAGCTGGTCTACGGCGAGGACGACCCCGACCAGCAGGTCGGCCAGATCGAGAACCTGATCACCCAGGGTGTGAAGGCCCTCATCGTCGCCGCCATCGACAACAAGTCGATGAACAACGTGCTCCAGCAGGCCAAGGACGCGAACATCCCGGTCATCTCCTACGACCGCCTGATCCTCGGCACGCCCAACGTCGACTACTACGCCTCCTTCGACAACGAGAAGGTCGGCGAGCTCCAGGGCGGCTACATCGTCGACAAGCTCGGCCTGAAGGACGGCTCGAAGAAGGGCCCGTTCAACATCGAGCTGTTCGCCGGCTCCAACGACGACAACAACACCCGCTACTTCTTCCAGGGCGCGATGAACGTCCTGCAGCCCTACATCGACAAGAAGCAGCTCGTCGTCAAGTCCGGACAGACCAAGCTCACCCAGGTCACCACCCTGCGCTGGGACGGCGGCACCGCCCAGAAGCGCATGGACGACATCCTGACCTCGACGTACAAGAGCGACCGGGTCGACGCGGTCCTCTCCCCCTACGACGGCATCTCCATCGGCATCCTCTCGGCGCTGAAGTCGGACGACTACGGCTCCAAGAGCAAGCCGCTGCCGATCGTCACCGGCCAGGACGCCGAGGTCGCCTCGGTGAAGTCGATCATCGCCGACGAGCAGTCGATGACCGTCTACAAGGACACCCGTGAGCTGGCCAAGGTCGCCTCGAACATGGTCGACGCACTGCTGAACAAGAAGAAGCCCGAGGTCAACGACACCAAGACCTACGACAACGGCGCCAAGGTCGTCCCGGCGTACCTGCTGGAGCCGGTCAGCGTGGACAAGGCCAACTACAAGGAGGCCGTCGTCGACTCCGGCTACATCAAGGAGAGCGACCTCAAGTAATCCGGCGGAACCCGAACCACTGATTGGAAGGCACGACCATGGCGGGACCCGTCCTGGAAATGCGCTCGATCGTCAAGACCTTTCCCGGCGTCAAAGCGCTGTCGGACGTCACCCTGACCGTCCAGCAGGGCGAGGTCCATGCCATCTGCGGTGAGAACGGCGCCGGCAAGTCGACCCTCATGAAGGTCCTCTCCGGCGTCCACCCACACGGCAGCTACGAGGGGGACATCCTCTTCGAGGGCGAGACCTGCGAGTTCAAGGACATCAGGGCCAGCGAGCAGCACGGCATCGTGATCATCCACCAGGAGCTGGCCCTGGTGCCCTACCTCTCCATCGCGGAGAACATCTTCCTCGGCAACGAGCACGCTACGCGCGGGTTCATCAGCTGGACCGAGACGCTGAGGCACGCGACCGAGCTGCTGCGCCGCGTCGGCCTCGACGAGCACCCGGACACCCGGGTCGCCGACATCGGGGTGGGCAAGCAGCAGCTCGTCGAGATCGCCAAGGCGCTGTCGAAGAAGGTGAAGCTGCTCATCCTGGATGAGCCGACCGCCGCCCTGAACGACGAGGACAGCGGCAAGCTTCTGGATCTGATCCTGGATCTGAAGAAACAGGGCATCACCTCGATCATCATCTCGCACAAGCTGAACGAGATCCGCAAGGTCGCGGACTCGGTGACGATCATCCGGGACGGGCAGACCATCGAGACCCTCGATGTGAAGTCCGCGGAGACCACCGAGGACCGGATCATCAGCGGGATGGTCGGCCGGGACCTGGAGCACCGCTTCCCGGAGCGCACGCCGCACGAGCCCGAGGAGGGCGCGGCCCCCGCGCTGGAGATCCGCAACTGGACCGTGCACCACCCGATCGACCAGCAGCGCAAGGTGGTCGACGACGTGTCGCTCCAGGTGCGGCGCGGCGAGATCGTCGGTATCGCCGGGCTCATGGGCGCCGGCCGCACCGAACTCGCGATGAGCGTCTTCGGGCGGACGTACGGCCGGTACGCGGGCGGCACGGTCCTCAAGGACGGCCGGGAGATCCGGACGAAGACCGTCCCCGAGGCGGTGAAGAACGGCATCGCCTACGTCACCGAGGACCGCAAGCACTACGGCCTCAACCTCATCGACACCATCAACCGGAACATCTCGCTCAGCGCGCTGGGCAAGGTCGCCAAGGGCGGTGTGGTCGACGAGCACGGGGAGCGGCAGGTCGCCGAGGGCTTCCGCAAGTCCATGAACATCAAGGCGCCGACCGTCTTCGAGCCGGTGGGCAAGCTGTCCGGCGGCAACCAGCAGAAGGTCGTCCTCAGCAAGTGGATCTTCGCGGGGCCGGATGTGCTGATCCTTGACGAGCCGACGCGCGGTATCGACGTCGGCGCCAAGTACGAGATCTACACGGTCATCGACAAACTGGCCGCCGAGGGCAAAGCGGTCGTCTTCATCTCCTCCGAGCTGCCGGAACTGCTCGGGATGTGCGACCGCATCTACACCATGGCCGCGGGGCGGCTGACAGGTGAGTTCCCGCGTGCCGAGGCCACGCAGGAGTCGCTGATGCGTCAGATGACTAAGGACAAAGAGGTATCCCGATGAGCACGGAAGTGACCGCCAAGAGCCCGGCCCCCGCGCCGCCCGGCAAGAGCGGGGCGGCGGCGGGCGGGGGTCTGCTCCAGCTGATGCTGGACGGCATGCGCCGCAACATGCGCCAGTACGGCATGCTGATCGCCCTCGGCCTGATCGTGGCGCTGTTCGCGGTGTGGACCGACGGCGACCTGCTGCTGCCGCGCAACGTCTCGAACCTGGTGCTGCAGAACAGCTACATCCTGATCCTCGCGATCGGCATGATGCTGGTCATCATCTCCGGGCACATCGATCTCTCCGTGGGTTCGCTGACCGCGTTCATCGGGTCGATCGCCGCGGTGTTCATGGTCAACAACGACATACCGTGGCCGCTGGCCGTGGTGCTCTGTCTGGCCGTGGGCGCCGTCGCGGGTGCCGCACAAGGGTTCTTCATCGCGTATCTCGGGATACCGTCGTTCATCGTGACCCTGGCGGGCATGCTGGTCTTCCGCGGTCTCACCGAGATCTTCCTGGAGGGCCAGACCCTCGGCCCGTTCCCCGAGGGCCTGCAGAAGGTCGCCAACGGCTTCCTCCCGGAGGTCGGCCCGCAGACGAACTACCACAACCTGACGCTGCTGATGGGCTTCGCCGTCATCGCGTTCGTGGTGATCCAGGAGTTCCGTGACCGGCGCCGGCAGCAGGAGTTCGCGCTCGACGTGCCGCCGATGAACCTGTTCGTCCTCAAGCTCGTCGCGATCTCCGCCGCCCTGCTCGTCGTCACCATGCTGCTGGCCAGCTACAAGGGCGCCCCGATCGTGCTGCTGATCCTCGGCGCGCTGGTCGTCGGCTTCGGCTACGTGATGCGCAACGCGATCATCGGCCGCCACATCTACGCCATCGGCGGCAACCTGCCCGCGGCGAAGCTGTCCGGCGTGAAGGACAAGAAGGTCGTCTTCCTGATCTTCCTCAACATGGGCATGCTGGCGGCCCTCGCGGGTCTGGTCTTCGCCGCCCGCTTCAACGCCGCCTCGCCGAAGGCGGGTCTCAACTTCGAGCTGGAGGCGATCGCGGCCTCGTTCATCGGTGGCGCGTCGATGAGCGGCGGTGTGGGCACCGTCCTCGGCGCGATCATCGGTGGTGTCGTCCTGGGCGTGCTCAACAACGGCATGAACCTGGTCGGCATCGGCACCGACTGGCAGCAGGTCATCAAGGGCATGGTGCTGCTGGCGGCGGTCGGCTTCGACGTGTGGAACAAGCGCAAGGGCGGTTCCTGACGGAACCCGCAAGGGGGGCCTCGCCTGCGGGCGGGGCCCCCTTTTCCCGTGAGAGGAGCAATCCGGTGAAGGAAGTCTTCGGCAAGCTCGCCGACGGCACCGAGATCCACCGCTGGTCGCTGGAGAACGGCGGCACACGGCTGCGGGTCCTGTCGTACGGCGGGATCGTGCAGTCCCTGGAGGTCCCGGACCGCGAGGGCCGGTACGCGAACGTCTCCCTCGGCTTCGACTCCGTCGAGGAGTACGTCGCCGACTCCCCCTACTTCGGCGCCCTGATCGGCCGCTACGGCAACCGCGTCGGCGGGGGCCGGTTCACCCTCGACGACACGGCGTACGAGCTGTCCGTGAACGACGGGGGCAACAGCCTGCACGGCGGTGCCGGCGGCTTCGACAAGGCGGTGTGGGACGTCGAGCCGTTCGTTCAGGACTCGAACGTGGGTCTGCGTCTCACCCGCACCAGCCCCGACGGCGAGATGGGCTACCCCGGCACCCTGCGGACCGCGGTCACCTACACCCTCACCGAGGAGGGCGACTGGCGCATCGACTACGAGGCCACCACCGACCGGCCGACGGTCGTCAACCTCACCAGCCACGTCTACTGGAACCTCGCGGGCGAGGGCAGCGGCTCCGCCCACGACCACGAACTGGAGATCGCCGCCTCCCGCTACACGCCCGTCGACGCCGGACTCATCCCCACCGGTGAACCGGCCGAGGTGGCGGACACGCCCTTCGACTTCCGCCGCGCCAAGCCGATCGGCGCGGACGTCCGCACGCGTGACCAGCAGCTTCTGTACGCCAAGGGGTTCGACCACAACTGGGTGCTCGACAAGGGGCGGACGGACCTCCCGGAGCGGGCCGCCACACTGCGCGACCCGTCCTCGGGCCGCACCCTGACGATCTCCACCACCGAGCCGGGGCTCCAGTTCTACTCGGGGAACTTCCTCGACGGGACGCTCGCCGGACCGTCGGGGCGGATCTACCGCCAGGGCGACGCCGTGTGCCTGGAGACCCAGCACTTCCCGGACTCGCCGAACAAGCCGTCGTACCCGTCGACGGTGCTCCGGCCGGGGCAGACGTACCGCTCGACGACGGTCCACTCGTTCGGAGCCTGAACACGGCAGCGCACAGGTTCTTCACAATTTCCGGCCAACTTCCCAGTGGTTGAACAGCGTCACGCCGTTCTCCGTATGTAGGGGCGGCCCGTGCTCCCCCGCACGGGCCGCCCTTAGTCGTCGGACCCGGTTCGTCCCCAACGGGTCCGCCCCCTACGGAGGTTCCATGGCCGACAACGTCACCTCGTTGTTCCGCAGCACGACGGCGCACAGCCCCTCGATGGCGGCGCTGACGCGTGAGGGCGGCGACGGGGTCGGCCCGGTGGACTTCTGCATACCGTGCAACCCGTACTTCCCCACCCCGGCCATGTTCGACGAGATGGCGAGCAGGCTGAAGGACATCATCACGTACTACCCGAGCAGCGCCGACACCATCACCGCGGAGCTGTGCAACCTGCTGCAACTGCCGCCGCAGTGCGTGGCGATGGGCAACGGCTCGACCGAACTCATCACCTGGATCGACCATCTGCTGGTCCGGGAGTCCCTCGCCGTCCCCGTCCCCACCTTCGGTCGCTGGACCGACCAGCCGATGGAGACCGGCAAGCGGGTCGACATGTTCCCGCTGCAGGAGTCCAGCGGCTTCGCCCTGGACCTCGCCCAGTACGCCGAGTTCATCCGGGCGCGCGGCACCCGGGTCGCCGTCATCTGCAACCCGAACAACCCCGACGGCGGCTTCCTGCACCGGCACGCGCTGGTGCAGTTCATGGACGCGATGGCCGACCTGGATCTGATCGTCATCGACGAGTCGTTCCTGGAGTTCGCCGACGCCGAGTCCGAGCCGAGCACGGTGCAGGACGCGGTGATGCGGCCCAACGTCGTCGTGCTGCGTTCGCTCGGCAAGAACTTCGGGCTGCACGGCATCCGCTTCGGCTATCTGGTCGCCAACCCGGCGCTCGCCGGGAAGATCCGCTCGATGCTGCCGAAGTGGAACCTCAACTCCTTCGCGGAGCACGTGGTGTTCATGCTGAAGAACCACGGCCCGGAGTACATGGAGAGTCTGCACCAGGTGCGGCGCGACCGCCTGGACATGGCCCGTCAGCTCTCCGCCCTCCCCGGTCTGACGGTGTATCCGTCGCAGGGGAACTTCCTCTTCGTGCGCCTGCCCGTGGGCGCCGAGGGCACCGTGGTCCGTGACCGGCTGCTCACCGAGCACCGGATCCTGGTCCGCGAGTGCGGCAACAAGGTCGGCTCGTCCAGTCGCTTCCTGCGACTCGTGGTCCGGCCCCAGGTGGACGTGCGTCGCCTGGTGTCCGGCCTGGAGTCGGTTCTCTACGGGTCCAGGAGGGGAGCCGCCGTACCCGAGCTGGGCACCGGGACCAGCTACAGCTCGGGTACGGCGGC
>NZ_LIRK01000090.1 GCF_001419765.1 Streptomyces torulosus
AACCGGGTCCGCTGGAACTGCAGCCGCCCGAGCTGGAACAGCTCCCCGTGGAAGTGGAGCGAGTACCAGCCGGGCGCCACCAGCCCGCCCACCCCGTACCTCCGGCGGTGCAGCACGAGGCCCCGGCCCACGTCCGCGAGGGTGCGCCGGGAGATGTCCTCGGGGATGCCCCGCTCACGGTGGTACGCGCGCACGTACGGCAGGGCGGCGACGAGGACGTACACCGGGAAGTAGCGGCCCAGCGGACCGGACTCCAGGGGCAACGGCCGCAGTCTCAGCCCTTTGCCGATCTTCCCCATGTCCCGTACGAGACCTCGTACGCACCGTCCGAGGAGCACGGTCGCCTCCTCGTCATCCCTCAGCGTCCGGCGCAACGCGACCAGGTCGTTGACGTCCTCGTACGGCACGGCCAGGTCCTGAAGGACGTCCGGGAGCTCCTCGGCGTCCGGCAGCCACGCCCGGGGCGCCTCCGGCGCCTCCTCGTCGCCTTCCGCCAGCTCCTTGAGCCACTCGGTGAGCCTCTCGTCCGCCCGCACCACATCCCAGAGCACCTTCGGCCTCCCCCGTCACTCCACACCGTCTTCTGGAGAACGCACGAGCCGAAGAGTACGTTTCCGAGTAGGACCAACAAGACGAGAACAGCAAAAGAGGGCAGACAGGGGCAGGAGGGGCCAGAAGGGCGGAAAGGGCGGAAAGGGCGGCCGAGCGAGCGGGAGGCGGTGGTTCTGATGCGTACGGGCAGTGAACCGAGGACGGCGCGCAGTCCGCTGCGGATGCGGCTCTGGCTGAGCGTGTGGGGTGTGATCTGGGCGGTCCTGGGGACCGTGGCCTTCGCACTCGTCGGCCGCCCGGGCTGGGCGGCCGTCTGCGGTGCGGTGTTCCTGATCGCCACCGTCGACGCCATGGTGATCGTGCACCATATGCGTGAGGGCGCGCACTACCAGCCGGGCCGTGACGTCCCGCCGTACCAGCCGCCGGACCCGCGCCACCCGTAGAGGCTCGGCCCGTTCCGGGGCCGTGGCTGGGGCAGGCAGGTCTCCGCGCTGCGAGGATCCGCGTCGCGGGAGGCCGGGGGCCGTCAGGAGTCGAACCGCGCGGCTTCCAGGTACCGCGGGTTCGGATCGAGCGCCGCGGCCAGCCGGAAGTGGCGTTTGGCCTGGTCGGGGCGGGCCTGCCGCTGGTAGGTGCGGGCGAGCGCGTAGTGCGCGTACGCGTTGTCCGGCTCGCGCTCCAGGACGATCGTGAACTCCAGTTCGGCCGGCCGCAGTTGGGCGGCGGCGAAGAAGGCACGGGCGCGCAGCAGACGGGCCGCCGTGTTCTCGGGGTGTTCGGCGATGACCCGGTCGAGCAGCTTGACGGCGCCCTGCGGGTCGTTCGCCGTGAGGAGCCGCTCGGCCGCGCGGAAGTCGATGACGTGCGTCTCCGGGGTACGTCCGGTGGAACCGCTGGTCTCGGGCACGGCTGAGTCCTTCCCTTGCTGGGACGGTTCAACGCCCCCTGGGGGTGCGCTATTCCTGTGCGTGTTCGGACCGCTCCCGGGGCTGGTGTGCCCTGCGGTCCAGGTCGGCCCAGACGTCCCGGACGCGTCGCCGCAGGTCCTCCAGGGGTACGTCGTTGTCGATGACGATGTCGGCGATCTCCCGGCGCTGGTCGCGCGTGGCCTGGGCGGCCATCCGTGCGCGGGCGTCCTCCTCCGTCATGCCGCGCAGCCGGACGAGGCGGTCGAGCTGGGTCTCCGTGGGCGCGTCCACGACGATGACCAGGTCGTACAGCGGGGCGAGGCCGTTCTCGGTGAGGAGCGGGACGTCGTGGACGACGACCGCGTCCGGTGCGGCGGCGTGCTCCAGTTCCTGGGAGCGGGCGCCGACCAGGGGGTGCACGATCGCGTTGAGTGTGGCGAGCTTGTCCGGGTCGGCGAACACCAGGGAGCCCAGCTTGGGGCGGTCCAGGCTGCCGTCCGGCGCGAGCACGTCCTCACCGAAGGCATCCACGACCGCCGCGAGCCCGGGTGTGCCGGGGGCGACGACCTCGCGCGCGATCCGGTCCGCGTCGATCAGCACGGCCCCGTGCTCCACGAGCAGCCGGGACACCTCGCTCTTGCCGGCGCCGATACCGCCGGTCAGACCCACTTTCAGCATGCCCGGCAGCTTAGGGGGTGGGCGAAAGCCCCGCACAGAGCCGTGGGAGGCCCGGTCCGCGTGGGCCTCCCACGGCTGGGTGTCAGCCCTCGCCCTCCCGTTCCGCCAGGAACTTCTCGAACTCGAGGCCGATCTCGTCGGCGGAGGGGATCTCGACGGGCTCGGCGAGCATGTTGCCCCGCGTCTCGGCCCCCGCAGCGGCGTCGTACTGGTGCTCCAGGCCCTGGACGAGGGCGACCAGCTCGTCGTCGCCCTCGCGGATCTGCCGGTCGATCTCGGTCTGCGTGCGGTGGGCCTCCGTGCGCAGGGCGTGCGCGACGCTCGGCAGGACCAGGCCGGTGGCGGCGGTGACGGCCTCCAGGACGGTCAGGGCGGCGTCCGGGTACGGGGAGCGGGCGATGTAGTGCGGGACGTGCGCGGCGACGCCCAGCACGTCGTGGCCAGCCTCCACGAGGCGGTACTCCACTAGGGCCTCGGCGCTGCCGGGGACCTGGGCCTCCTCGAAGGGGCTGCGGTGTCCGGGGACCAGCTCGGCACGGTTGCCGTGCGGGGTGAGGCCGACGGGGCGGGTGTGGGGCACGCCCATGGGGATGCCGTGGAAGTTCACGGAGAGGCGGACGCCGAGCCGCTCCACGATCTGCTGGACGGCCTTCGCGAAGCGCTCCCACTCCACGTCGGGCTCGGGGCCGGACAGCAGCAGGAAGGGCGCCCCCGTGGCGTCCTGGACGAGGCGCACGTCCAGGCTCGGCTCCTCGTAGTCGGTCCAGCGGTCGCGCTTGAACGTCAGCAGCGGGCGCCGTGCCCGGTAGTCCACGAGCCGGTCGTGGTCGAAGCGGGCGACGACCTGGTGGGGCAGCGAGCCGAGGAGCCGGTCGACGATCTGGTCGCCGGTCTCGCCCGCGTCGATGTATCCGTCGAAGTGGTAGAGCATGACAAGTCCCGCCGACTCCTGGGCCAGCGCCATGTCGACGACTGCCAGGCCCTTCGGCTCCCATGCGTACAAACCCTGCGGATCAAGCACTGTGACCGCTCCTCCTCGTGTTCGTACGTCCCAACGCCGTACGGGGGCCCGGCATTCCCGGAGCCGGTTCGAGAAGTGCGGTTCACGCACACCACCGAAGTGCGGTTCGCACACACCGACGTGCGGTTCGCGCACACGTCGGGCCCGCACCCCCCGGAGGGGATGCGGGCCCGGCGTGTTATCGGCTATGCCTCAGCGGCGAGCGGTCAGCTCTGGCCGCCGGCCAGCTTCTCGCGCAGTGCGGCGAGCGCCTCGTCCGAAGCAAGCGCACCGGAGGTGTCCGCACCCTCGGAGGAGTACGAACCGCCACCCGCGGCCGGAGCCGCACCCGCGGCGTCGCCACCCTCGGCGGCGGCAGCGGCGTCGGCCTCGCGGCTCTTGATGACCTGCTGCTGGTGCTGCTCGAAGCGGGTCTGCGCCTCGGCGTACTGGCGCTCCCACTCCTCGCGCTGCTTCTCGTAGCCCTCGAGCCAGTCGTTGGTCTCGGGGTCGAAGCCCTCGGGGTAGATGTAGTTGCCCTGGTCGTCGTAGGACGCGGCCATGCCGTACAGGGTCGGGTCGAACTCGACCGAGGCCGGGTCGGCACCGAAGGACTCGTTGGCCTGCTTCAGCGAGAGGCTGATGCGACGGCGCTCGAGGTCGATGTCGATGACCTTGACGAAGATCTCGTCGTTGACCTGGACGACCTGCTCCGGGATCTCCACGTGGCGCTCGGCCAGCTCGGAGATGTGGACCAGACCCTCGATGCCCTCGTCCACGCGGACGAACGCACCGAACGGAACCAGCTTCGTGACCTTGCCGGGCACGACCTGGCCGATCTGGTGGGTGCGGGCGAACTGCTGCCACGGGTCTTCCTGGGTCGCCTTCAGCGACAGGGAGACGCGCTCGCGGTCCATGTCGACATCGAGGACCTCGACCGTGACCTCCTGGCCGACCTCGACGACCTCGGAGGGGTGGTCGATGTGCTTCCAGGACAGCTCGGAGACGTGGACCAGACCGTCGACGCCACCCAGGTCCACGAAGGCACCGAAGTTGACGATCGAGGAGACCACACCGGAACGGACCTGACCCTTCTGGAGGGTCGTGAGGAACGTCTGGCGGACCTCGGACTGGGTCTGCTCCAGCCAGGCACGGCGGGACAGGACCACGTTGTTGCGGTTCTTGTCCAGCTCGATGATCTTGGCCTCGAGCTCCTTGCCCACGTAGGGCTGGAGGTCGCGGACGCGGCGCATCTCGACGAGAGAGGCCGGGAGGAAGCCGCGGAGGCCGATGTCGAGGATGAGACCACCCTTGACGACCTCGATGACGGTACCGGTGACGATCCCGTCCTCTTCCTTGATCTTCTCGATGGTGCCCCAGGCACGCTCGTACTGGGCGCGCTTCTTCGAGAGGATCAGGCGGCCTTCCTTGTCCTCCTTCTGGAGGACAAGGGCCTCGATCTCGTCACCGACGGCGACGACCTCGTTGGGGTCGACGTCGTGCTTGATCGAAAGCTCGCGGCTCGGGATAACGCCTTCGGTCTTGTAACCGATGTCGAGCAGGACCTCGTCCCGGTCGACCTTCACGATGACGCCGTCGACGATGTCGCCGTCGTTGAAGTACTTGATCGTCTCGTCGATCGCGGCGAGGAAGGCTTCCTCGTTACCGATGTCGTTGACCGCTACCTGCGGGGTGGTGGCGGTGGTCTCGGTGCTGCTCGTCATGTGGGAAAGGGCTCCGGTACGGACATTGAAGTCGTAGGTACTGCTTACGCCGGGAGCCCGTTTCGCTCTGCAGAAGCCGGACAGCCAAGGAAGCGCCACACAAAACCGCTGGTGGCGCCTCGACAACCGAGGGGACATACAACAGATGCGAGCGCAGCCTGCTACGTCTGAGGTGCGCAGGCCCGCAGCGCAACTTGTAGCATACGGGGGCAGCCAGGCAGGGTCAATGCGCGAAGGCGCACCACCCGGGGCGGAACGCCGCATACCCGGCACAAATCGCGTCCCATGAGGCCACGCAGGCCTGGGACACACCTTCCGTGACGCGATTCTGAGGCCATCGCGCCACTCGGGTTACGGAAGAGTACGACGAGGGAGCCGATCATCCAAGAGCGCGATGTCCACGAAATCTCCACCGCCCCCGCGACCGCCGGCTCCCCCGATGCCGACGAGCCCGAGGCCACCCGGCGCGAGGCCGGGGTGGCGGAGAGTTCCCGGGCCAACCGGGGCTGGTGGGACCGGAACGCGGACGACTACCAGGTCGAGCACGGCACGTTCCTCGGCGACGACCGGTTCGTCTGGGGTCCGGAGGGGCTCGACGAGATCGAGGCGGAGCTGCTCGGGCCGCCGGAGGAGCTGAAGGGCAAGGACGTCCTGGAGATCGGCGCGGGGGCCGCGCAGTGCTCCCGCTGGCTCGCCGCGCAGGGGGCCCGGCCCGTCGCCCTGGACCTCTCGCACCGTCAGCTCCAGCACGCCCTGCGGATCGGCGGATCGTTCCCCCTGGTGTGTGCCGACGCGGGCGACCTGCCCTTCGCGGACGCCTCCTTCGACCTGGCGTGCTCGGCGTACGGGGCGCTGCCGTTCGTCGCGGACCCCGTGCGGGTGCTGCGGGAGGTCCGCCGCGTCCTGCGGCCCGGGGGCCGTTTCGTGTTCTCGGTGACCCATCCGATCCGCTGGGCGTTCCCGGACGAGCCCGGCCCGGAGGGCCTGTCGGTCTCCGCGTCGTACTTCGACCGCACGCCCTACGTCGAGCAGGACGAGGAGGGGCGGGCCGTGTACGTGGAGCACCACAGGACGGTCGGCGACCGCGTCCGGGACATCGTCGCGGCGGGCCTCCGTCTCGTCGACCTGGTCGAGCCGGAGTGGCCCGCCTGGAACAGCTCGGAATGGGGCGGCTGGTCGCCGCTGCGCGGGAACCTGATCCCGGGCACCGCGATCTTCGTGTGCGCGCGGGACTGAGGCATACGGTCGCCGGTCCGGCTCACGCACACGTGCCGACTCACCCGCACATACCGGATCACGCGCGCGTGGCGGGTCCGCCGCTGCGAGGTCGACGCACGCGCGCGTGGGGTGTCGCCGCGGACGTACGACACTGAAGGGCGTGATCCGTTACGACGCTCTGGACGCGCTGCCCGTGCGCGGTGCCCTGCCCGGTCTGAACGACGCCCTGGAGGGGCACGGCACCGCCGTTCTCGTCGCGCCGCCCGGCACCGGCAAGACGACGCTGGTGCCGCTGGCGCTGGCCGGGCTGCTGGACGGCGGGCCGGCGCGGCGGGTGGTCGTGGCCGAGCCGCGGCGGATCGCAGCGCGGGCGGCGGCGCGGCGGATGGCGTGGCTGCTGGGCGAGAAGCCCGGCGAGAGCGTCGGCCACACGGTGCGCGGCGAGCGGGTCGTGGGGCGCCACACGCGCGTGGAGGTCGTCACGACCGGTGTGCTGCTGCAGCGGTTGCAGCGGGACCAGGAACTCGCCGGGGTCGACGTGGTGGTGCTCGACGAGTGCCACGAGCGGCATCTGGACGCGGACACGGTGGCGGCGTTCCTGCTGGACGTGCGGGAGGCGCTGCGGCCCGAGCTGCGGCTGGTGGCGGCGTCGGCGACGACGGACGCGGAGGGCTGGGCGCGGCTGCTCGGCGGGGCGCCGGTCGTGGCGGCGCAGGGTGTGTCGTATCCCGTCGAGGTGGTGTGGGCGCCGCCGTCGCGTCCGGTGCGGCCGCCGCACGGGATGAGGGTCGATCCGGCGTTGCTGGCGCATGTGGCCTCGGTGGTGCGGCGGGCGCTCGTCGAGCGGTCGGGGGACGTGCTGTGCTTCCTGCCGGGCGTGGGCGAGATCGCGCGGGTGGCGGGACAGCTGGGCGATCTCGGCGGCGTCGACGTCCTCCAGGTGCACGGGCGGGCGTCGGCTGCCGTGCAGGACGCGGTGCTGGCCGGCGGGGAGCGGCGGCGGGTGGTGCTGGCGACGGCGGTGGCGGAGTCGTCGCTGACCGTTCCGGGGGTCCGGGTGGTCGTCGACTCCGGGCTGGCCCGGGAGCCGCGGGTCGACCATGCGCGCGGGCTCAGCGCCCTGACGACCGTACGGGCGTCGCAGGCGGCCGGGCGGCAGCGGGCGGGGCGCGCCGGGCGTGAGGCGCCGGGGGCGGTGTACCGGTGCTGGGCGGAGGCCGAGGACGGCCGACTGCCCCGGTTCCCGGCGCCGGAGATCAAGGTCGCCGACCTCACCGCGTTCGCCCTCCAGGCGGCCTGCTGGGGCGATCCGGAGGCTTCAGGTCTCGCGCTGCTGGACCCGCCGCCCGGCGGGGCGATGGCGGCGGCGCGGGGGGTGCTGACGGCGATCGGCGCGGTGGACGCCGCCGGGCGGGCCACCTCGCGCGGTGCGCGCATGGCGCGGCTGGGCCTGCATCCCCGGCTGGGGCGGGCCCTGCTGGACGCGGCACCCCTGGTGGGGGCGGACCGGGCCGCGGAGGTCGTGGCGCTGCTGAGCGAGGAGCCGCCACGGGAGTACGGCGACGATCTCCTGGCGGCGCTGCGGGCGGCCCGGCGCGGGGGTGACGCCTACGCCGGCCGGTGGCGTGCGGAGGTACGACGCCTGCGGACGGCCGCGGCACCGCCCTCGACGCGGGACGCGTCCGGCCCGTCCCGTCCGCCCGCCGATGCCCGCCTCGCGCAGTCCGCCGACGACCGTGACGGGCACGCCTCGGACGGCAGCCGCCCGGACCCCGCCGAGTCGGACGAGCGGCTGGTGGGGACCGTGGCGGCACTGGCCTTCCCCGAGCGGGTCGCGAAGGCGGTGCAGGGGGCTCATCTGATGGTCAACGGGACTCGGGCGCAGGTCGGGGAGGGGTCCGGGTTGCGGAACGCCCCGTGGCTCGCCGTGGCCGTGGCGGACCGGCCGGTGGGTGCCGGGCACGCGCGCGTGCGGCTCGGGGCCGTCGTCGACGAGGAGGTGGCCCGATCGGCGGCCGCCGCCCTGCACGGCGAGGGAGAGGAGGTCCGCTGGAGCGACGGGGATGTCGTGGCGCGGCGGGTGGAACGGCTGGGGGCCGTGGAGTTGGCGGTACGGCCGCTCCGGGACCCCGAGCTCGGACTCGTACGGGCGGCGTTGCTGGAGGGGTTGCGGACCGAGGGGCTGGGGCTGCTGCGGTGGTCGGAGGGCGCCGTGTCTCTGCGGCAGCGGCTCGCCTTCGTGCACGCGCGTCTCGGTGAGCCGTGGCCCGATGTCTCCGACAGTGCCCTGCACGCGCGCGTGGACGACTGGCTGGAGCCGGAGTTGAGCCGTGCCCGGCGACGGGCGGATCTCGGGCGGATCGATGCCGGGGAGGCGCTGGGGCGGCTGATGCCGTGGGCCACCGGGGACGCCGTGCGGCTGGACGAGCTCGCTCCCGAGCGGATCGTGGTGCCGAGCGGGTCGCGGATACGCGTCGACTACACGCGGCCCGAGCAGCCGGTGCTGGCGGTGAAGTTGCAGGAGATGTTCGGGCTCCAGGAGTCGCCCGTGCTCGCCGGGGTGCCGGTGGTCGTGCATCTGCTGTCGCCCGCCGGGCGGCCCGCCGCCGTCACCGCCGATCTCGCCTCGTTCTGGAAGGACGGGTACCGGGCCGTGCGGGCGGAGCTGCGCGGCCGGTATCCCAAGCATCCGTGGCCGGAGGACCCGGCGGCGGCCGAGCCGACCCGGTTCACCAACGCGCGGCTCAGGCGGTGACCGGCTCGGAGGTGACGGGTTCCTCGGCCCCGGAGCCTCCCGCCCTGCGGCCGCGTGCCTCGACGTAGAGGGCGAGGGCCAGGAGCAGGAGGCCGAGGCCCAGAAAGCCCCAGGGCAGGTAGGAGGTCATGAGGAGGACGACGACGCGCTGGGACGTGACGAGGTCGACGGTGTGTTCGATGTAGTCCTCGCGCATCTTCACGTGGCCGGCGAACGCGGTCACCTTTTCGCGGTCGCCGAGGAGGGTGCCGCCGCGGAGTTCCTCCTTGTGGATCTCCTCGCCGTACACGGGGGCCCCGGTGACCGGCTCCACCCAGAACTTGCGGACCGTGGTGTACCAGCGGGTCGTGCCGGTCTTCGCGACCGTCTCACGGGTGATGCCCTCGACGGGCATGATCCGGGGGAAGGCGACCTCGGTCCAGGGGATGGTCTGCTCGAAGTAGTAGACCTCCACGCCGCGGAAGTCCTGGGTGCCCTTGTAGTGGATGGGGGCGGTGATACGGGCCTGGGCGTCGAAGTACTCGTAGTCGCGGGGTTCGGTGAGGAACGGCCACTTGAACTCCAGGCCCTCGCGGCGGACGGGGTCGCCGTCGACCATCTCGCCCCTGGCGTGGACGGGTTCCTGGGTGTGGGCGTCGAAGATGTAGCGCTCGGGGATCTTGGAGACCATCTCGCCGTCGGGGCCCTGGACGTAGGACAGGCCGTCCCAGACGACCACGTCGCGGCCCGCCGTCCTCTCGATCCGCTCCGAGGCCTCCACATTGCCCTTGAGGGTCTGCACGATGGTGACCTGGGGGACCTTGCGTTCGGTCATCGTGCCGTAGTCGAGCAGGGTGGCGTCCTTCGCGACGAGGACCATGTCCTGGTACTGGTCGGCGGGGATCTTGGCCAGGCGCGGGAAGGCGTACCAGCGGGTCAGCGGGGACAGCGCGGCGAAGAACACGGCGAACGCGAGCAGGATCAGACCGGCCCTGCGGTGCATCTCGGCCTCCCTCCCGGGCGGTTGTGGATGTGCGGCCTCCGACGGCCGTTCGACCGCGGACGGCGCGGTCGGCGTCGGCCGTTCGGCTACGGGTGCGGGGGCACCGTCGTCAGCAGGGGTTTCGGGGATGTCTCCCCAGTCGGTGTGCCCAGCTCGGTGAGCGCGAGGACCAGCGCGAACGCCAGGGCGAGACCGGTCGCGGCGGCGATCAGGGCACGCATACGGAACCTCCCGACCGGTGAGCCCGCCGACAGCGGGAGCTGATACATCGTCAGGTCCGGCACCGTAGCAACGGCCGGGCGAGATGAGAACACGTTGCACACACAACGACGGCGCCCCTCCGGAAGAGGGGCGCCGTCGTGGCGTGTGCGCGGTGGTTACTGCGAGGCGCCGGCACTCGGCGAGGCGGACTCCGTGGGGGTCGCCTCCGCGGGGGCGGCCTCCACCTTCAGTTCGACGGTGAGGGTCGCGCCGCCCTCGGTCTCGATGCGGAGGAGGTAGGTGCCGGGGGCGTCGTCCGCGTACAGCTTCGGCAGGGTGAGCAGGCCGTCCTTGTCGGTCTGCAGGCCTGTCAGGGTGCGGAGCGGCTTGCCGTCGGCGGGGTTCTTGAAGTAGGGGCCCTTGTCGTTCTCGGTGGGGTCCAGGGGCGACTTGATGAGGGTCGCCGTGGCGGCGACCTTGCCTGCGACCGCGCCCTTGTAGGTGGCCTTCACCGCGACCTGTTCGGCGAACTCGCCGTTCGCCACGCAGGTCAGCTCGGTGGTCGTGGTGCGGGCGAGGGCGTCGGCCTGGCGGGCGGTGACGGTCGCCGTGTAGTCGAGGGCGGCCACGGTGCGGCCCACGACGGTGGCGCGGACGGTGACGGCGCCGGTCTTCTCGCCGGCCACGAGCCCGGGGGCGGTCGCCTTGCCGGTGCTGTCCGTGACGACCGTGGCGACCTTCTCGCCACCGGTGAAGGTGGTGTCCGTGTCACCGACGACGGTGAAGCGGACCCGGACCTTCGCGACGGCCTTGCCCGCCTTGGTCTCCGTGCGGGCGGCGATCCGGTCGGTGAACGTGGCGCCGGCGGTGGCGGTGAGCTTCGCCGGGCCCGCGGCCTCCAGGTGGTGCACCGTGTCGGTGTTGGTGGGCGGCTTGGTCGGCGGCTTGGTCGGCGGGGTGGGCGGGGTCGGCGGCGTGGGCGTGGAGCCGCCGCCGGGCTTGCCGCCACCGGGCTTGTCCTTGTTCGGCGGGGTCGGGCTGGGGCTGGGCTTCGTGCCGCCCGAGCCGCCCTTGTTCCCGGTGTTGCCGGTCCCGGTGGTTCCGCCCCCGTTGTCGCTCGGGGTGCGGGGCAGCGAGCCGGTGCCGTCGGGGATCTCGTGGGTGCCCTTGCGGTAGTACTCCAGCCACGACATGACGGTGTTGTAGTAGGCCGTCGAGTTGTTGTAGCTGAGGATCGCGCTGCGCAGGTTCCCGGAGTCGGCCAGGTCCCAGTTGAACCGGCACAGGTAGTGGCCCGCGGCCAGGGCGGCGTCGTAGACGTTGTTGGGGTCCTTGGCGCCGTCGCTGTTGCCGTCGCGGCCCGCCCACTCCCAGGTGGAGGGGATGAACTGCATGGGGCCGACCGCCCGGTCGTGCGTGGCGTCCCCGTCGTACGCGCCGTTGTCGGTGTCGCTGATGTTGGCGAAGCCGTTGCCGTTCAGCTGGGGGCCGAGGATCTTGCCTATCGTCGTGCCGCTCGCGTCGACACGGCCGCCGCGCGCCTGGCCGGACTCGACCTTGCCGATGGCGGCGAGCAGTTGCCAGGGCAGGTTGCAGCCGGGCTTGGAGTCGCGCAGGGACGCCTCGGCCTTCTTGTAGGCGTCGAGGACGGTCGCGGGGATGCCGCGCTCGCCGCCGCCGACCGTGGTCGAGCCGTCGCCCGTGCCGGGTGAGGGGTTGGGGCTGTCGAGGGGCGGGAGGTCCGTGTAGTAGCGCCCGTCGCCCGAGGCGGTGTCCTCGGAGTAGGTGGTCGCCTCCGGCGAGGGTGACCCGGCGGTCTGTCTCCCGGCGCTGTCGGTGGTCACTCCCGGAGCCTGGGACGCGGCCAGTGCCGCTACCGTGGCCGCGGCCAGGGCGGTGGTGGCCGCCCCCTTGCGGAGCCTCAATCCGAACTGCGCCGCCATTGAGTGAACCCTCCCCGGTGGTCGATCGCCTTGGCGTTCTTCCCTTTTGACACTGTCTTGGACAACCTCTCCGGATTTTCTCCGGATAAGCTTTCCCGCTCTGCTACACCGACTCCGGAGTTCCGGATTTGGTTGCCCTGTTCCGGCGTTTCCTTCTCCGGATTTCCGATGGCCCCCGCACGCATCGACACGGCGGCCCAGGCGACCCTACGACAACTTCCGTCGCCCGGACACCCGTTCGTGCCCGATTTCCGCCGGTTGCCCCTGTCGGTTCGCTGTCACGCGGGCGCACGCCGGGGTCGGTGGGCGTCGCGCATACTGACGCCGGTGATCGCCGGACCGGCCGACCGCGCGGCGGAGGTCCGCCGCGGACACCTCACGCACAACGTCATAAAATCCGCTCCAGGGGGACGAATTGCCTTTCACGCTGAGCCATGCGGCCGCCGTGCTGCCCGCGTTGCGCGGGGACGGGAGCGCGCGGGGGCGACTCGTGCCGTCGGTGCTCGTCGCCGGTTCGTTCGCGCCCGATCTGACCTATTACGCGGCGAGTGTGCTGCCCGGGGCGATGGAATTCGGCGACGTCACGCACTCCTTCGCCGGGGTCTTCACCGTCGACGTGCTGTTCACCTGGGCGTTGGTGGGTGTGTGGCTGGTGCTCCGGGAACCGCTCGTCGCGCTGCTGCCGAGGGGGCGGCGGGCGCGGGTGGCCTCGCTGGTGCGGTGCGGGGCGGGCGTGCGGCGGGTGCGTCCGTCGCTGGTGCTGTGGTGGTACGTCTCCGCGGTGCTCGGTGCGCTCACCCATGTCGTCTGGGACGCGTTCACACATCTCGACCGGTGGGGGATGCGGCTGCTGCCGGTGCTGGGCGAGGAGATCGCGGGCTCACCGCTGTACTGGTACCTCCAGTACGGCGGCTCGGCGGTCGCGGCGGTCGTGATCGCTGTGTTCCTGGTGCTGGCGCTGCGCCGGCAGCCGGTGGTCGAGCCCGTGGGTGTGCCGGTGCTCTCGTCGGCCGACCGGTGGGTGGCGGGCGCCGTGATCGGGGGGTGCGCGCTGATCGCGACGGTGCAGCGGGTGGCCCGCTGGTGGGCCTCCTGGGGTTCGGTCGCCAAGCCGTACGAGGTGATCCCGACGGTGTGCTTCGGGGCCGGCGCCGGTCTGATGCTGGGTGTGGTGCTGTACGGCGTGGGCGTCAGGATCTGGCGCCCGGCTTCCGCTGCGGTGATCGCAGCCGACGCGGAGGCGGACAGCTCGGTCCGCCGCTGAGCACCGGGCGG
>NZ_LIRK01000900.1 GCF_001419765.1 Streptomyces torulosus
GTCAGAACCCCCGCGATCCCCCCAGATCCCCCTCCAGAAGTTCCGACGCTCAGTACGACCGGCTAGGCGGGGGAAGGGTTGCACGGTCCCTTGAAGTTTTTTTGGTATGCCAATGGTCCCCTGTTGGGGTCGAGGGGCTCCGCCCCTAGGGGCGGAGCAGGGCGTCCACCTCGCCCGCGTAGAGCTGGGCCGGGTCGAGGTCCATGCCGGTGAAGCGCACCTGGCCCGTACGGGCGCGATCGCCGGCTCACTGCACGCCTCCGGGCACCGCGGCGGCAAGCACCCCGGCACGGTACGCGGCGCGGGCCGCGACGAGTCGACGATCCGTATCCGCACGGCCCTCGCGGATCTGCTGGAGCCCGACAGGGCCGCGCTGTGCCGGCGAAGTGAGCAAGCGGGGACGGCGCCTGGTGGCTTCGGGCCTCGCGGTCCTGGCACCCGTGATGGTGTGGCTGGTCGCGGACCCGGTCCTGGGGCACCGGCTGCGGATCACCGACGGTGAGCAGACCCTCGCCATCGGCGCGGCGCCGGTGGCGTCGGTCGCGTCACTGGCGTCCCTCGCCGGATGGGGGCTGCTGGCCACGCTGGAGCGGTTCGGCGTACGGCGCGCCCGCACCGTCTGGACCGGGGTGGCCGTCGCCGTACTGGCCGTGTCCTTACTGCCGTTGACGGGCGAGGGCATGGACGGCGGCACCCGGGGCGCGCTGGCCCTGATGCACCTGGCCGTGGGGGCGGCACTGATCCCGGGCCTGCGCGCGAAGGACACGACCGACGCCACACCGCTGGTACCGAGCAGGCCGCTCGCGGGGTCGTAGAGGGCGGCTCCGCCGGAACGCCGCGCGGCGGAGCCGAAAGTCGGCGGGCCGCCTCCCGATCGACCGCGTCCATGACGGTGGACGCAGCTCTTCGCACCTCTTCGCGCCACAAGCCTGTTCGAGTTATGTCCCGATCATGTCACTTCGACGGCAAGTGCGTTGCGGGTGCAACGGGTTGTGGGGGAGCATGGGCGGGACGTAGGTGACCCAGACACACGGGGGTGGACACGACGTGAAGTTCGACATGGGGTCGACGACTCTGGCGGACCTCGGCAAGAGCACGCTCGGTTCGAGCGACGACCTGGGGACGCTGATCCAGTTGCTGATCAGCGCGGCGGAGCCGCTGGAGGGCAAGTTCAACGGCTCGGGCAAGCTGGCGTTCGACTCGTTCAAGAACCGCGCGGACGAGATCACCGCGGACCTCAACAGCTCGCTCGCCGCGATCCTGGGCGGTCAGTCGGGCATGGACAACGCCTTCGGCACCGGTGACGTGGAGTCCCAGGACAACGCCAACCAGAACATGGGCCTCGCGAACTTCGACGCGGCCCGCTTCGGCGCGCGCTAGCCGGCGGCCACCGCCACCGGCCGACGGTCACCGCCACCGGTCGGCGGCCACCGGACCGTTCATCGAGAGCCCGAGAGCCACGAGAGCCACAGGGGGAGATTCACCATGGGTCAGAACCAGGACCGCCGTTCGTACGACACCGGTGCCTCGGGTGAGGTGCAGACCTCGCTCGGCACGATCGTGGGCCAGCTGGAGCGTGTGCTCAGCGACCGCGACGCCGCGGTGAAGGCCGCGATGACCGACTTCCAGGCCGACGGTGTCTCCGACGACTACCACGGCAAGGAAGAGCGCTGGAAGAAGGCCGCGGGCGAGGTCCGCGAGATCATCCGCCTGGTGCGCACCACACTGGAACAGAACGACGGCACCGCCCAGTCCACGCTGGCCAAGGCCCGCGCGGCGGTCGACCAGATCGGCTGACGCGGACCGGCGTCCGGCGTCGGCTTCCGCGCGTCGGGCGTCGGCTTCCGCGCGTATGAGCAGTGAGCAGTGAGTGAGGGAAGGCAGCCGTGGCGGCGCAGGATTACGACAGCCAGTTGCTGGAGTCGGTGTCGGTGCGCCGTCGACGGCTGCGCGACGCCCTGCTGTTCGGGGCGCAGCGGCAGCGGCGCTCGGTGGACGAGCGGATCGGGAAGGTCTTCGCCGGGATCGTCATCGCGGCGGTGTTGTGCGCGGGATGTGTGGGGTGGTCGTTCGTGTCGAACCGCATCATCGGCAAGAGCCCGTACGGGAGTTCGGTACAACCGTCCATGACGCCCTCGGCGAGCCCGTCGGGGGCCTCCTCCGCGACTCCTACCAGCACTTCTACCCGGTGATAGGTTCGAACGCGTGATGTCTACGGGGGCCCTGAGCCAGGAGATGACCGGCGGTCGTACGGCACTCAGCCGGGTCACGCTGGTCGGTGAACGGCGGCGCGTGGATCTCGTGCTGCCGTCGCGGGAACCGGTCGGGCTGTTGCTGCCCGAGGTGATGCGGCTGCTCGACGACCAGGTCGGCGGACAGCCCGAGTTGCGGCATCTCGTCACCGCGGACGGCAGCGCGCTCGCCCACGACAGCACCCTGGAGTCGGCCGGGGTCCCGGACGGTGCCGTACTGCGTCTGGTGCGCGCCGAGGACGCTCCGTCGGCACCCGTCGTGCACGACGTCACGGACGAGGCCGCCGAGGACCTCGACTCCCGTGCCCGGCGCTGGAGCCCGGCCGCACGGCGGGTCACCGCCGGGCTCGCCACGGTCGGCTGGGCGCTGGCCACCGGGTGGCTGGCGCGCGCCGAGTACGCGGCCGGGACCGTCGCGGGCGCGCTGCTCGCCGTCGCCCTGGTCGCCGCG
>NZ_LIRK01000901.1 GCF_001419765.1 Streptomyces torulosus
CGGCCCGCCAGCTCGCTCTTGAGGGTGATCAGGGACAGGGAGTGGCCGAGGAGGTCGTGCAGGTCGCGGGCGAGGCGCAGGCGCTCCTCGTTCGCCGCCAGCTGGGCCACCGTCGCCCGGGCCTCCCGGAGCTCACGGGTCGTGTGGATGAGTTCGCGCACGCCGGCCATGGAGAAGCCGCCGAGGAGGGCCGGGAGGAGCAGGGAGGCCAGATACGCCTCCCCGTCGGGCACGGAGAGGGCGACGGCCGTCAGCAGCGCGGAGCAGGCCGGGATCGTCAGCCGGGCCAGGCGCAGCGGGAGCGCGGCGCCTGACGCGACCGACACGTAGACGAACAGCACGAGCCACTCGCGGCCGAGGGTGAGGGCCAGGACCGTGGACTGGGCGGCGAGCACGGCGAGGGAGCCGAGGACCAGGCGGTTGGTCTCGCCGCGGCCGGTGCGGAAGATCAGCACGAAGTACCAGGCGACGAAGGCCGCCAGGCCGATCCAGCCGAGGAGGCGGACCCCGGCGCTGTGGCCCCCGTGCAGCAGGTCCGTCACGGGGGCGCTCAGATAGGCGAGCCAGATCCCGGTCCAGAGGAACTTCATCGCCCGCTGTCTGCCGTTCTGCGGGCGCTGCCCGATGCCGACGCCGCTCACGCCTTCAGCGTGTCCTTCCGGTAGAGCCAGGCCGCGCCGCCCGCGAACAGGGCGAAGGAGACGGCCAGGACGAGGAGGTCCGTGGTGTGCGGGGCGTGGCTCTGCTCGATGGCCCGGCCGAGGGAGGCGTACGCGTGGGTGGGCAGCCACCTGGCGATGTCCTGGAGCCACTGGGGGAACGTCGTCGTCGGCATCCACAGGCCGCCGAGCATCGACAGACCGAAGTAGACGATCATCGTGACGGGGCGGCGGACCGCGTCGCCGGAGGCGAGGTAGCCGATGGCGACGCCGAGTGCGGCGAAGACGAGGCTGCCGGCCCAGATCGCGCCGGTCAGGGCGAGCCACTGCCAGGCGTCCAGGCGGACGTCCTTCACGAGGGCCGCCACCACGAAGACGATCACGATGGAGGGCAGGCTGACCACGGCCGCGCTCGCGGTCTTCGCGAGGACGTAGCCGCGCCCCGGCAGGGTCGTCAGCCGCAGCTGGCGTACCCAGCCGCTCTCGCGTTCCTTGGCGATGCGCTCGCTGTTGCCCATCAGGACGGCCGTCAGGGCGCCGAAGGAGGCCATGGAGACCATCATGTACGTCGGCAGGGTCAGGCCGGTGCCGTCGATCTTCTCGGTGGTGCTCGCGCTGCCGGCGATCAGCAGGAACAGCAGCGACGGGTAGAGCACCGAGAAGAACAGGAACTTGCGGTTGCGCAGGGCCCGGGTGAGTTCCAGCTTGATGAGGCCCCACGAGGCGAGGGTGGTCAGCACGTCGACTTCGCCTCCTCGGCGGCGGTGATCGTCATGAATGCCTGTTCGAGGCCGAGTCCGGCCACTTCGAGGTTGCGGGGGTACAGGCCGAGGCCGTACAGGGCGTGGACGGTCGCGTCGGCGTCGGTGGACTGGATGCGGACGGTACGGCCGGACACGTCGAGGGTGGCGAGGAAGGGCAGGCCCCGCAGGCGGTCCTCGTCGATCGGGGCGTCGGGCAGGTCGAAGGAGATCCTGCGGGCGCCGGCCTTCGCCTTGATCTCGGCGGCGGTGCCGTCGGCCAGCAGTCGGCCGCGGTGCAGGACGAGGACGCGGTCGGCGACGGCGTCGGCCTCTTCGAGGTAGTGCGTGGCGAAGAGGACCGTGCGGCCCTGGTCGGCCTGTTCGCGCATGGTCGCCCAGAACGCCTGGCGGGTGGTGACGTCCATGCCGGTGGTGGGCTCGTCCAGGACGATCAGGTCGCTGTCGCCGGCCGTGGCGAGGGCGAAGCGGACGCGCTGGGCCTGGCCGCCGGAGAGCTTGTCGACCTTGCGGTCGGCGATCCGGGTGACGCCCGCGCGGGCGAGCACCTCCGACACCGGGTACGGCCGGGGGTGCAGGGAGCAGGCCAGGCGGACCAGCTCGGCGACGGTGACTTCGTCCATGAGGCCGCCGCTCTGCAGCATGGCGCCGACGCGGCCCGCGACGATCGCCTCGCGGGGGCTGGTGCCGAGGACGCGGACGGTGCCGGTGTCGGGCTGCTTCAGGCCGAGGAGGAGGTCGAGGGTGGTGGACTTGCCCGCGCCGTTCGGGCCGAGCAGGGCGACGGTCTCCCCCGGGTGCAGCGCGAGCGTCAGTCCGTCGACCGCCCGCACGCTCCCGTAGGTCTTGCCCACCCGCTCGAACCCGACCACCGGGGTGGTCGTGACCGCTGTTGTCGTCATGGGAACCAGGGTGTCCGCGCGGGGCCCCTCGGCGGCAGTGTCGGTGGTCCTGTGTGCCGCATGACAGAAGTCATACCGCCAGGGGTGACACACGAGCAGGGGGCACCCGGTGTGCCACCGGGTGCCCCCTGCTCGCGGTGCTCGGTCAGGTCGGGTTCGTGTCGATCACGGCGACCCGGTCGGTCTTGCTCTTGAGGGCCAGCCGGAGGGCGCCGTAGACGTCCTTGGCGTTGACCGGGGTCTTCTCGCCGTTGGCCCGGGTGATCAGGACGCCGTTGAAGGTGCCGCCGTAGAGCTCCACCAGCGCCTTCTCGTTGTAGGAGTCGACGAGCTTGCCGTCGACGGCCTTGACGGTGAGGAACTTCCAGAGGGAGTTCTCGGGGCTGAGCTTCACACTGTGCGCGGCGTCCGTCTGCACGGTGACGATGCCGGACATCGCCGGCTGCGCGAACTCCTTCATGAACCGGTCGACCTCGGCCTTGTCGACCGACGGCTCCTTGGCGGTGGTCGGCAGGCTCACGGCGGGGGTCGTGCCGGTCTCGACCTGCGTGCGGTACGCCTTCTCGACGGCCTCGGAGGACTGGTCGACGGCAAGGCCCTTGCCGGCCTTGCCGTCGACCAGTCC
>NZ_LIRK01000902.1 GCF_001419765.1 Streptomyces torulosus
AGATGTGTATAAGGGGCAGGGCTTCGGCGTCGGCGGCTTCGGGCCGGGCACGGGGCGCGGACCCGGGGCCGGCGCCGCGGGCTTCTCCGCGGCGGGCGGCTTCGGAGCCGCCGGACCCGGACGCGGGGCAGCCGGACGGGCGGCCTGCGTCGGAGAGGGGGCCGCCGGACGGGCCGGGGCGGCCTTGCGCGGGGCGGGCTTGCCGCCACCGCTGCCCTGCTGGAGGGCGTCAGTCAGCTTGCGTACTACAGGCGCCTCGATCGTCGAGGACGCCGAACGGACGAATTCACCGAGCTCTTGGAGCTTGGCCATGACGACCTTGCTCTCAACCCCGAACTCCTTGGCGAGTTCGTATACCCGGACCTTAGCCACTTCGCTCCTTTTAGGTCCGGGTTGACGCCGGACCGTCGCTACTTCATGGGCGTACTCATCGCGTGCTCATCGAGTGCTCATCGCAATCTCGACCTACTTCCAACTCGCGGGGTACCAGGGCCGCACGGGGGTTCCATGCGACGCGTTTTACTGTGTTGCCTGCTCGACGGTGAGGCGCAACGCCGCGCTGTCGAGCGGTCCCGGGGCACGGAGCGCCCGCGGGAACGCCCGGCGGCGAACCGCCAGGTCGAGACAGACCAGGGCGGGGTGGATGTACGCACCCCGGCCGGGCAGCGTACCGCGATGATCGGGGACACATTCGTCCTCGATCGCCACGACGCGCAGCAGCTCGGTCTTGGCCGCTCGTTGCCTGCACCCCACACAGGTGCGTTCAGGGCATGCGCGGGCACGCGTCCGGCCAGACACTGCTAAGTCTACCTCCCCGCAGCGACCTCACCCCTTTGGGGCAAGAATCGAACAGTTGCCGCGCATATAACTGACGTGATCTGAGCGACCTGCGGCTTGGATCTATTCCCGATCATGCGCCGACCGGTCTTCCTCGGCTATTCGGACGGCTGCTCGGTGTCCGGGCGGATGTCGATGCGCCAGCCGGTGAGACGGGCGGCGAGGCGGGCGTTCTGGCCCTCCTTGCCGATCGCCAGCGACAGCTGGTAGTCGGGGACCGTGACCCGCGCGGAGCGGGCCGCGAGGTCCACCACGTCGACCTTGGAGACCCGGGCCGGGGAGAGCGCGTTGGCGACCATCTCGGCCGGGTCGTCGGACCAGTCGACGATGTCGATCTTCTCGCCGTTCAGCTCGCCCATGACATTGCGCACACGGCCACCCATGGGGCCGATGCAGGCGCCCTTGGCGTTCAGGCCCGAACGGGTGGACCTGACGGCGATCTTCGTCCGGTGACCGGCCTCACGTGCGATGGCGGCGATCTCGACGGAGCCGTCGGCGATCTCCGGCACCTCCAGGGCGAAGAGCTTCTTCACCAGATTGGGGTGCGTGCGCGAAAGGGTGACGGACGGACCGCGGACGCCCTTCGCCACCCGAACGACGTACGACCGGAGCCGCATGCCGTGCGGGTACGTCTCCCCGGGGACCTGTTCCTGCACGGGCAGGATGGCCTCCAGCTTGCCGATGTCGACGAGCACGTTCTTCGGGTCGCGGCCCTGCTGGACCACACCGGTGACGATGTCGCCCTCGCGGCCGGCGTACTCGCCGAGCGTCGCGTCGTCCTCCGCGTCCCGCAGACGCTGCAGGATCACCTGCTTGGCGGTGGTGGCGGCGATGCGCCCGAAGTCCGACGGAGTGTCGTCGAACGCGCGTGCCTCCTGCCCCTCCTCCAGGTCCTCGGGGTCCTCCTTCGCCCACACGGTCACATGGCCGGTCTCCCGGTTGAGCTCCACGCGCGCGTGGCGGCGGCTTCCCTCGGTGCGGTGGTAGGCGATGAGGAGGGCCGCCTCGATCGCCTCGACGAGCAGGTCGAAGGAGATCTCCTTCTCCCGCACCAAGCCCCTGAGGGCACTCATGTCGATGTCCACGGCTACGCCTCCTCCTCTTCCTTCATGTCCTTCTTGTCCTTGCGGTTGAACTCGACCTGGACGCGGGCCTTGTCGATCTCGTCGAAGGCGAGCCTGCGGGTGGTGGCCTTGCGGCCCTTCACTCCGGGCACCTCGAGGTCGAGGCCGTCGTCGTCCACGGTCAGGATTCTGGCGATCAGTTCCCCGTCCTCGCGGAGTTGGAACTTCACCAGTCGGTCCACGGCCCGCCGGTAGTGGCGGTGCTCGGTGAGGGCGCGCTCGGCGCCCGGCGTGCCGACTTCCAGGGTGTACTCCGCCTGGCCCATCGCGTCCGTCTCGTCCAGCTTGGCCGAGAGCGCGCGGCTGACGTCGGCGACCGTGTCCAGATCGGCGCCCTCGTCGGAGTCGACGGTCACGCGCAGCACCCGCTTGCGGCCGACCGCGTCCACGGCGATCTCTTCGAGGTCCAGACCCTGGGAGCGTACGAGGGGTTCCAGCAGCTCTCGCAGCCTCTCGCTCTGGGTGGTGCTCATCCGGGTGACTCCTCGGCCGCGTGTGCTGTTGTGGGTAGGGCGCGTGTCAGGTCAAAGGGTAGCCGCTCCGCTGGGGTGTTGCCGTCCGCCCACACGCTCGGGGGACGTGGTCCGTTGGCGCGAGCGGGTTGTCCGCGGCCGGTCGCGCGGTTCCCCGCGCCCCGCTCGGAGCGCGGCCGGGTAACGTGATCACACCGCTCTTTTGTTCGTACGACCCCCCTAGGACGTCTGCTGTGTCGTTCAGCCTGCCGTCGCGTGCCCCGTCCGGGCCGCGCAGAAGGACTTTGCTCGCCGGGGCCGCGGGTCTGGGCCTCCTCGTGGGGTGCTCGTCCGGGGGTGAGGGGTCGGATGCCGCCGGGGGGAGCCCGTCGACGGCCGAGAAGGCGCGGGCCGGGGCGGCGCGGGACAGTGAGGCGCTCGTGGAGCGGTACGACGCCGTGCTCGCCGCCCATCCCGATCTGGCCGGACTGCTGACGCCGCTGCGGGCGGAGGCCGTACGCCACGCGGAGGCGTTCGGGGGCGGGAAGCGCGCGACGAAGCCCTCCGCGTCCCCCTCGCCGTCGCAGTCGCGGTCGCAGTCTCCGTCCGCGTCCGCGTCGGCCTCCGCCTCGCCCGACCCCGTGCCGGCCGAGCCGCAGGCGGCGCTCGCCGAGCTGGCCGCGGCCGAGCGGAAGCTCGCCGACCGGCGGGGCAAGGCGTTGCTGGAGGTGCCGGGCGAGCTGGCCCGGCTGATGGCGTCAGTGGCCGCGGCGGGGGCCGGGCACGCGTACATGTTGACGGAGGGTGCGAAGTGAGCGGCGCGGAGCTGAAGGCGATGCAGGCGGCGCTCGGGGCCGAGCACGCCGCTGTGTATGGGTACGGGATCGTCGGCGGGAAGATCGGTGACGCGCGGCAGAGCGAGGCGCGGGAGGCGTACGACGCCCATCGGGCGCGGCGGGACCTGCTGACGCGGGCGGTGCGGGGCCTCGACGGCCGGCCCGAGGCCTCGGCGGCCGCGTACGCGCTGCCCTTCCCGGTGACGGACGCGGATTCCGCCGTGCGGCTGGCCGTGGAGCTGGAGGAGCGGGTGGCCGGGGTGTACTCCGACCTGGTGCGGGCGGCGACCGGTCGGCGGCGGGCCTCGGCGGCCGAGGCGCTGCGGGAAGCGGCGGTGCGGGCGGTCAGGTGGCGCGAGGGAAGCGTAGCCTTCCCTGGTCTCGCCGAGCGGGCGGCCGGTGCCACCGCCTCGGCGGCACCGCGCACCTGATCACGGCCTGGAAGGGAACGACTCGCACATGACGCGCAGGGCTTTCGAGGCTTTCGAACCGCCGCAGCGGCTTGTGCGCGCGCTCGCCGAGACCCGGCAGAGCGGGGGCGACGGCGCCCAGGAGTGGCTGTCGCGGCTGCCTGACCTCCTTCAACAGGCCCTTGATCTACGCGAGTTGACCGTCGAGCGGGTGCAGGCGCCCGGCGGCCGCAGCAGTCTGGTGCTGCTCGTGCGGCAGATCGACGGCACCCCGGCCGTGCTGAAGCTGGCGCCCGAGCGGGCGCGGCCGGAGAGCGAGCGGGCGGCGCTCGCCCACTGGGACGGGCGGGGCGCGGTGGAGTTGCTGAACCCCGGGGACAGTCAGGGCGTGCTGCTCCTGGAGCGGCTGCGCCCGGACCTGTCCGTGCGGTCGCTGCCCGAGGCGAAGGCGCTGCTGGAGGCGGCGGCCACGCTGCGGCGGCTGTGGGTCGAGCCGCCCGAGGCACATGTGTTCGAGACCGTGGCCGAGCGGACGGGTCGTCAGGCCGAGGCGTTGCGTGCGGGCGCCGACGCCGACGGTGAGGTCCGGGGCTTGGTCGAGGCGGCTCTCGCCGCGCGGGAGGAGCTGCTCGCCGCCGCTCCCGAGGAGCGGTTGCTGCACGGGACGTTCCGGCAGAGCAAGGTGCTGGCCGGGGATCGGTTGCCGTGGCTGGCGGTGGGACCCGATCCGGTGGTCGGGGAGTGCGCGTTCGATCTGGCGCGGTTGGTGCGGGACCGGGTGGAGGACCTGATCGCCTCCCCGTCGGGGGCGGCGACGACACGGCGACGGGTGAGGAAGCTGGCCGACTCGCTGGACGTGGACCAGGAGCGGCTGCGCGGGTGGACGCTGTTCCGGGCCGTGGAGTCGGGGGTTCGGGCCCGGCGCGTGGGACGCCCGCGCGACGCCGAACTGTTGCTGGAGTTCGCCGGCTGGCTCTGAGGTCACCCTCGGAAGGGTTGATGTTCGTCGACGGCGGGTGCGTGGGGGTTTCTCGCGCGGTTCCCCGCGCCCCTGAACAGCCGGGGCTGCGCCCCGCTGCTCATCGGCCCGCAGGGCCGTTCCCGGGGCGTGGGGATCTGCGCGACCAGTCCCCACGCACCCGCTCGTCCGTACGGGGACCGGCTCAGGCGGTCGTCAGCCGGGCGATCGCCTCGTCGACGGTCAGTTCCTCGCGCTCGCCGGTGCGGCGGTCCTTCAGCTCCAGGACGCCCTCGGCCGAGCGGCGGCCCGCGACCAGGATCTGCGGCACGCCGATCAGCTCGGAGTCGGTGAACTTCACGCCCGGCGAGACCCCGGCGCGGTCGTCGACGAGGACGCGCAGGCCGGCGGCCCGCAGCTTCTCCGAGACCTCCAGGGCGAGTTCGGTCTGGAGGGCCTTGCCGGCGGCGACCACGTGCACGTCGGCCGGGGCGACCTCGGCGGGCCAGCACAGGCCCTTGTCGTCGGCGGTCTGCTCGGCGAGGGCCGCCACCGCGCGGGAGACGCCGATGCCGTACGAGCCCATGGTGACGCGGACGGGCTTGCCGTTCTGGCCGAGGACGTCGAGCTTGAGGGCGTCGGCGTACTTGCGGCCGAGCTGGAAGATGTGGCCGATCTCGATGGCGCGGTCCAGTCGCAGGCCGGTGCCGCACTTCGGGCAGGGGTCGCCCTCCTGGACGACCACGACGTCCACGTACGCGCCGACCTCGAAGTCACGGCCCGCGACGACGTTCTTGGCGTGCGTGCCGTCCTTATTGGCGCCGGTGATCCAGGAGGTGCCGGGAGCCACCCGCGGGTCGGCGACGTAGGTGACCTTCTCGCCGAGGCCCTGCGGGCCGACGTAGCCGCGGACCAGCTCGGGGTGGGCGACGAAGTCGTCCTCGGTGACCATCTCGACGACGGCCGGGGCGAAGTGCGCCTCGACCTTGCCCATGTCGACCTCGCGGTCCCCGGGGACACCGATGGCGACGATCTCCCCGTCGACCTTCACGAGGAGGTTCTTCAGGGTGGCGGAGGCCGGGACGCCGAGGTGGGCGGCGAGGGTCTCGATGGTGGGGGTGTCAGGGGTGGGGATCTCCTCGAGGGCGGGCACGTCGCCCGCGTCCACCGGCTTCAACTCGTAGGTGATCGCCTCGGTGTTGGCCGCGAAGTCGCAGTTGGGGCAGTCCGCGAAGGTGTCTTCGCCGGCACCGGCCGGGGCCAGGAACTCCTCCGACTTGGAGCCGCCCATCGCGCCCGCGGTGGCGGCGCAGATGCGGTAGTCGAGGCCCAGGCGCTCGAACACCTTCTGGTACGCCTGGCGGTGCAGGGCGTACGACTGGGCGAGGCCCTCGTCCTCCAGGTCGAAGGAGTACGAGTCCTTCATCAGGAACTCACGGCCGCGCAGGATGCCGGCGCGGGGGCGGGCCTCGTCGCGGAACTTCGTCTGGATCTGGTAGAGGATCACCGGCAGGTCCTTGTAGGAGGACGCCTGGTCCTTCACGATCAGCGTGAAGATCTCCTCGTGGGTGGGGCCGAGGAGGTAGTCGCCGCCCTTGCGGTCCTGGAGGCGGAACAGCTCCGGGCCGTACTCGTCCCAGCGGCCGGTCGCCTCGTAGGGCTCCTTCGGCAGCAGGGCGGGGAGCAGCACCTCCTGGGCGCCGATCGCGTCCATCTCCTCGCGGACGATCCGCTCCACGTTGGCGAGGACCCGCTTGCCGAGGGGAAGCCAGGTCCACACGCCGGCGGCGGTGCGGCGGACGTAGCCGGCGCGGACCAGCAGCTTGTGGCTGAGTACCTCGGCGTCCGCCGGGTCGTCGCGCAGCGTCTTCGCCATCAACTGGGACATGCGCTGGACCGGTGCGTTCGCCATGGTTCTCGTACTCCTGCTGCGGGTCGGTTGATGGCAGGAGGTTAGCCGGGGGGCGGG
>NZ_LIRK01000903.1 GCF_001419765.1 Streptomyces torulosus
CGGGTGCCCCGTCCCTGCCTCCGTGCCACCCCTCGGTGCCACCCCGGCTCCCCGGCCCTTGTGACAGGCTGGGCGCAGGAACCGGACGTAAGGGTGGCCGGACGTGGGCGGTGAGCGTTGGCGGAGGGTGCTGAGCGGGTTCTGGCGGATGCTGGCCGTATGGGCGGTGTCGACGCTGACGATGCTGGTGCTCGCGGGCGCCCTGCCCGACTTCCGGCTCCAGTCCAGCACCGGCGAGAGCTCCACCCAGATCGCCGTCACCGCAGCCCTCGGCGCGGGGGTCTTCGGTCTGCTGTCCTCCCTCGTGTGGCCGCTGCTCGTACGGGCGTTGCTGCTGGTGCCCGCCCTCGTCCTCGGCCTGCTGGTCTTCTTCCTCAACGGCTCGCTGCTCCTCATCGCCCTGTGGATCAACCCGTCCGGTCAGGGTGAGGCCGCGCCCGAGACCGCCGTGGTCGTGGCCGCCGTGATGTCCGCGGTCGCCTCCGCCACCGGCGGCGCCCTCGCCGTACGCGACGACGACGCGTACCGGCGCCGCCTGTACCGGCTGGCCGACCGCCGCCGCAGGCACGCCGACGGGCCGCCCGGACCCGTCGGACCCGGCACCGTCTTCCTCCAGCTCGACGGCGTCGGCCACGACGTGCTGGAGGCGGCCACCGCGAAGGGCCTGATGCCGACCGTCGCCGCCTGGCTCGGCGCGCCCGCGCCCGGCACCGGGCACGTCCGCGCCACCCACCGGCTCACCCCATGGCGCACCGACTGGTCCAGCCAGACCGGCGCCAGCCAGCTCGGCATCCTGCACGGCAGCAACCACGACGTGCCCGCCTTCCGCTGGTACGAGAAGGAGAGCCAGGAGGTGATGGTCTGCAACCGCCCCTCCAACGCCGCCGAACTCCAGCGCCGCGCCATCGAACGCACCGGCGACGGTGGCCTGCTCACCGTCGACGGCGCGAGCCGCGGCAACCTCTTCAGCGGCGGCGCCGACCAGCTCGCGCTCGTCCTGTCCATCGCGGCCCGCCGGGGCAAGCAGAACCGGTCCCGCGCCGGGTACTTCGCCTACTTCTCCGACCCTGCCAACGCGGTCCGCACCGCCCTGTCCTTCGTCGCCGACGTGCTGCGCGAGATCGGCCAGTCCACCCGCGCCCGGCTCCGCCAACAGCGGCCCCGCGTCAAACGAGGCGGCCTCTACCCGTTCATCCGCGCGTTCGCGACCGTCGTCGAACGCGATGTCGTCGTCGCCGCGGTGATCGGCGACATGTTCGCGGGGCGCGCCGCGATCTACGCGGACCTGGTGGCCTACGACGAGGTCGCCCACCACTCCGGGCCCCACAGCCGGGACGCGGAGAAGATCCTCGAACGCCTCGACCGTTCCCTCGCGTTGATCGCGCAGGTCGCCGAACACGCCCCCCGCGCCTACCGCATCGTCCTGCTCTCCGACCACGGACAGAGCCCCGGCGAGACCTTCCTCGGCCGCTACGGTCTCACCCTCGGCAACCTGGTCCGCGCCGGCTGCGGCCTGCCCGTGCCGCGCAAGGCGGAGCGCACCCACAGCGGCGCCGAGGCCCGCTCGGCGGTCCGCGCCGCGCTGCGCATCCCCGTCGAGGAGGGCGTCGAGGAACACCGCCCGGCCCGCCGCTCCGAGCCGGTCGTGCTCGCCTCCGGCAACCTCGGCCTGGTGTCCTTCCCGGACGTGCCGCACCGGATGAGCCGGGAGGAGATCGACGCCCGCCACCCCGCCCTGCTGTCCACCCTCGCCAACCACCCCGGCGTCGGCTTCGTCCTCGTCCGCAGCGAGGAGCACGGCGGCCTCGTCCTCGGCGCGCACGGCTCGCAGACCCCCGTCGCCGAACTGAGCGACGACCGTCCCGGACCGCTGGCCGACTTCGGCCCCGGCGCCGCCGACGCCGTACGCCGCACCCACGGCTTCCCGCACACCGCCGACATCATGGTCAACTCCTGGTACGACCCCCAGGAGGGCGAGGTCCTCGCCTTCGAGGAACAGATCGGCTCCCACGGCGGCCTCGGCGGCTGCCAGTCCCGCCCCTTCCTCCTCTCCCCCCTGGCCCTCTCCGCACCGGTCGAGGAAGAAGAGGAGCTGGTCGGAGCGGAACACATCCACCGGGTCCTCAGACGCTGGCTGAGAGAGGCGGACGGCCCGCAGATACCGGTGGGGGCGCAGGCGCCCCGTAGGGGGTCGGGGAACCGCGCGACCAGCCCGAACGAACCCGCACCCGCCGACCCACAGGACCCGGCAGACGCATAGGCACCCGGCGCGGACCCCTGAGCGGCACCCGGCACCCGGCACCCGGCACCCGGCACCCGGCACCAAAAAATTCGGCTGCGCCTCTTCGCACAGGCGCCCACACTGGTGCGCACCGTCCGGAGGACAACCCCAGGAGCCCACCCCTTGCAGGCAGCCGTCACCGTCACCCCGTCCCGTCTCCCCGAGTTGCTGCTGGGCCTCGCCACCGTGCGGCCCGTGTTCGTCTGGGGCGCCCCCGGCATCGGAAAGTCCTCCCTGGTGCGGGACTTCGCCGAGTCGCTGGGCCTGGAGTGCGTGAGCCTGCTCGGTACGCAGCTCGCCCCGGAGGACCTGATGGGCGTACCGCAGATCCGCGACGGGCGCTCGGTGTTCTGCCCGCCGGAGGCCATCGCCCGCGACGAGCCGTACTGCCTGTTCCTCGACGAGCTGAACGCGGCGACGCCGGACGTCCAGAAGGCGTTCTACTCGCTGATCCTCGACCGCCGCATCGGCACCTACGAACTGCCGAAGGGCTCCATCGTCATCGGCGCCGGCAACCGCGCCACCGACAACGCCCTCGCCCGCCCCGTCGCCTCCGCGCTCGTCAACCGGCTCACCCACGTCCACCTGGAGGCGTCCGCGAAGGACTGGCTGGTGTGGGCGGCGGGCAGCGGCATCCACCCCTGGATCGTCGACCACCTCACCGACCGCCCGGACCACCTGTGGTCCAAGCCGCCGAAGACGGAGGAGGCGTTCTCCACCCCGCGCTCCTGGCACATGCTCTCCGACGCCCTGCACTCCTTTGGACCGGGCCTCGACGAGGACACCCTCCAGGTCCTCGCCCACGGCACCCTGACGCCCGCACACGCCGTCGCCTTCTGCGGCTACGTCAAGGTCGTCCGCAGCCGCTTCGGCATCGAGGCGATCCTCAAGGGCGACGCCCGCTGGCCGAGCCGCATGGAGGACCGCGACCTGCTGTACTTCCTCGCCGATTCCTTCCGCGGCCGACTCGTCAAGGACCTGCCCGCCAGCAAGCAGCACATGTCGGCGAACGCCCGGCAGACCGCGTACCGCGCCAAGTCCCTGCTGGTGCAGCTCGCCGAGATCTCCGTCGAGGTCGCCCAGACCGTCATCGCCTCCGACGCCGACGGCCACCCCGTGCTGCCCGCCTGGTTCCTGGTCGAGGCGGCCCGTGACATGCCCCGGCTGGTGGAGGCCCGCCGATGAGCCGGACCGGCGGACAGCACCAGGGCAAGGGCCGCAAGAAGCGGGACGCCGCCGGCGCCGCCTACTCCGCAGGCCTGGCACTGGTGCGGGCCAACCCGGCGCTGCGCTCCATGGGGCTCACCCACTGCCGCGACGAGAACTGCCGGCTGGTCCCCCGCGACGGCCTCGTCCGCGTCGATTCCGAGGGCGAGGTGCACGCCCACCCCGACCGGCTCGCCGCGCCCGGCACCTGGGCGTGGGCGCTCGCCCACGCCACCCTCCACGTCGGCTTCGGGCACGTCCCGGCCGCCACGGGGGAACGCGAGCAGCCCGACCGCTTCGACCTCGCGGCCCGCTGCGTCGTCGTCAACCGCTTCCTGCTCACCTTCCCCATCGGCGACGCCCCCGAGCACCTGCCCACCTCCTATCCGGACGGCGACGAGGAGCAGCTCGCCGCCCGCTGGCGCCGCGACGGGCTGCCCACGGTGTACGAGCGCTGCGGCACCGCCGACAGCGAGGCCGACCAGATCCTGCTGACCTGGCCGAAGTGGGCGGGACAACTCCCCGACTGGCAGCTCGCGTTCGCCCACGCCCTCGCCGGGACCATGTCCGCCGCGATGGACATGGCGGGCGGCCGCCGTGACTCCCTGGACGGCGAGGCGGTCCGCAAACGGCCCTGGGAGGAGGCGCTGAGCTGGTTCATCTCCTCCTACCCCCTGCTCGGCGGCATCGCCTCCGGCATGAAGATCATCGCCAAGGCGGACATCGCCCACACCCACGACATCGCCGTCGCGGCCGTCGACGCGGCGGCGGGCGAGATCTACATCAATCCGCTCCGCGACTTCGAGGACGAGGAGTGGCGGTTCATCCTGGCCCACGAGATGCTGCACGCCGCGCTGCGCCACGGCGACCGCTGCGGCACCCGTGACCCCTACCTGTTCAACGTCGCCGCCGACTACGTCATCAACGGCTGGCTGTGCGAGATGCAGGTCGGCACCATGCCCGAGGGGCTGCTGTACGACCCCGAGCTGAAGGGCCTGTCCGCCGAGGAGGTCTACGACCGCATCGCCGGCGACCTGCGCCGCAAGCGCCGTCTGTCCACCCTGCGCGGCAAGGGCACGGGCGACATCCTGAGCGGCCCGCTGGGCGCCCCCGGCGACTACGTCGACCTCGACGAGTTCTACCGGCGGGGCCTCGGCCGAGGTCTGGACCTGCACCAGCGGCAGGAGCGCGGGTATCTGCCGGGCGGCCTGGTCGAGGAGATCCGCGCCCTCACCCACCCGCCTCTGCCGTGGGACGCTCGACTCGCCCGCTGGTTCGACGAGTTCGTGCCCCGCCCCGAGCCCGTACGCAGCTACGCGCGCCCCTCGCGCCGCCAGTCCGCCACCCCCGACATCCCCCGCGCGGGACGGTACTTCCCGCCCGAGGAGGTCGCCCGCTGCACCTTCGGTGTCGTCCTCGACACCTCCGGCTCCATGAACCGGGTCCTGCTCGGCAAGGCCCTCGGCGCCATCGCCTCCTACGCCGAGGCCCGCGACGTACCGGCCGCGCGGGTCGTCTTCTGCGACACGGCCCCGCACGACGCGGGCTACGTCCCGGTCACGGAGATCGCCGGGCGCGTCCGCGTCCACGGGCGCGGCGGCACCGTGCTCCAGCCCGGCATCGACCTGTTGCAGCGGGCCGACGACTTCCCGCCGGGCGCACCCCTCCTCGTCATCACCGACGGCTGGTGCGACCCGCTGCGCGTACGCCGCGAGCACGCCTATCTGATCCCACAGGGCGCCCGCCTGCCGTTCACCGCCCGCGGCCCGGTGTTCCGCGTGCAGTGACCGGGCGGCGAGGGCCACGCGGTGACGCACTCCGCTCGGCCCGCCTGGGCGGATCCAGCTTTCTCCGGCGCCCCGAGCTGATCTCCCGGCCCTGTCGCAGCCACCGCCACAGAGGTTCGTCGGGGGTGCCGGGGTCGGGGGCGGTGACCTCGGGATGGATCAGGACGGTCAGCGTGCTCCCGTGGGGGAGGATGTCGTTCACCAAGTCGTCCATCCAAACCATGCATTCCCACGACGATGACCCCGGCGGCACATACATGCCCTCCGCCTCCGCGAACGCCCGGCAGTCACCGTAGCGTCGTCTGTCGTCGTCGGAGAGCTCGCCGGGGACGGCGAACGACCACCGCGACCCGATGAACGGCAACGCCACCTCGTGCCCGACCGCCCGCGCCGGCCGGCGCTGCGCGCCGCTCCGCCCCGGAACGCACATCCGCAGCGCCGCACCGGCCCGCGGGAAGTTCCACAGTGTCGCCCCGTCGTCCGGTGACCGCTCGAACGGCCCCCGCCCGGGGTGGACGACGACCACCGCGTCCGGATGGGCGGCCAACGCCGTGTCCACCTCGTCCACGGTCCACGCGGGCTCGTCCAGCGGTGCGAGGCCCATGGTGAGCGCGTAATGACACGCCTCGGCGGCCAGCTCGGCCGCCGCCAGGCCGCCGTTCCGGCAGACGTGCACGACCGCCGTCCGCCCAGTCCCCGTCGTCTTGTCCTCGCTCCACATGCGCACCAACCCCGTTGTGCCCCAGAAGACTTGGAAAGTCCGACTACGGTCCCGGACCGTACGGCGTTCCCCCGATGTACGTCAGGCGAACGATCGGTCGACCGCGGTGGGACACCGCCCCGTCGGCTGGGTCCGGGGCGGCTCGGTGTGATCGGATGGGTCCGACCCCGTTGGAACGGGACCCACGTGAAAGGAAGAACCGTGGCTACCACGCGCTCCGCACACACCGTATGGGAAGGCAACCTGCTCGAGGGCAACGGTGTCGTCACCTTCGACTCGTCCGGCGCCATCGCCGAGCAGCCGGTGACGTGGGCCGCTCGCACGCAGGAGGCGAACGGCAAGACCAGCCCCGAGGAGCTGATCGCCGCCGCCCACTCCAGCTGCTTCTCGATGGCGTTCTCGCACGCCCTCGCCGGCGCAGGCACGCCGCCCACCAAGCTCGTCACCTCCGCCGACGTGACGTTCCAGCCGGGTGAGGGCATCACCGGCATCCACATCACCGTCGAGGGCGAGGTGCCCGGCCTCGACGAGGCGGGCTTCGTCGCTGCGGCCGAGAACGCCAAGGTGAACTGCCCCGTCAGCCAGGCCCTCAAGGCCGTGCCGATCACCCTGTCGGCCAAGCTGGCCTGACCCGCGGGTCCACGGCGGCCGGACCGGTCACCCCCTCGGGGGCGATGGTCCGGCCGTCGGCGTCCCGGATGCGCGAGTCTCCGGGGGCGAGCACATTGGGCGCATGAGTGACGACGCACAGCCGGCGCCCGACGCGGAGCTGAGAATCGCCGTCGCCTTCACCGGCGGCCTCAGCCTCGCCGTCTGGATGGGCGGCGTGGCCCGAGAGCTGAACCTGCTGACGACCGCGGCGCGTGCCGACGCGTCCGGCACGCCGGCCGGGCTCGTGCGCGCCCGCTACAAGCGGCTGCTCGACCTGCTGCGGCTCGACGTCAGCGTCGACGTGCTCTCCGGCACCAGCGCCGGCGGCATCAACGCGGCCCTCCTGGGCCTCGCCACCGTACGCGGCTGCGACCTGGGCGGACTGCGGTCGCTGTGGCTGGACCAGGGCGCGCTCGGGAGTCTCCTGCGCGACCTGGACGAGCCGCGACCGCCCTCGCTCCTCCAGGGCGAGGAGCGACTGCTGCGCGGTCTGGAGACGGGGCTCGACACCGTCCGCCGGGACCTTGTGCCGGGCCTCGCCGAGCGTCCCCGCCCCGACACCGACCCCGATCCCACACGGGTCTTCATCACCACGACGCTCCTGGACGGCATGCCGCACCCCTTCCGGGACGACTACGGCAGCACCGTCCACGACCGCGACCACCGGGGACTCTTCCGGTTCACCGCCGACGACCTCGCCCGCCGGGAGACGATCCGGGCGCTGGCTCGGGCGGCCCGCTCCAGCGCCTCCTACCCCGTGGCCTTCGAACCGGCCTACATCCCCGCGGGCAGGCCCACCCACGAGCGCCCCGACATGGGCCCCTACATGGTGCGGCTGCCCGCGACGCAGTTCTGCGCCGACGGGGGACTGCTGGCCAACCGCCCGATCGGGCCCGCGCTCCAGGCGGTCTTCGACCGGCCGGCGACCCGCGAGGTGCGCCGGGTGCTGGCCTATGTCGTCCCGTCCGCCGACGGCGCCTCCGAACGGCCCGCGGCGCCGCCCGTGCCCGACGACGTCCCGTCACTGGGGCCGATGCTGCTGAAGGTCTTCGGCATCGTCACCTCCCAGAGCATCAGCGCCGAGCTGAGCGCCCTGGCCGCCCACAACGAGCGGGTCAGGAGCCGGCTGCGGGCGGAGACCCGGTTGGCCCGGATGGCGGTGCGGGGCGCCGACCTCGGCGACGCGGACCTGCGCCGGGAACACCGCGCGAAGCATGTGCGGGCGCTGGCCCGGGCCGTCGCCGAGGAGACCCTGGGCCAGATGATCGCCTGCGGCGCGGGCCCCGAGGAGCGCCCGGTCGGCTTCGGCCCGGACCTGGACCGGCTCACCGCCGGGGCGGTCGACGTCATCGAGGGCGCCGATCCGCCGCCGGAGGCCCTGCCGGGGGACGCGGAGGTCTTCGACGCGCTCGCCCGCTACGGGCGGCCGCTGCTCGACGCGGGCAAGGCCACCGTGCTGCGGCTGCTGCGGGAGAGCGGCGCGAAGGCACCGGCCGACATCCGTACGGTCCTGGAGGAACAGGTCGGGAAGGTGCACGCCGCGATGCCGGAGCGGAGCGGGCCCGATCTCCGTACGGAGGTCCGGCCGGTCGTCGAGACGGTGCTCGGCCACGTACCCCCGGACGACGACGTCGTGGGCGCCGTGATCCGGACGCCCGGCTGGGCCTCCGCGATCACCGGACAGCTGCCCACCGCACAGGACCTGCCGGCGATGGCGGCCGCCTGGCGGACGATGGTGGACGCGGTCCTCGAGACCCGGCGGCGGTTCCCCGACGGGGCGCCGGGCGGGGGCGACCAGGACCCGGCGTGGAAGGTGCTGCTGACCTATCTGGCCGGGACCCCGGCCGGGGCCGGGCCCGGGGCCGGGCCGGGTGATCCGCCGCCCTCCGACGCCGTCGCGCGGCGGCTGTTCGATCTGCTCGCCGCCCAGCGGGTGATCTTCCCGGACGAGCAGGCCGCCCGGCAGCGTGTGGAACTGATCCAGATGAGCGCCGACACCCGCACCCTGCTCGACGACCGCCGGACGGCCGAGCAGAAACTCACCGGACTGCAGCTCCACCACTTCGGGGCCTTCTTCAAGCGGTCGTGGCGGGCCAACGACTGGATGTGGGGCCGGCTGGACGGCGCCGGATGGCTCGTCCACGTGCTGCTCTCCCCGCAGCGCCTGAAGTCGCTCGCGGCCGAGGGCGTGCCCGTGGGGGAACGGCTGAGGGAGATCGCCGGAACCGAGGCGCCGAGCGGGGTGTTCACCCCCGGGTCCGCGGGGGAGCCCGCCGAGCTGGCCTTCCTCACGGCGGACGACACGACGCCCCTGCCGGCGAGCCTGCCGCAGACGTCGATGTGGGTGGCGCTCGGCCTCCAGCGGCTGATCGCGGCGGAGGAACTGCCCTGTGTCGCCGAACAGGCCGAGGCGGACCAGAAGGCGGGCGGCGCCCTGGCCGCGGCCGACTTCCTCCAGCGCTACCGGCGGCGCTACCCCGACTCCCGGCAGCCGGTCGATCCGGACACCGTCGACGAGTTCCTGAACGCCTGCCGGATCTCGGAGGAGACCTTCCGGCGGGAGAAGGACAGCAGGCTGCTGAAGCACACGGTGTCACACGCCGCCGTGGTGACGGCCAACGCGGTCCGCACGACGGTCGACCGGTGGTCCTGGCGCCTGCTCTTCGGCGGTGTGAGCCGGGCGCTGCGCCTGGCGCACGCGGTGCGCAGACGTACCTAGCCCCCGCCCGGCCGCACCCGCCTGGCCCCCGTGCCCCGGTGAGGGACGCCCCCCTGCCCCATTGACAAGAGGCCACTCAAGTTTTGTGCTTGTGGTAGGAGCCATGGGTCGGCGGGCAGGCGTGCGGGCGCGGGAGCCACGGGCGCGACCCGG
>NZ_LIRK01000904.1 GCF_001419765.1 Streptomyces torulosus
ACCCCGGCCCCGGGCAACGCCCGACCCGAATCCTCGACCCCGGCGCCGACGACTCTGGGGAGCCCCGCCCCGCCGGATTCGCCTGCCAGTCCTTCTCCTCGCTCTCGCTCGACCCGCCCCTCGTCGTCTTCATGGTCGGCCGTACGTCGACGACCTGGCCCCGGATCGCCCGCGCTGGCGTCTTCTGCGTGAACGTACTCGGCGCGGATCAGGGCGAGTTGTGCCGACGCTTCGCGGTGAGCGGCTCGGACAAGTTCGCCGGTGTCGCCCACGACCCGGCCCCCGTCACCGGCTCGCCCCGCCTCGCCGGCGCCGCCGCCTGGATCGACTGCGCGATCCACGCCGTGCACCCCGGAGGGGACCATCTGATCGTGGTGGGCCGGGTGGAGGCGCTGGGCACGCCCGACGCGGCGAGCGCGCCCCTTCTGTTCCACCGGGGCCGCTTCGGCGGCTTCACGGCAGGGTGAAACACCCTGCGGCTTCACAACCGGCTGAGCCACCCCGCGACTTCACGACCGGCTGAGCCACCCCGGCCTCACCCCACCGCCACGACCGCCCCGCCGCCGATCACCACGCACCCGGCGGCCAGCGCGCCCCACGAGAGGATCGCCGCGCAGGGCTGTACCGGCCGGCCCGCCCGGGCCCGTACGACGGTGACGTGCACCGCCAGGGCCGGGGGCAGGGCCACGGCGTAGAGCCCGAGTCCCGCGAGGTGCCAGGCGGGGACGGCCAGGGCAGGGAGGACCCACAGGGTGCAGGCGGGCGGGATCCACCACCAGGCGGTGCGGCCGGTCAGCTGCCGCGCGGTCCAGTGGGCGAGGCGCACCGCCGGGACGACGTACGCGGCGGTCAGCACGCCACCGGCGAACAGGATCAGCACGAGCATCAGCGGAACGACCGCGAGGGCCGCGAAGGGCTCCCCGCCGCCGGGGCCCGCCTGAGCCGCGAGCGCGGCCACGAACAGCGCGGCGCACACCAGCGCGCCCTCGACCCCGAGCACGGCCATGGACACCGCCGACGGTTCGGCGCTCCCGCGGGCCACGCCCTCGCCCGTCGTCTCTGCCTTCGCCATGGACATCACCAGCACCCTCCCCGCCTAAAGGGAGTGTGCCCGCCCCGAAACGGTTGCGCCCGCCCCACCCGGGAACCGCCGCAGGGCGGGTTCCGCCCCGGAACCGCCGTACGTCAGGCCCCGGCCACCGCGACCGTCCCGCTGCCCGAGGGCACGGTGGGCCGGCGGCGGCGGATCACCAGCGCCATCAGCGCCGCCACCGCGCACAGCGCGCCGGAGGCGTACCAGACGACGTCGTACTCGCCGAAGGTGTCGCGGGCGAGGCCGCCGAGGAAGGCGACGAGGGCGGCGCCGACCTGGTGGGAGGCGAGGACCCAGCCGAAGACGATGGCGCTGTCGTCGCCGTAGTGCTCACGGCACAGGGCCATGGTGGGCGGGACGGTGGCGACCCAGTCGAGGCCGTAGAAGACGATGAAGAAGATCATCGGGAGATGCACGGAGGGGGCCAGCAGATACGGCAGGAAGAGGAGGGAGAGGCCGCGGAACGCGTAGTACACGGCCAGCAGCCGCCGCGGCTCGTAGCGGTCCGTGAGCCAGCCCGAGGCGATCGTGCCGACGACGTCGAAGACGCCGATGACGGCCAGCAGGGAGGCCGCCGCGGTGATGGGCATGCCGTGGTCGTGGGCGGCGGGCACGAAGTGGGTCTGGATGAGGCCGTTCGTGGAGGCCCCGCAGATCGCGAAGGTGCCGGCGAGCAGCCAGAACGGCCCGGTCCGCACCGCCGAGAGGAGGACCCGGATCGTCCTGCGCGCCGCCCCCGGCACGGGCGCCGGCTTGGGCACGAACTCCGTCGCCCCGTACGGCTTCAGCCCCACGTCCGCCGGATGGTCGCGCAGCAGCAGCCAGACGAAGGGGACGACGGCCAGGGCGGCGAGGGCCACGGTGACGGCGGCGGGCCGCCAGTCGTGTTCCGCGACGATCCAGGACAGCAGCGGCAGGAAGATCAGCTGCCCGGAGGCCGAGGCGGCCGTCAGGATGCCCGAGACCAGGCCACGCCGCTCGGTGAACCAGCGGTTGGTGACCGTCGCCGCGAACGCCAGCGCCATCGAGCCGGAGCCGAGCCCCACGAGCAGTCCCCAGCAGAGCATCAGCTGCCAGGCCGAGGTCATCCACACCGTCGAGCCGGCGCCGACCGCGATCACCGTGAGGGCCACCGCGACCACCCTGCGGATACCGAAGCGGTCCATCAGCGCGGCGGCGAACGGCGCCGTCAGCCCGTACAGCGCCAGGTTGATCGACACGGCGGACGCGATCGTGCCACGGGACCAGTGGAACTCGTCGTGCAGCGGGTCGATCAGCAGACCCGGCAGGGAGCGGAAGGCCGCCGCGCCGATGATCGTCACGAAGGTGACGGCCGCGACGAACCATGCGCGGTGCACTCGGGAGGACTTCGCGGGGCGGGACTCGTGGGGCTGCTGATCGGTGGTGGTGCGGGCGAGCGCGGGTGCGTCGTCGGCTCTCTGCGTCATGCCGACAAGCTTCGGACCTGCGATCTTCCAGAACGAGCGGCCCGAAGGACAGCATTCGTTAGGATCGGGCCATGACCCCGGAGCCACCCCGCAAGCCCACCGGGCCCGGTGCCCGGCACCGTGTCGTCGTGCTTGCCCTGGACGGGCTGCTGCCGTTCGAGCTGGGGATCCCGCAGCGCATCTTCGGCATGGCGCGGGGCCCGGACGGCCGCCGCCTGTACGACATCGTCACCTGCTCGATCCGGCCGCCGGGCCCGGTGGACACGGATGCCGACTTCGCCGTCCTCATCGCGAACGGGCCGGAGGCCCTCGCGACCGCGGACACGGTGGTGGTGCCCGCCTCGCACGAGCTGGGCCCGGTCTACGAGGACGGCGTCCTCACCCCGGAACTGGCCGCCGCCCTCGCCCACATCCGCCCCCGCACCCGGCTCGTCTCCATCTGCACCGGCGGCTACGTCCTGGCCGCCGCCGGCTTCCTCGACGGCCGCCCGGCGACGACGCACTGGGCCCACGCCGAGCACTTCCAGCGGCTGTTCCCGAAGGTGAGGGTGGACGCCGACGTGCTGTTCGTCGACGACGGCGACGTCCTCACCTCGGCGGGCGTCGCCGCCGGCATCGACCTGTGCCTGCACCTCGTCCGGCGCGACCACGGCACCGCCGTCGCCAACGACGTGGCCCGCCGCACGGTGGTGCCGCCGCACCGGGACGGCGGTCAGGCCCAGTACATCCAGCGGCCCGTGCCCCAGCCGCAGGCCGCCGGGACGACCGCCGCCCGCGCCTGGGCCCTCGCCCGTCTCCACGAGCCGATCCAGCTGCGCGACCTGGCCCGGCAGGAGTCCCTGTCGGTGCGTACGTTCACACGCCGCTTCCGTGAGGAGGTCGGGGTCAGCCCCGGCCAGTGGCTGACCCGGCAGCGCGTCGAACGGGCCCGCCACCTCCTGGAGTCCACCGACCTGTCCATCGACCAGATCGCCCGCGACGCGGGGTTCGGCACCGCCCAGTCGATGCGCCAGCACCTCCAGGGCGCCCTGGGGGTGACCCCGACGGCGTACCGGCGCACGTTCCGCTCGGGCGGAGCGACACCGGCCCCTCAGCGACAGCCCTGACCGCGGCTCCGGCGGCGGCACCCGTCCGCCGTCACCCGGCCCCGCCGGCGCCGCGGTCAGGTCCTCACCCGACCCCGTCGAGCAGCAGCCTCGCGGCCACCGCCGCCCCGTCGGCGCGGACCGCGGCGGCGGTGGCCGCGAAGCTGCTGCTCGACGGGGTCGGGTGAGGA
>NZ_LIRK01000905.1 GCF_001419765.1 Streptomyces torulosus
GGCGGGGCGGGGCGCCGGGGCTCAGATGCCCGCGGCCGCCGAGAGGTCCTGCTTGATCTTCGCGAGGAGGTCCGTGGCCGTCGCGCGGGCCTCGGGGAGGTCGGCGTGGGCGGCGACCGGGACGACGACCTCCAGGTAGCACTTGAGCTTGGGCTCCGTGCCGCTGGGGCGGACGATCACGCGGGCGCCGTCGAGCGTGTAGCGCAGGCCGTCCGTGGGCGGGAGCCGGTCCGTGCCCCGGGTGAGGTCCTCGGCCTTGGTGATGGCGAGGCCCGCGAGGGTGGTCGGCGGCTGCTCGCGGAGCTGCTCCATGGCGCGGGCGATGACCGAGAGGTCCTCGACGCGGACGGAGAGCTGGTCGGTGGCGTGCAGCCCGTGCTCCACGGCGATGTCGTCGAGGAGGTCCAGCAGGGTGCGGCCCTCCTCCTTCAGCTGCGAGGCCAGTTCCGTGATGAGCAGGGCGGCGGTGATGCCGTCCTTGTCGCGGACGCCCTCCGGGTCGACGCAGTAGCCGAGGGCCTCCTCGTAGCCGTAGCGCAGACCGTCGACGCGGGCGATCCACTTGAAGCCGGTGAGGGTCTCCTCGTAGGGCAGGCCCGCCTTCTCGGCGATCCGGCCGAGGAGGGACGAGGAGACGATCGACTCGGCGAAGGTGCCCTGCACGCCACGCCGGACCAGATGGGTGGCGAGGAGCGCGCCCACCTCGTCGCCGCGCAGCATCCGCCAGTCGGCCCCGTCCTTGACGGCCACGGCGCAGCGGTCGGCGTCCGGGTCGTTGGCGACGATCAGATCGGGGTCCGTCTCGCGGGCCCTGGCGAAGGCCAGGTCCATCGCGCCGGGCTCCTCCGGGTTGGGGAAGGCCACGGTCGGGAACTCCGGGTCCGGCTCGGCCTGCTCGGCGACCAGCACCGGCTCCGGGAACCCGGCCCGGGCGAACGCCGCGAGCAGGGTGTCCTTGCCGACGCCGTGCATCGCCGTGTACACGGTGCGCGCGGTCCGGGCGGAGCCGTCGGCGAGGACGGCGTCCGTACGGGCCAGATAGGCGCCGAGGACGCTGTCGTCGAGGGTCTCCCAGCCGCCGTCGGGGCGGGGGACGTCGGCGAGGGAACGTACGGCGTCGATCTCGGCCGCGATCTCCGCGTCGGCCGGGGGCACGATCTGCGAACCGTCGCCGAGGTAGACCTTGTAGCCGTTGTCGCGGGGCGGGTTGTGGCTGGCCGTGACCTCCACGCCGGCCACCGCGCCCAGGTGCCTTATGGCGAAGGCCAGCACCGGGGTCGGGAGCGGGCGGGGCAGGACGGCGGCGCGCAGACCGGCGCCGGTCATGACCGCGGCGGTGTCGCGGGCGAAGTCCGCCGACTTGTGGCGGGCGTCGTAGCCGATGACGACGAGGCCGCCGGCCGAGCCCTGCTTGTTCAGGTACGCGGCGAGACCGGCCGCGGCGCGGATGACCACCGAGCGGTTCATACGCATCGGGCCGGCGCCGAGTTCCCCGCGGAGGCCGGCGGTGCCGNNCTCCGCGGTGTCCCCGGCGTCGATGAGCCCGGCGAGTTCCTCACGGGTCTCCGTGTCGGGGTCCTCGGCGAGCCATGTCCTGGCCCGTGCGATGAGTTCGTCCTGCACGTCGGGGTCCAACCTCTCTTGTTCGTCAGCGTCGGGGTTCGGGGCCGGGGCGCCTGGTGG
>NZ_LIRK01000906.1 GCF_001419765.1 Streptomyces torulosus
GTCGGGGTGGGCGGAGCCGCCGACGGGGACGAGCCGCCGAACTGCACTATGAGGGCGAGCACGAAGCCGATCACGCCGACCGAACCGCCCGCCACGCTGGCGATCTGGTCGGCCTTACCCAGATCGACGAAGGCGACCGCGACCAGCGTCGCCACGCCGAGCCCACCGATGGCGAGTCCGGCCCATGCCCAAGGCTTGAGTGTCATAAGGGCATTGTGTGGGCCAAGAGGGGCGTACAGCAGTGCAGTCACTCAAATCGGTGAGAAAACAGCGGCGGCGAGTTGCACAGCCTCTCCACCGGTGCCTCACTCGTCGGGGTCGTGGTCGGCATCGGTGGAGGAACCGGACCCGAGCACTCCGTCCAACGCGGAGAGGAGCTTCGTGACCGCGCTCAGGAGTGAGCGCGTGTCCTGACCCGTGGGCTGTCCGTTCACCATCCGCTGCCACACCGCGCCCGCCATCTCCATGAGAGGGGCGAGGTCTTCGGGAGAGAGGTTCTCGCTCACCGAGCGCGCGATCTCATCGGTCGGGAGACCGTTTCGGAAGATCGGCGCCGCGAAGCCGAGCAGTGGCTCCAGCTGATCGAGCAACGCCTTCCCCTCACGCACCACAAGCGCGAGCTGGTGGTCGTCGCCCAGCGCCTGGGCCGTTTGTCCTTCGACCACTCTCAACAGCTCGGTGAATCGATCGATCTCCCCGGCATCGACGTAGGCGCGAAGGAGCGCCATCCGAACCAGCAGGGTTCTGGTGTCCTCATCGCCGAACACACGCACACACGTGGCGAGATGCCGTTCCACGGCTGTCACATCGAGCGTGAGCCCGGGCGCACGTTCCTCGAACAGGTCCTCCGCGGAGTCGGCGCCCATGGCACGGGCCAGCGCCCTGACACCGGTCGTTTCATCCTTGAAGTGGGCATCGTCAACCGTTCCGCCCATCAGGGTCCGCAGCACCGGTGCCACGCTGACCGTGCCCCCGGCGGCCATCGACAGAGTCAATCGCTCCGACTGGACCTGGAGGGTCAGGGGATCCTCGGGGCCGAGCGCGGCAAGGCACTCTCCGAGAACCTCCTCCAACATGCCACCCGCACGGACGCGGTCCTCCCGTACCCAGTACCTGGCGAGCACCGCACGCGCTGACAGGGTGCTGCGATGCCCCTCGCCCAGCACGCGTGTACGTATCGCCACGACTTCGCCCATCAGGCGTCGAGCGCGTGCGTCATCACCCTGTCGCACTGCCGCTTCAGCCATCTGTGCGAGAGCGATGAGCGTCACGACGTGCCCCTCGCCCAGCGCGGTCGCGCAGTCGGCGTGCAGCCGCTCCATGAGGCGGCCGACCTCCTCAGGGTCGTCCGTCAGCAGCAGAGCCCGGGCGAGCGCGGCGCGAGCCGACAGTGCCTCCTCCGAATCGGGGCCGCACTCGCGAACCACCGCCGCCTCCACACGCCGGAACAGTGCGACCGCCCTGGGCGCCATCGGTAGGCCGAGCTGCCTGAGGTGGCCGGCCGCCGTGAGGAACACCGACGCCATGTCCTCGGTGTCCGCCTCCGGCGCCGTGTGCTTGGCCAGTGCCTCCACGTGCGGCAGCAGGGCGCGTACGGCCGGCCAGTCGGTCGGCCCGTCGTTCTCCTCCGGCAGGGCCTCGATCAGAGCCCGCACCGCGCTCTCCCGTGCGGCCTCGATCGCAGCCACGTGCCGGTGACGGTCGTCCTCCGCCGAGGTGCGCGACACGGCCTGCACAAGGCGGTGCACGGCCACGGTGTCGTCGTCCAGGGTGATCATGCTGTGGGCGGCGAGGCGTCCGAGTGCGCGGCGTACGGCGGGGGGCGTGCCCAGCGAGGCGAGCAGGGAGCGTGGGATGTCCTCCGAGCCGTACCACCCGAGCATCAGCAGGATCCGTACGGCCAGTGGATCCTCCGCCAAGCGGTCCAGCGTGACGTGCCAGACCCGGGCGACGGTGCGTTCGTGGTCACCGCCCTCGTCGGTCGCCTCGTACATCTCGGCCGGGTAGGCGGCCAGGTCGTCCAGGTACTCCCGTCCGGTACAGCCCGTCTCCTCGCAGTACGCCGCTGCCTGGGCCACCGCGAGCGGGAGGAACCCCAGCTCCGCGCAGAGGGCGGCGGCGTCCGGGTCCTCGCCCCGGATCCGCGTGAAGAGATCCAGCGCCTCGGCGGCGGACAGCACGTCCAGCGCGACCTGCTTCGCCAGGTTCCGCCAACCGGTCGATCGTCGACTCGTGATGAGGCATCGGCCCGTCGTGACCCTGGCGAGGAGGTGTTCGACGTCAGCCGGATCGGAGACGTTGTCGAGGACGAGGAGCCAGCCGGTGTGGGAGGCCAGCCACTGTCGGGCCCACTCGCCGAGCTGTTCCTGCGGCAGCAGGGTGACCAGAGTGGGTTGAAGCGCTGCCGCCAGAGCGGCAAGACCCGAGTCGAGTGCCGCGCGGCTGTCCGCCGTGATCCACCAGATCGGGGCGTGCTCCGTACCGCGAAGGGTCGCCCAGCGGGCGGCGAGCGTGGACTTCCCGATCCCGCCGAGGCCGTGCAACGCGTGCACCACCGCCTGTCCGGGCGCGGCCAGTGCCTCGTCCAGCAGGGCGAGTTCGCGGTCACGACCGACGAAGAGCGGGATGCGGGACGGAACGTTGGTCAGTCCGGGAGGACAGTCGACGGAGACCGCGGGTGGGCAGCTCTCCGGCGACAGGAGCGTGGCGTTGCCGATGTGCACGCCGTACGCACCGTCCCCGGTCTGTGTCAGACCGATGTCCCCTCGAGCGGCGACGGCTCCCGCGCCGGAGGCGGTAGCGGAGGAGTCACCGACCGGGCGGCTGCCGAACAACGCACTCATGTGTCCCATGATGACCGCCGGTGACGGACATCGTCCTGCGTACGGCGCGACAAGCGGGCCGGGATCGGCATGCGTACGGCGGGAGTTGGGCGGCCTGGTGCTTCGGGCCGTCCAACTCCCGCCGTGAATCCTGTGATGCGCGCTCGAGGTTCAGCCGTACCTCGCGGCGGCGGTCTACTTGACCTCCCGCAAGCCCAGCGGTGCCGCGATCTCCTCCGCCATGACCTGGCCCGCCTCGAACTCCAGGGTTTCGTCGCCCATGAGTTCCTGGTCGGTGTCGAGGCCGTCGAGTTCGGCCAGCGGCTGGTTGAGGCGGACGTGGGCGACCAGGGACTGCAGGGCGCGCAGGGTCGCCGAGGCCGTGGAGCCCCAGTTGGAGAAGTAGGAGAACTGCCACCACCACAGCGCCTCGGTGGTGCGGCCCGCGCGGTAGTGGGCCATGCCGTGGCGGAGATCGGCCATGACGTCGACGAGGTCGTCGGAGATCCGGGCCGGCACGGGCGCCTTGCGGGGCTCGTACGGGTCGAAGACCTCGGAGTAGACGTCGACCGGGTCGAGCATCGCGGCCAGGCGTTCCCGCAGCTCGTCGACGTCCTGCTCGGGGCCCGGGTCGGGCTCGTAGCGCTCGTCCGGCACGATGTCCTCGTGCGCGCCGAGGCGGCCGCCCGCGAGGAGGAGCTGGGAGACCTCCAGCAGCAGGAAGGGCACGGCCGAGTCCGGCTCGTCGCCCTTGGCCACCTCGGTGACCGCGACCAGGAAGCTCTCGATCTGGTCCGCGATCTGGACGGCGAAGTCGTCCGGGTTCAGGCCGGTCGCGTGCAGCGTGGCGTCAGACATCCAGCAATCGTCTCCCCTCGAAGGCGCGGCCGAGGGTCACCTCGTCCGCGTATTCCAGGTCGCCGCCCACCGGGAGGCCGCTGGCCAGGCGGGTGACCTTGAGGCCCATGGGTTTGATCATGCGGGCGAGATACGTGGCCGTGGCCTCGCCCTCCAGGTTGGGGTCGGTGGCCAGGATCAGCTCCGTGACCGTGCCGTCGGCCAACCTGGCGAGAAGCTCCCGTATCCGCAGGTCGTCGGGTCCGACGCCCTCGATGGGGCTGATCGCGCCGCCGAGGACGTGGTACCGGCCCCGGAACTCACGGGTCCGCTCGATGGCGACGACGTCCTTCGGCTCCTCCACGACACAGATGACCGACGGGTCTCGGCGGGTGTCGCGGCAGATGTTGCACAGCTCCTCCTGCGCGACGTTGCCGCAGGTCGCGCAGGAGGAGCTG
>NZ_LIRK01000907.1 GCF_001419765.1 Streptomyces torulosus
GGTCTTCCCCCGGGCCGTGGCCCCGGCTTCGACCAGGGCGATATCCCTGCTGAGAGCCACGGCCCGGGGGAAGACCAAGGTCCACGTCCGGGTCATGCCCATGCCCATGCCCATGGCCACGGATTGATCCACTTCGTCCTCACGGCCCACGAAGGCCAGCGCAACACCCGCCTCTTCTGGGCCGCCTGCCGCGCCTACGAGAACGGCCTCGGCCCCGACCTCGCCAACGCCCTCATAGACGCCGCGATCCACACGGGCCTCCCGGAACGCGAGGCCCGCTCGACGGTGGCGTCGGCGGCACGCATGTCGGGGCGGAGGGGATGAGAAGGGATGAGAAGGGATGGGGGCGGAGGCGGCCCACGCCAGTGTCCGCTCTCGGCCTCGTAGCAACCGGCAAACAACCGGCGAGCGACCGGCGCCCTGGCTTCGGGCGCCGGTCGCTCGCGGCTGTGGGGCACTCGGGGTCGTCGCGGGCACGCCGCGGGTACCGACCGGTCGGCGCCGGCGGACTCCCCGGCCGACCGCACCGCGTCACACCATGCCCGTGCTACCGCGGGCCATCTACCGCGGAGGCGGCTCTTCCCGGCCACCCGGGTCCGTCTGGCCTGTCTGGTCCGTGCCCAGCTGCTGCTTGAACCGGTCCTGAGCGGTGTCGACGTGACGCCTGTGCTTGCCGTGGGTCCTCTCGTCGACGAAGTCACCGGCCCGGTCGGCGCCCTTGCCGGCCTGCTCCTCATGGCCCTTCAACATGTGCTTGAGCTTGTCCATCACAGACATCGCGGCTCCTTCCGCTGTTCGCCGTCCCCTCCAGAATCAGCGCCCGTCCTCCACCCCGCATCCGGAGACGCGGAAGGGGCGCCCCGCACACCGGGACACCCCTTCCACCCGCGAGTTCACCGGAACGCGCGTGCTCATCCCGTACGGCTCACCCCGTACCGCCGACGCCGGGCGCGACGAACCGTCGGTGCAGCGGGCTGAAGACGATCTCGGGAGCCCCCGTGAGGCCGGCCTTCTGGATCGCGGGCGCGAGCCGCTCGCCGAAGAACGCCTCGAACGCCTCCTGGGAGTCCCACACATCCGTCACATGGAACCCCTGGTCGTCGAACCAGGCCACATGCATCTGCCCACCGGCCGCCGGCGCCTCCTCCCACCCGACCGCGTCCCGCACCGTGTCGTACTGCTCCGGCGTGACCCCCGCCCAGTGCATCGACAACACCACAGCCATGCCAGGCCCCCTTCAGCTGATTTCTCGCCGATACCGGCACGGGGATCGTTCCAGCCACCGGGTTGCGCCCGGCAGAGCGTGCGGACGCACACCGGTGAGCGCCCAAGCCCCCGTACGCTCGCCCGGCGCGGCTCTGTGTGAGCCCACGGGCTTGTGCGATACGACGGCGTCGACTGGTCTCCCGTTGTGCCCGGAATAACACGGTTTTCCCGAGGGATATGTGCCGACGGCCACAGCGGGCCGGAGACGCGTAGGCTCATACTGAGCCATGACAAAGCCCGCGGCACCGAAGCGTCATTTGCCCACCAGCCCGTTCAAGGCCCCGGTCGCACCGGCTCCCAAGCACTTTGCCCTGGGCGACCAGGTCACGCACGACGTGTACGGACTCGGCCGGGTGGTCGGCATCGAGGACGGAATCGCGGCGCTCGTCGATTTCGGCTCGGCGCAGGTGCGGATCTCGAGCCCGTACGCCAAGATGACCAAGCTGTAGAACCGCTGTGCCCGGTCACGGCACACCAGGCCCCCTCAGGGACCTGTAACGAAAGGCAGACCTCTCATCGACCCGACGTCGCTGTTCTCCGCCCTGGAAGGGCAGCCCAGCCGTCCCACCGCGGTATCGCCGCCTCCGACGACAGACCCGTTCCGGGCCCCGGACTTCGGAGAGGACGAGCCCTACTGGCCCGAGGACGCACAGGACCCGGCCCCGAGCCCCGTTACCCCCGTTGCCCGGCCGGCCCGGCCGGCCCGGTCAGCCCGGCCCCCCAAGGCTGCCTAGCGCCCACCGCGCAGAAGAAGGGCCCCTGACCATCGGACGTGGTCAGGGGGCCGTTCACGGCGTGCCCGGTGTGCCGCAGGGCGCCGGTGATCCGGACCCCGGGCCCCGGCCACGCCGCCGTGATCACCGCGTCTCGTCCCCCGTCGCGCCGGGCCGCTGATCGCGGTCGCCCGGGCGGGAGGGGTCCGGCGGTGCGAGCACATAGGTGGCGATCATGCCTGCCACGCTCATCAGGCAGTTCAGGTAGACGTCCATCGTGGGCGCGGTGCCGTTGACCGCCATGATCAGAACGATCCCCGTCACGAGCACGGCGAGAAACGTCGTGTAGTGGCGGCGCAGTGACATCCTGAGGTCGATCGGCATGTGCGGTCACCTTCCTCTTCCGATCCTCGGCTTGAGATGTCGGCCAGTTGACCAGGCACCTCTCCACGCGGTCCAGGGATTCCGGCAGAGCCCGAAAGTCCCGGAAGCTTCGGCGGAATTCGGGCTTCTTCGGCGGGATTCGGCGAAGTTCGGCGGCCGCCCGGAGAGAGTGGGACGATCACGGTCGTCGGACCGATCACACGCGTCGGAGCCGATCGCCGCCGTCGGACCGGACGACGGTCGTCGGACCGGACGACGCTCTCAGGGGGAACCATGAACGTCCACGCGGGCGGTGTGCCGCCGGCCGTGCGTCGCTTCGCGGCAGAGCTGAGCCGGCTGCGGATCACCGCGGGCACCCCGCAGGTCACGACGATCGCCGCTCGGGCGCAGTGCAGTCCGTCGACGGTCTCCGAGGCCCTCAACGGTCGCCGACTGCCCGGCGAGACGGTCACCCGCCGCCTGGTCGCCGCGCTGGACGGGGAGTGGAGCCAGTGGCAGTCCCTGTGGCGCGAGGCCAGGACGGAGCTGGACAGGCTCAAGCGGGAGGGCCCCGAGGCACCGGTGGAGGCGCTGAGGGCGGAGATGGTGCGATACCCGGACCCGTCGTCCTTCTACCGCGCCTCCGCCGCGCGCATCCGAGCGGCCCGCCGCGAGATCCGGCTCACCTACGTCCGACGGCACCCGCCCAGCCACTGGGGAGCACCGGAAGTGGCCGAGTACTTCAGCACGGTGCTGGACTGGGCCAGGGACCACTCCGGTGAGGGCGCCAGCGCCCGGCGCATCATCGGCGTCCCCGAGCGGGACGGCACACCCGAGACGGCGTACTTGCAGTGGCTGCTCGACCACCAGAGGGAGACGGCGGACATCTACGCCTACGAGGCGCGCGTCATGCCCTGGACCGCCTCCTGCGCCTGGCACAACACCGGCCTCGTGGACGACTCCGTCACGTTCCTGTCCTTCTCCGGCGCCGGCCGTCAACAACTGACGGGCTTCAGCGTCGAAGGTCCTGCCTTCCTGAGGTACTTCGCGGACAGCTTCGACCAGGCGTGGGGCGCGCTGGAACCACTGGACGTCTACGCGGCCCGGCACAGCCGCTGACTGCCCCACCGACCGACTCGCTACCCACCCTCAGCCGGCCACCACGTCGGACGCACCGTCCTGCCTGCCGGAAAACATCCACCAGGCACCGCCGTTGATCGCGCCGAGAGACACCAACGCCAAGCCGTGCCGCAGCAACCGCATGCCCCCCTCCCACTCATGGGGAGCCCCGAAGACCAGCCAGGCCGCGAGACCAATCCCGCCCACCACACCCGCGATCCCGACTGCACGACGTAAAGCAATACTCATGAGTACATGATCTCCCGCCCCTTCCC
>NZ_LIRK01000908.1 GCF_001419765.1 Streptomyces torulosus
GTGGCCCCGCCCTCCTCGCCGTGAGCGGCGAGGAGGGCGGGGCCACGGTCCTGCGGCCGGGGCCGCTCACCGCCGCCGCACCCACGACACTCGTCGAGGGCTACGACTTCGGTGACGCCCGCGCGCTGACCACCGCGGACTTCGACGGTGACGGCAGGGACGACCTGGCCGTCACCTACAAGGGCCTGGAGATCTCGGGCACCCGTGTCCGTTCCCTGGCGCCCGGCGGCTGGGCGACGCGCTGGCAGGCCGCCGACTTCGGCTCCGCGCTCGCCGCCGGCGACTTCGACGGCGACGGCCGGGCGGACCTGGCGATCGGCGAGGTGCTGCCCGACCCCGAGGCGGAGGGCGCGACTTGCGCGGACCGGCTCGGCGGCGCCCTCGCCACGGTGTACGGGGCGCCGGGCACCACGCTCGGCGGTGGGGTCACCTGCACCACCCAGTCCTCCCCCGGTGTGGGCGGCACGGCGGAGGCCGAGGACAACTTCGGTGCCGCGCTGGCGGTCGTCGACCTCGACGGCAGCGGGCCCGACTCGCTGCTGGTGGGGGCGAGCCACGAGGCGGTGGGGTCGGCGGCCCGCGCGGGCGCGTACTGGGAGCTGGAGGTGGGGGGCGACCGGGTGTTCACCGGTCCGGCCTTCACGCAGAGCTCCGCCGGGGTGCCGGGCACGGCCGAGGAGGGCGACCTGTTCGGGGCGGCGGTGGCGGCGGCCGACTTCGACACGGCGAAGTACGACGACCAGGTGATCGGCGCGCCCGGCGAGAACGCCCCCGCGGGCGCCCTCTGGTACCGCCCGTCGGCGGGCGACGCCCCCCGTCTCCCCGCGGTCTCCCTGACACCGGCGAAGCTCGGACTGACGGGAGCGGCGGGGTACGGGGCGGTGCTCGCCAGGTGAGCCGTGCGGGGCGCGGGGAAGTAAGAGGTCCCCGGCGCCCCACCGGTTCCATCCGTCACAGAAATTCCTCGAACTCCCGTACAACCCTCCCGCACCTCCGGCGGTCTCCTGTTCGCCGACTTTCCCGTGAACCCCGAACGAACTACGGGCGAACGCGGACAGGAAGGGCACCCCATTGACTGCGGACGTCTGCCAGGCGTCCCGCATGCAGCAGGAGATTCCCGCATGCACAAGCATCTGCGACTCGCCCTCGCGACGGCCTCCGCGGCCGCGCTGACGGGCGGTCTGCTCACGTTCTCGGCCGCGACGGCGACGGCGGCCGACTCGGTCCACCACCCGGTGGCGGACTTCAACAACGACGGATACGGCGATGTGGCGTACTCGGCCGGCGGCGCCACGGTCGGCGGCAAGGCCGACGCAGGGCAGGTCGTCGCCCTGTACGGCTCGGCGAGCGGTATCAGCTCGACCAAGCGCACGACGATCAGCCAGAACACCTCGGGTGTACCCGGCGAGGCAGAGACCGGCGACTGGTTCAGCTGGTCCACCGCGTACGGCGACTACAACGGCGACGGCTATGACGACCTCGCCGTGTCCGCGCCCACCGAGGACGTGTCCGGCGACACCGACGGCGGCACCGTCCTCATCGTGTGGGGCTCCGCCTCGGGTCTGTCCGGTGCCACCACCATCAAGGACCTCGCCCCCTCGTCGCACGACCAGTGGGGCCGGTCGCTCGCCTCGGGTGACTTCGACGGCGACGGCACCGATGACCTGGCGATCGGCACCACCTCCAACGAGGTGTTCGTCATCGGTGACGGCATCACCAAGTCCGGTTCGTTCGGCGACCAGTACGCCGTCAAGCTGGACATCGTCTCCGGCAAGGGCGCGGGCGCCATCATGCTCACCGCCGGCGACGCCAACGGCGACAAGCGCACGGACCTCGTGGTCGACGGCTTCGAGACCGACAGCTCCTGGCAGTACAACACCAACTGGTACGTGCCCGGTTCCCCCCAGGGCCTGGGCGCGGAGGGCGGTGTGCGTGAGCTGAAGCGCGGCATCATCACCGGCATCGGCGACATCAACGGCGACGGCTACGGCGACATCGTCACCGGCCAGGACTGGGACCCGTCGAAGGACGGCAGCGAGCCCAGCGTGCCCGGTTCGTCCACCGGCGGCAAGATCCACATCCTGTTCGGCTCCGCGGACGGCCCGGCCACCACGGTCGCGGTGACGCAGGACAGCGGCAACGTCCCCGGTTCCTCCGAGCGCGGCGACTACTTCGGCAGCGAACTCTCCCTCGGCGACATCAACGGCGACGGCAGGACCGACCTGGTCGTCGGCGCGCCCGGCGAAAACCTCGGCGGTGTCGTCAACGCCGGCGCGGTGACCGTGCTGTACGGGTCGCCCTCCGGTGTGAACACCGGCTCCGGCTACCAGTACTTCGCTCAGTCCACGGCCGGTGTCCCCGGCACGGACGAGACGGACGACCTGCTCGGCGGCGAGGTCAAGCTCACCGATGTCACCGGTGACGGCAAGGCGGAC
>NZ_LIRK01000909.1 GCF_001419765.1 Streptomyces torulosus
TGGTCGGACCAGAAGTACGGCGGCCGGGGCACACCCGGTTCCACGGCGCCGCCCGCCAGCAGGGTGGCGACGGCGGCGGCGGGCCGTTCCTGGGCGCCGGTCCAGTGTTCGACGCGGCGGTGGTGTCCGGCGCGCGGGTCGTACCAGGAGGCGCAGTCCCCGACGGCGACGACGCCGGCGAGGCTGGTGCGGCCGTCGGCGCCGCACGTCACGCCGTTGTCGAGCGCGATGCCGGATCCCTCCAGCCACTCGACGCACGGGCGGGCGCCCACGCCGACGACGACGATGTCGGCGGGGATCGTCCGGCCGTCCTCCAGGAGGACGGCGTCGACCCTGGCCTCGCCGCTGAGCCCCTTGACGCCGACTCCGCACAACAGCCGTACGCCGTGGTCGGTGTGGAGGGCGGAGACGATACGGCCCATCTCCTCGCCGAGCGGCCCGGCGAGCGGTGTGGGCGCCGCCTCGACGACCGTCACGTCCAGGCCGAGCGCGGAGGCGGTGGAGGCGACCTCGGCGCCGATGAAGCCGCCGCCGATCACGACCAGCCGTCCGCCGCCGGCCAGTTCGTCCCGTAGGGCGCGGGCGTCGTCCAGGGTGCGCAGGACGTGCACCCCGGCGAGGCCCTCGGAGCCGGGCAGTTGCCGGGCGGCGGCGCCGGTGGCGATGACGATGCCGTCGGCCCGCACCGAGCCGCCGTCGGCGAGCCGCACGGTCCGCTCACGGGCGTCGAGCCCCACGGCCCGGGTGCCGAGCAGCCACTCGGCCCGCAGGTCCTCGCCGTCCGTCTCCAGCGCGAGGTCGGTCTCGCCGAGCACCCCGGAGAGGAACTCCTTGGAGAGAGGGGGCCGGTCGTACGGGCGGTGGAGTTCGTCGCCGATGACGACGAGCCGCCCGTCGTAGCCCTGCTTCCGCAGCGAGCGCGCCGCCGAGAGGCCGGCGAGCGAGGCGCCCACGACGGCCACCGTCCTCACGCGGGACCACCGGCGAGCCGGGCGGCCACGCAGGGCGGCAGGTTGGGGGCGTCCGTGGACACCTTCACATAGATCATGCCGTCCTCGACGACGACCTCGTGCGTCCGCACCGGCAGCTTGGCCGGCGGAGCGTCGACCGCTCCGGTCCGCAGGTCGAACTTCGAGGCGTGCAGCGGGCATTCCACCTCGCAGCCCTCCAGCCAGCCGTCGGCGAGCGAGGCGTCCTGGTGGGTGCAGGTGTCGTCGATGGCGAAGACCTCGCCGTCGTCGGTGTGGAACACCGAGACCGGCGGGTCGATGTCGAGCCGGATGGCCTCGCCTCGCGGAAGATCCGCGAGACGGCACGCGGGAATCATCATGACACCTCGGTGCGTATAGCGAAACGGATTGCGGTAAGCGCAACATCAGTCTGGGGTCGCCCTGAACCCTTGTCAAGGCGTCGAAAGGCCCGCTTCGGACGGGTCCACGGGCCGCCCCGAAGACAGCTCGAAACGCCCGTACCACCTGCGGAAACAGGCGGTACGGGCGCCGCGCGGGGAACCTCGGGGGACCCGGTCAGAAACCGCGGTCGAGCCATTCCTGGAGGTGCGGGGCCTCCGTGGCGATCGTGGTCGTCCCCCCGTGACCGGTGTGGACGACGGTGTCGCCCGGCAGGGTCAGCAGCCGGTCGCGGATGGAGTCGACGATGGTGGGGAAGTCGCTGTACGACCTGCCCGTCGCGCCCGGTCCGCCCGCGAACAGGGTGTCGCCGCTGAAGAGGGCCGCCAGGTCCGGCGCGTACAGGCAGACCGCGCCGGGGGCATGGCCGGGCGTGTGCAGCACGGTCAGCTCGACACCCGCCACCGTCAGGACCTGCCCGTCGGCGAGTTCACCGTCGGGCGCGCGCTCGGGGTGAGTCTGCTTCCACAGCGGCAGGTCGTCCGGATGGAGGAGGATCGGGGCGCCGGTGCGCTCGGCGAGGGCGGGCGCGGCGTCGATGTGGTCGTTGTGGGCGTGGGTGCAGATGACGGCCGTCAGCCTGCGGTCGCCGATGGCCTCGGCGATGGCGTCGGCGTCGTGGGCGGCGTCGATGACGACGACCTCGTGGTCGTCGCCGACGATCCACACGTTGTTGTCGACGTCCCAGGTGCCGCCGTCCAGACTGAAGGTGCCCGAGGTGACGAGGTGTTCGATGCGGGCGTCGGCCGTCACAGGACCACCACCGAGCGCAGCACGTCACCGTGGTGCATCCGCTCGAAGGCCTTCTCCACGTCGTCCAGGGCGATGGTCTCGGTGACGAAGGCGTCGAGGTCGAGCCGGCCCTGGAGATAGAGGTCGATGAGCATCGGGAAGTCACGGGACGGCAGGCAGTCGCCGTACCAGGACGACTTCAGCGAACCACCGCGACCGAAGACGTCGAGCAGGGGCAGCTCCAGCTTCATCTCCGGGGTGGGCACGCCGACGAGGACGACCGTGCCGGCGAGGTCGCGGGCGTAGAAGGCCTGCCGGTACGTCTCGGGGCGGCCCACCGCCTCGATGACGACGTCGGCGCCGAAGCCGCCGGTCAGCTCGCGGATCGCCTCGACGGCGTCGGTGTCGCGGGAGTTGACGGTGTGGGTCGCGCCCAGCTTCTCGGCGGTCCGGAGCTTCCGGTCGTCGATGTCCACCGCGATGATCTTCGCCGCGCCCGCCAGGTTCGACCCGACGACCGCGGCGGCGCCGACCCCGCCGCAGCCGATGACGGCGACGCTGTCACCGCGTCCGACGTTGCCGGTGTTGATGGCCGCGCCGATGCCTGCCATGACGCCGCAGCCGAGCAGACCGGCGGCCGCCGCGGACGCGGCGCGGTCGACCTTGGTGCACTGCCCCGCCGCCACCAGCGTCTTCTCCGCGAAGGCGCCGATACCCAGCGCCGGGGACAGCTCCGTGCCGTCGGTCAGGGTCATCTTCTGCTTGGCGTTGTGCGTGGCGAAGCAGTACCACGGCCGGCCGCGCCGACAGGCCCGGCACTGCCCGCACACGGCACGCCAGTTGAGGATGACGAAGTCACCGGGGGCCACGTCGGTGACTCCCTCCCCCACCGACTCCACGACACCGGCGGCCTCGTGGCCCAGCAGGAAGGGGAAGTCGTCGTTGATGCCGCCCTCGCGATAGTGGAGATCGGTGTGGCAGACCCCGCACGCCTCGATCCTGACCAGCGCCTCACCCGGTCCGGGGTCGGGCACGATGATCGTTTCCAGGCTGACGGGGGCGCCCTTCCCTCGCGCGACGACAGCACGGACCTGGTGAGCCATGGCCACTCCTCGGCTGGTACAAGACCTCAGACTGATGTTGCTTATGGCGGTACACAACGCATGTTCCGCAACACAGCATCGGGGAGGGTGGACCCGGGGTCAAGGATTCGACCTGTGGTTTCCGGCAGGCCGCGCAGGGGTCGCACTCGCCCCGGCAGGCGTCGCACCCGCCAGGGCTCCCGGCGCCTCGGCGGGGCGCCGTCGCCCGTCGAAGCCGGTTTCCGGCTGCTGGCCCGGCTGCGCCGCGCTCCCGCACTGCACCCGCACGGACTGACGTGCGCGGCGGAGCTGGAGGTCGTGACCGACGGGGGTGAACCCTGGGGCGTCCCCTGGCTGGACAGGGTCGGGCTGTACGGGGCCACGGTGCGCCTCTCCCGAGCGGCCCGGCTGCCACGGCGGCTGCCCGACGGGCTGGGGCTCGCCGTGCGCGTCACCCGGGCAGACGGACCGGACCGCCCCCTCGCTCTACTCCTCACCGGCAGCGGCCGGGGCCGGTTCACCCGCCGTCTCCCCCTGCCGCGCGCCGACACACTGGGCGGCCCGTACTCCAGCCTGGTCGCCTACCGGGTCGCCGCGCACCCGTGCTCGCCGTGCCGGCCGGGGGAAGGCCGCGAGGACGCGGGAGGGGCCGGCGACCCGGTAGGCGACCA
>NZ_LIRK01000091.1 GCF_001419765.1 Streptomyces torulosus
CCGGGACAACACACCTAGGGCCCTTCGCGCCAGTGCTTGAAGCGCGGCTCAGGTGTGAACCCCACCTTGTACGAGGGGAGTTCCTCGGCGAGCAGGCTGCGTAGGAACTCGACCATGCCGCAGGGGACGACCTCGCAGGTCTGCGCGCCATGGCGGGCGAAGAGCAGGACGGGCCACTTGTCGGGGGCGGGATCGCTGGTCAGCCAGCACAGGATGTCGGCGTGGGACGTGTAGCCCCAGGCGAGGATGTGCTCCCTGTCCAGGTCGAGACCCTCCTGGTCGGCGCCCTCCTCCTCCCAGGTCAGGCGGGCGTTCCCCGTCTCGTCCTCGAAGTCGTCGGGGGAGTGCTCAAAGGCCCCGGTGGGAAACGGCCCGAGGATTCCGAGCTCGCTGATCTCCTCCTGCGAGCCGATCCCGCCGATGCCGTACACGGCCATGAAGTCCATGTAGTCCCGGGGAAATCCGGTTCCCACCGTGTCTTGGCCGCCTCCCAGTCGATGTCCTCGCCCGCGCCGGGAGGCGGAGGCAGCAGCTGCCGCAGTGCGGTCATCCCCGTTGGTTCTTCCATTCCGGAGCCCCTTCGGGCAGGTCTGCGAGAGTCCAGTGCTCCCAGTTTCGCTCCTCCGAACTGGCGCACCAGCTCCTGCACCCCGGAAGCCCAGAAAGCCTTCGGGGAGCACGACGGGTCGGTCTGCCTGAGACCGCGCTTCCGGCAGACCGACCCGCCTCAGTGAATCCTCGGCCTCACTTGCCGTAGTACGCGTTGTGGATCGAGATCGTGGACCTGTTGCCCTTCCTGTCGGTGATCTCGGCGCGGAGGGAGATCCCCTTGCCCTTCGCCGGGTTGTTCACGGTGATCCTTCCGTTCCTGACGTCGGTCTTCTTCCAGGTCTTGCCGGCGTCGTACGACACGTACACCGACAGAGACTTGAGGTTCCGGCCCTTGGCCGCGCCCTCGACGGTGACCGGGTAGGTGACGGTCCGGCCGGCCTCGACCCGGCTGTCCAGGCCCGTCTTCGGTGCGAAGCGCACCGTGGAGACCGGCAGTTCCGTCGGCAGCGCGCCGGACGGCGCCTTCGAGTGGAACGTCCAGCTCGCGTCGACACGGGTGGAGGCGGCCTGGACCCGGGCGCTTCGCCCGGCCGACGTCGTCAGGGTGTACTCGGCCTCGCCGGCCGGGACCTCGAACGTCTTGCCGCCGGTCAGCGGGTCGGCGTTCGACGCGACCTTCTTGCCGTTGCGGTACAGCGTCGTGCGCACCGAGGTCAGACCGGACGACGCCTCGTTCCGCTGGCCGTCGGCGAACAGCGGGAGCAGGCCGTAGATCCCGTCGGGGCCGTGGAAGACACCGGACAGGCCGGGGACCACCCGCGGCGCGAACACCGCCGTGTCGAACGACTTCAGGTAGGTCCTGCCGCCGGTGAGCTTCAGGTAGTCAGCGGTGGTGGACTCGGCCTCCACGAGCGGCACGCCGTCCGCGTCCTTCTTCCCCGAGAACTGCTGGAAGTCGAAGTACCACTGGGCATCGTCGCCCGTGGACAGGTAGTACGTCCGGGTGGTGGGCAGCTTCTGGGGCAGCGGGGTGTGGATGCCGTTGATGAGGGGCAGGGTGGCGGACAGAGCGAGCACCCCGGTCTTGCCCGGGGTCGAGGCGCCCAGACCGGCCTTCACCGTGGCGAACTCGCGCGCCTTGTAATGGTGGACGTGCGTCCCGGTGATCCTCTTCACCTCGCCGCCGTCGAGGGTGTTGTACTCGGCGCCCTTCCCCTTGGTCCACTGCCCGGACCAGACCTGTGCCAGGTGGGACGGCATCTCGGGGCCGACGTGCGCGACACGGATGTCGGAGAAGGTGGGCATGACGACGTAGTTCGCCACCTGCGTGCCCTTGTGCTCGTAGAACACCATGGCCTGGAGCGGCTTGGCCTTCTTGTCCGGCACGGTGATGTCGGCCGACCGGGTCCTGTTCAGGTCGAGCGTGACCGTCTGGTCCTTGTCGACGTTCAGGACGGGCCGGACCAGCCAGTCGACGCCGCCCTCGGTCGAGTTCGGGTCCTTCACGCTGAGCGAGTCGAGGATGTACGGGCCCTTGGGGACGCGGAACGTGACCGTGTCGCCGGTGGACATGTCCGCGAACTGCGTGCCGTTCCGCTCGTCTCGCGACAGGGTGGTGAGGTGGACCGGGTGCTGCCCGGGGCGGTCGACGAACTTCAGCGTGACGTCGTACGCCTCTTCCTCCCGCTCTACCGCCAGCGCCGAGCGGACGGCCTGGCCGTCGCCCTTGGCCGTCACATAGGCCGAGTAGCCGCCGAAGAGCTCGCCGCCCAGCCGGGTGTCGGCGGTGACGTCCACGGACGCCCTGCCGTCGGCGGGGACGGTGACGGTCTTCGCGCCCAGGGCGAAGAAGCCGTGCGGGGCCGCCTCGCCCCGGGGGTTGAAGGCCGCGGTCGACAACGTCAGCGTGATGTCCTTCGTGCCGGTGTTGCGGTACGTCAGCTTCCTGGTGACCGGGGTGTCGTCGTTGTGCGGCCACCGCTGGACGGGGAGGCTCAGCGAGGTCGTCTCGGCGAACACGCTCCGGCCGATCGCCTCGTCGACCTGGATGCGGCCCGAACCCTGCGCGTAGGGGGTGTAGGCGCCACCCTTGGCGGAGCCCACGAGTGCGGCCTTCAGCTCACGGAACGTCCAGTCGGGATGCTGCTGCTTGAGGAGGGCGGCGGCGCCCGCCACATGCGGGGTCGCCATCGACGTACCCGAGATCGTCAGGTAGCCCGGCGGCTTCTCACCGACCTCCTTGGCGATGGCGCTGCCCTTGGCGGCGGACGCGGTGATGTCCACGCCGGGCGCGGTCACGTCCGGCTTGAGGGCGCCGTCGGCGGTCGGCCCCATGCTGGAGAAGTCCGCGACCTCGTCGTGGCCGTCGACAGCGCCGACGGTGAGCGCGTCGGCGGCGCTGCCGGGGGAGTCGACGGTCTTGAAGCCCTGCTCGCCCTCATTGCCGGCGGCGATGGCGAAGAGGACACCCTTGGTCTCCGAGAGCCTGTTGACCGTGGCCTCCATCGGGTCGACACCCGGGGTGTCGCGGCCGCCCAGGCTGAGGTTGATGACGTCGGCGCCCTGGTCGGCGGCCCACTCCATGCCCGCGATGATGCCGGCGTCGTCGCCCTGGCCCTGGTCGTCGAGGACCTTGCCGATGATCAGCTTCGCTCCGGGGGCGACGCCCTTGAACTTGCCGCCCGACTCGGCGCCGGTTCCGGCGATGGTGGACGCGACGTGCGTGCCGTGGCCCTGCCGGTCCTCGGTGGTGGTGGAGGCGCTGAAGTTCTTGGTGGCGAGCACCTGGCCCTTGAGGTCGGGGTGGCTGCTGTCGAGGCCGCTGTCCAGGACGGCGACCTTGACGCCCTTGCCGTCGTATCCCTTGGCCCAGGCCGCGGGCGCGCCGACCTGCGGCACCGACTTGTCGAGGCTGGCCTTGCGGACGCCGTCCAGCCAGACATGGGAGATACCCGGGGCGAGGGCACCGTCGTTGGTGAGGGTGTCCCACAGCTTGGGCGTCCGCGTGGTGGGCGCCTTGAGGACGTCCATGTCCAGGGCCTTGAAGGTCCGGTGGACCATGCCCGTGCCACGGACCGCGGCCCTCATGGAACGTGCGGTCTCCTTGTAGCCGACGATGACCTTCAGACCGCCCCGCTGGTTTCTGCGGTCGGCCGGCTTGTTCAGCTCGGTGACGTCGAACAGCCGCTGGTCGAGGCTGCCGTTCGCGATCAGCCGGGCGGCGTCCGTCGGGACGACGAGGGTGTGGCCGCCGACCTTCCGTATCTGCACAGGGACCCGCTCGCGGCCCTTCGCCCGCTCCATGCCGACGACAGCGCCCGTGGCGTCGACGAGGACGCGGTCGCCGGTGACGAGGGTGAGGCGGTGCAGGCCGGCGGAGCCCTTTGACGCGGCTTCCTTGGACGCGGCGGCGGTCCCCGCCCCACCGGCCCGCGCGGGCGTGGCCTGGGCGGGCGTGGCCTGTGCGGTGCCGGGCGGTCCTGTGGCGAGGACCGCCGCCACGGCCGCCGCGGCTGTGCACACGCATGTTGTCTTCACTCTTCTGCGCAAAGTTCCCCCAGGGCTGAAGTACCGGGTGGCCATGATCGGAGCAACCGTAGGAAGGCGGACGCACAGCTGTGCGGCGGCAGTACGACGACGACGTATCGATGTCGATGACGGATCGCCGGGCCGTTGTTACATGCGCAGGTCAGGCAGCTGTCCTCCGGTGACGGTGGCACGACGTGGCCGAGTTCCGGGACGGGGCACGGCCGTGCGTCGTCGACGCCGTCACCACCCCTGAAGGCCGGGACCGACCGGCCGTACCATTGCCTCCGGCTTCTGCGGAAGCGATCTCCACACGACCCGACGGCCCGGCGGAAGGAGCAGGGGATGCGGCTTCGTCGAGGCGTGCCGTGCGCCGTGCTGGCCGCCTGCCTGACCGGGTGCGCCGGCGTGGACGGCGGCGTGCACGTCGAGGGTCCGGCGATGACGACGATCCCCTGGACGGGGCCGGTCTACATCACGGACTGGTACGGCCGGGCCTGGCAGCGCCCCGAGGAGATCGACCCGACCATGCGCCTCTCCCTGAGGCGGCTGACATGGCGGGACTGGGGCTCGTCCCGGGCACGGGCCACCGGAGTCGCCACGGACGAGACCTGCGTGTCGGGCTGCCCCGACGGCAACGAGGACCCGCCGAGCTACCGGGTCGACGTCGTCCTGAGCGATCCGGTCAGGCGCGGCGACGTGTCGTTCTACAGCCACGCGCGCTTGACCCCCGTACATCCCCCCGCGCCCTTCTGGTCGCAAGGCAGCGACGACACGGACCTGGGCGTACCGGATGCATGAGAACGACACAGGAGAGGACCGGCGGAGAGGGAATCCGATGCGCGCCGCTCATGATGTGCTGCTGGTCGAGGACGACGAGCTGATCCGGGAGGCCACGCGGCTCACGCTGGAGGAGCGCGGCTACCGCGTCCGCACCGCGTCCGACGGCCTGACCGGGCTCGCGCTGTTCCGGGAACGCCATCCGGACGTGGCCGTCCTCGACATCATGCTGCCGGGCCTCAACGGAGTGAGCCTGGCCGGCCGGATCCGCGAGGAGTCGGGCGTGCCCGTGCTGCTGATCTCGGCCCGCAACGACCCGGTGGACGTGGTGATGGGCCTGGAGGCGGGCGCCGACGACTACGTCACCAAGCCCTTCGACGGCCCCGTCCTCGTGGCCCGCGTACGCTCCCTGCTGCGCCGGGCGGCACCGGCCCGGCAGTCGGCCCACGAGGGCCCCCGTCTGCGCTTCGGCGACCTGGAGTTCTGTCCGGCGTCCCTGACCGCACGCCGCGACGGGAAGCCGCTCTCACTCACCACGACCGAGCTGAAGCTGCTGCGCGAGTTCACCGCCGCGCCGGGGACCGTGCTCTCCCGTGATCTGCTCCTGGAGCGGGTCTGGGACTACGCCTGGTCCGGTGACACCCGGGTCGTGGACGTCCATGTACAGCGCCTGCGCTCCAAGATCGGCCGGGAGCGGATCGAGACGGTGCGCGGCTTCGGCTACAAGCTGCGCCCATGAGACGGCCCGCGGTGAACGTGGGGGCGAAGGTCGCGCTGGCCGTCGCCGTCGCGGCCCTGTGCGTGGCGGGGGCGATCGGAGTGCTGGTGCACCGGACCACCGCCGCCGACCAACTGGCCACCGCCCGCTCCGCACTGGACCAGAGCTTGCGCAGTGCCGCCGGCGACCACGCCGACGGACGCGAGTCGGACGCCCGGATCGATCCCCCCGACCTGCCCGCCCCGGTGGCACGGGCCGTACGCGGCGACGTCCGAGTGACCTATCTGCAAACGGGCCGCAAGGGTGGTGGGGCTCCGGTGCTGTGGGCGGCGACCCGGATCTCGGGCCGCAAGGTGCTCGCGATCCACCGTTCGTACGCCCCCGAGGAGCGGACCCTTGCCGCACTCGACCGGACGCTGCTCGCCACGGGCGCGGCCGTCACCGTCCTGGTATCCCTGGCCGGGCTGTTGCTGGGGGTGCGGATGGGACGGCGGGCCACGGCCGCCGCGCGTACCGCGGAACGCATCGCCGACGGCGACCTCGACGCCCGCGTACGCCCCCGCGGCGGCGACGAGATCGCCCGGCTCGCCGCCGCCGTCGACACCATGGCGGACGCGCTCGGCGCCCGACTGGAGGCCGAACGCCGGGTGACCGCCGACATCGCGCACGAACTGCGCACGCCGGTCGCCGGCATGTCGACCGCGGTCGGTCTGCTGCCGCCCGGCCGGGTGTCCGACCTGGTGGCCGGCAGCGTGCGGAAGCTGCGCGGGCTGGTGGAGGACGTGCTGGAGGTCGCCCGCCTGGACTCCCAGGCGGTGGTGGAGACCGAGGAGCGCGAGGTGAGCGCGATGGCCCGGCGCGCGACCGCCGGGCTCGACGACGTACGCGTGCGGATCGTGGCGGACACGGTCGTGACCACCGACCCGCGCCGGGTCGAGCGGATCCTGACCAACCTCGCCACCAACGCCCTGCGCCACGGCGCCCCGCCCATGGAGCTGGAGGTCGACGGCCCCGTGGTCCGGGTCCGCGACCACGGACCAGGTTTCCCGGCCGACCTGCTCGCGGTACTGCACACCTCCGGCCCCCAGCGTTTCCGCACGGGCTCCCGGACCGGCGGCACCGGCCTCGGCCTGACCATCGCCACCGGCCAGGCCCGCCTGCTCGGTGCCCGCCTGACCTTCCGCAACCACCCGGAGGGGGGCGCGGAGACTGAACTGCGCCTGCCGACGGGCTGACCCGCCGGACGGACCGCCGCCAGACGGGTCGAGGCCCGACGGCGCGGCGAAGGCGCCACCCTCTCCGATCTACGTCCGGGCCGCGTCCGCTATACGTCCAGGCCGCGCCGAGCACGCCCAGGGCGAGGGTCGCCGCCGGCACGACGGCGACCCCGGACCACCCGGCGGTGTCGTCACTGAGGGACGACGGAAGCCGAGCCGTAGGCCGTCATCGGCTTCCCCGTTCCTCGGTGGCGGACTCCGTCAGGTGCGGGTCCAGCGCTGGCTGCCGCCGTTCGAGCAGGTGGAGATCTGGATCAGGGTGCCGTTGGCGGTGCCGCCCGCGGCGGTGTCGAGGCAGAGGCCGGACTGGACGCCGACGATGGTTCCGTCGGAGTTGAGGCGCCACTTCTGGTTGTCTCCGCCCCAGCAACCGTAGATCTGGACCTTGGTGCCGTTGCCGGTCCCGGCCGCGTCCAGACACTTGTTGCCGTAGACCCTCAGCTCGCCGGCCGCGGTGTACGTCCACTGCTGGTTGGTGCCGCTGTGGCAGTCCCACAGCTGGAGCTGGGTGCCGTCGGCGGTACCGCTGCCGGGCACGTCGAGGCAGCGGCCCGAACCGACGCCCTTGATCGGTTTGGCATCCGAAGGCGGCGTGGAGGTACCGCCGTTCAGTGCGTTGAGGACGGAGGTGTAGGCGGGCTTCTTGCTTCCGTCGCGGTTGAACAGCAGCGGCGAGTGCTCCGGTCGCCAGGAGTCGGAGTCGCGCACACCCCAGACGGTGATGCCGAGGCAGCGCGGGACGGCCAGGCAGTCGTTGACCACGTTGGCGTAGGTCGTGCCCGAGGCGCCCTGGATGTCGAGTTCGGTGATGGCCACGTCGACGCCGAGAGCGGCGAAGTTCTGCAGGGTGGTGCGGAAGTTGCTGTTGTACGGGCTGTCGTTGTTGAAGTGCGACTGGAAGCCCACGCAGTCGATCGGCACGCCACGCTGCTTGAAGTCCCGGACCATGGCGTACATCGCCTGGGTCTTGGCCCAGGTCCAGTTCTCGACGTTGTAGTCGTTGTAGCAGAGCTTGGCGGCCGGGTCCGCGGCGCGCGCGGTGCGGAAGGCGACCTCGATCCAGTCGTTGCCGGTGCGCTGCAGGTTGGAGTCGCGCCGGGCCCCCGAATTGCCGTCGGCGAAGGCCTCGTTCACGACGTCCCACTGGGCGATCCTGCCCTTGTAGTGCGCCATCACGCCGTTGATGTGTCCGATCATCGCCTGGCGCAGGTTGCTGCCGCTGAGGCTCTGCATCCAGCCGGGCTGCTGGGAGTGCCAGGCCAGGGTGTGGCCTCGCACCTGCTTGCCGTTCTGCACCGCCCAGTTGAAGACGCGGTCGGCGGCGGAGAAGTTGAACTGACCCCGCTGCGGCTCGGTCGCGTCGATCTTCATCTCGTTCTCGGCCGTCACCGAGTTGAACTCACGGTTCGCGATCGTCGTGTACGCGGAGTCGCCCAGCCTGCCCGAGGCGATGGCGGTACCGAAGTAGCGGCCGCTCTGCGCCGCAGCGGCGCCGAGCGTGCTCTCGGCGGCGTGCGCGGCCGGCGGCGCGACCAGCGCGGCGGCCGCACCGAGCACGCCGACGAACAGCGCCAGCAGCAGGCCGCGGATCTTGCGGCGGACAACTGGTCCTGGAAGGGCGTACAAGCCCATGACTGTGCCTCCAAGGTAGAGATCACGGAATGGCTGAAGCGCGGGGGAAGGTGTCGTCCGCTCCCGCTCGTCAGACGGGTGGGTCGGGTCGGGACCGGGGCGGCGCGGAATCACCGCGCACCTCGGTCACGGGGACCGGGACGATCTCATCCGGCGCGGACGGCAGCGCTGTTTCGACACAGGCATGGGGGCACTCCATAGCGGCTCAGCCGGGGGACCGTCACGCGGCGTCGCGTATCTCTCCGACTGGGCGAAGAGCCAGGATGCGCTGGTGCGAACCTCTCCGGAACGAAACGGGGTGGCGCAGGAGCATCGGTGCGCGGATCTGTTGTGCAGGCGTGCGTGGATCCGCCGTGCAGCACGGTTAGCCGACGCGGTCGAGAGCACGGTCTCTGGTCGGCTTCCCGACAGGGATGATTGAGGGATTGACGATGAATCGTCAATACTCGCCACACAAAAAGTTTCAGCTTTCGCTTCGAAACATTCGGAAACCCGTAGGGCGGCTCAAGCGAGCCCTCATCGCCACCGGCCGGCGAACGCCATGGGCCTCGGGCCGGACCCGGAACAGGCGCGCGGACGCCTCTGGTGCCGCCTCCCAGCTGCCGTCCTTCACATTCCCTGGGCCGGGAATTCGTGTTGCGACTGCAGGCCTGACGCCAGCCGGAGTCCCAGCTCGCCAAGCTCAAGGAGGGGGCCACTTTGTAGACAGATCAGCCAGAGCCCTTGACCGCAAGGCTCCGCATTCCTAGGTTGTGGCGTCAAAGATTCTGGGAAACCTTCGAAAGTTTCGAGACTGTCCGTCCCCCGGTACGGCCCGCTCCGCGATCCTCAGCTCACCCCGCACCGCGAAAGGAGGCCCACCGATGTCTCACCGGCTCGTGAAGGCGCTGAGGCTTGACGTGGGGGCTGTTGCGGGGCCCGTGTCTCGTTCGGTGAGAGCCTTCGCTGCCTGCGGCAGGCGAGCCCGCCGCAGGTCGTGTCACGCCTCGTCGCGCTGCTTCTGGGCGACGGCCGCGAGGTCGGCACGGCGGACGACCTGTCCGCCCGCCCCCCAGGTCCCGTCGGGCTGCTCGTGCACCAGCACCCATACCCGCGGTGCGTCCGCCTGGGCGAGCCCGGCCGCCGACAGGACGATCCTGGTGGCTTCCGCCACCAAGCCGGCGGTGCCCTCCGCGGAGAGCACTCCCTGGGGAACCGTGACGTCGACGAGGAAACGGGACGCGTCATCCTCGGCGGTGGTCTGCGCCCCTTCGGGCAGTTCGACGAGGTAGCTCCACAACTGGGCTCGGAAGAACGACGCGTCGGGCGCCCCCTCCCAGCGCAGTAGGGCAGCGGCCAGATCGCGCTGGACGGACTTGCGGCCCTCCTCGGTGAGGGAGTGTGCCGGGGCCGTGAGCCGGATCATCGACATGCCGCGTTCTCCTTGTCGGCCGTGCACACCACCCAGCGCTGCACGGCAAGATCTACGACGGTCGTTCATGACCGGGTCGACGCGACGGTGACGTGAGAGACACCCGGGGGACCTCGGTCCTGAGATCCGCCCCTTCCTCGCGCGAACGCATCGTAGCCGGTTCGCCACGTCGTTCGATCACCACCTTTTCGAGGCCTCCAGCGCCGCGCCGTCGCGGCTCGAGCGCAGGCCGAAGCAGACGAGCGCATGCGCAAGGAGGCGGAGGAGCAGGCCGCCGCGCAGACGGCTAGGGGCAAGCCCAAGGCGGCCCTGGACGAACCCGCGTTGTCAGTGGTGGCTGCAAGGCTTGGTCGGATGAACGGCGACGAGCAGCTGCTGAACGGCCGGGTCTACGGCGCGGAGCACGACGACCCCCACCCCGGCCCGCTCCCACACCGGACCTACGCCGAACTGGTCGGCGGACCGCTGGACGGTCTGCTGCTGGACATCCACGGGTGGCGAACCGAAGAAGTCGACGACGGCGTGGCTCTGTCCACCGAACTTGGGCGGTGGCCCGGCGGCCGCGCCCTGTACGACCCCCGCCGCGGCGAACCCCGAACACCGGGCCCGGGTGTGAGCTGCCGCTTCTACTACTCCGGCGACACGCCCTGACCATCATCAGCCCGACCACGGCAGGTCAGCCGCGGCGTCAGTGGCTGCTGTCGGATGCAACCAGGGCGCGAGGCGCTGCGTCGATCACTGACGGGACTGCTGACGCATGTTGATGAAGGAGTGAACGATGTTACGGACGAACGGCCCTCTTGCCTCTGCGATGAGCCGGCGCACGCTGCTTGTGGCCGGTACGGCCACCGCGACAGCCCTGCTCACGACCGCGCCCGCCCGCGCCTCCGACGGTGTCACCGGCGGTCTTCGCGCGCTGGAGGAGCAGTACGGGGCCCGGCTGGGGGTCTACGCCCACAACGTCCGTACCGGGGAAACGATCCGGCACCGTGCCGACACGCTGTTTCCGATCTGTTCGCTGTTCAAGACGCTCGCTGCCGCGGCGGTGCTGCGCGACCTGGACCGCGACGGCGAGGTGCTGGCCCGTCGGATCCACTACACCGCGGCCGACCTCCTCGAGAACTCGGACGTGACAAGGGAGCACCTGGCCACGGGCATGACGATCGCCGAGCTGTGCGACGCCACGATCCGCCACAGTGACAACACCGCGGGCAATCTGCTCCTGCGCGAACTGGGCGGCCCCACGGCGATCACCCGTTTCGCCCGTTCCCTCGGTGACCCGGTGACCCGGCTGGACCGGTGGGAGACGGAGCTGAACTCGGCCGAGCCGTGGCGGATCACCGACACCACCAGCCCGCGCGCGATCGGCCGCACCTACGCCCGGCTCGTCCTCGGTGACGCGCTCAGCCGGCCCGACCGCGCGCTGCTCACGCACTGGCTGCTGCACAACCAGACCAGCAGCACCCGCCTGCGCGCGGGGCTGCCGTCCTCGTGGGCCGTCGCGGACAAGACGGGTGGTGGTTCCTACGGCACCAACAACAACGTGGGTATCGCCTGGACCGAGGACGGCACCCCACTGGTCCTCTCCCTCATGTCCCGCAAGTTCGACCAGGACGCCACGACGGAGAACAAGCTGATCGCGGACACCGCGCACCTCTTGGCCGGCGCCCTGCGCTAGTGCTGTGACCGGAAAGGTTTGCCGGAAAGCTCGCGGCGTCCGGTGCGGTGCCTCGCAAGGCGGAGCATGACCCGCGTACTGGATGTACTCGGGTCATGCGACAACGCCGCGAGGTGCCGTGCCGGGCGTCGCGAGCCGGTGAACCTTTCCGGTCACAGCACTAGGGGGTGTTTCGAAAGTCCCGCACAGCACCCACGGCGCCCGGCACCCACTCTCGCCGCACCGGCCGAAAGCCCAAGTACGTCCAGTACGAGAGCTTTCGTCCGGCACGCCGAGAGCACGCACCGGACACCGCGGGCACCGCACAGGACTTTCGAAACACCCCCTAGCACCCCTCCCGCACGTCTCCGTCGAAAGGCGCCCGGCCCTGACACGAGCGTCAGGGCCGGGCGCACAGACGGTTCTCAGGAGACGGTGAACATCTGGTGGTCGCCGCCGTCGAACGGGCGTTGCTCCAACTGGTCGCCCTGGGCGTCGCCCGAGGTGAGGTAGAGACCGCTGTGGCGGTTGAGGAGCCGGACACGGCCGTTGCCCGCGTCTTCGGCCAGCCATTCGTCGTTGGTGTTCGCGTTGGCTTCGTAGGTGTACTGGATGGCCTTCGCGCCCGCGTCGCGCGACGCGTACCGGACGACGACGTCCCTGCCACTGGCCTGGTTGACGATCCGCGTGTATCCGTCGCCGAGGGGCACGAACGCGAAGCGCTGGTTGGCGCCGCCGGTGCTGGACCAGCGGATGACCGCGGCGTCGTTCGCGAGGCTCGCGCTCTTCACGTCGAGTACGTGGCTGCTGCCGGCGATGGTCACCGTGCGGTTCCCGGTCGGGAGGGCCGCGACCTTGGTCAGCCTGACCGCATGGCCGCCGTTGGCGACCGCCGGGACGCTCAGTGTGTCACCGGCCTGGATGACCTTGCTGGTGCGAGTCAGGCCGTCGGGGCCGTCGGTGGTGATCTCCGCGTGCCAGGTACCGGAGCCGAGGAACGTGGTCGGGTAGCTGATGGTGGTGGCGCCGCCGCGCCTGAGCGCGCCGACGAACCACCGGTCGCCGCTGCGGCGCGCGATGACCCCTCCGGTGAGCGGGTCGCCCGAGACGTACTTCGTCTCGTCCCACACGGTCGGCAGCATGCGCAGCCACCGCTGTGCCTCGGGACGGGCCTGGTAGTCCGAGATACGGCCGCCGGGCAGCATGATGCCGCTGTCCAGGAGGACACCGAGGGCGAGTTCGGCTCCGTCACTGTTCGGGTTGCCCTGCTGGAAGCTCATCGGAGAGTAGTCGGCCGGGCCGAGGACACCACGCGTGAACGGTAGGGCGGCCACGTGCCCGATGTTTCGGCCACCGGGGTATTCCTCGCCCCGGACGGCCTCGTTGGTCAGCACGTGCGGCCAGGTGCGGTGGACGCCGACGGACAGGCGCGAGCCGTGCAGATCGACCATCAGTTTGTAGCGGGCGGTGTCGGCCAGGGCCGCGTCGTACCACTGCTGACGGGCCCGGGCCTCGGAACCCATGAAGTCCATCTTGACGCCGACGACACCCCACCCGGTGATCTTGGTGAACTCGGTGTCCCGCTCGGCGGCGGTGTCCAGGTCCTGCCAGTGGTACCAGAGCATGATCCGCACGCCGCGCTCCCGGGCGTAGGTCACGAGCTCGGGGATGATCGCCTGGTTGGCCTTCCACCCGTCGTCCACCAGGAGATAGGGCCAGCCCTGTGAGGAGGCGTAGTCGGCCCACTGCTTGAGCTTGGTCAGGTCGCGCTGGGTGGCGACCATGCCGTCCAGCCATGGCCATGCGGCGATACCCGGCTTGATCCACGAGGTGTCGGAGACCTTCGACGCGGGCGCCACGTCGTCGACCAGCGTGGACTCCACGACCGTCGCCGTGCTGCCGATGGCGGCGGTGCGCCAGGCTGTGGCGAACGCGCCGGACCGCACGATCTGCGCGTCGGCCAGCGCGACGGTGAACCGGTCGGTGCCCTGGGTGTGGGTGAACCGGCCACCCGAGTAGTCGCCGTCCACACCGGACTCGGCGAGCAGCACCCGCGCGCCGTTGGTCTGCTGGGCGAACATCCCCATGTCGTAGGAGCCCGTCGCCACGTCGGCGACCGGAGAGGTCACATAACCCCGCTCGTGATCGGCGCTGAACTCCTGCCGGGACAGCTGGGCATCGGCCGGCAGATCGAACGAGGTCGCCTCGCGCAGCACCGTCGCGCCCGACGGCAGCTCGTAGCGCAGCGCCATGCCGTCCGCGGAGGTGCGGACGTGCACGGTCATCCGGGCGGATCCCTTCGCGAACACCAGTCTCGTCTCGGTCGCGGACCGCGTCCGGACGCGTGACTTCCCCGCTTGGACCTCGTAGGTGTAGGTGACGGGCGCATCCGTGCGGCTGACGAAGTCCAGTCCGGTGGTGAAGTCGACCTGGCTGGTCACCAGCCCGATCGGAGCAGGTGTCAGGGCCTGGCGGCAGTTCCAGGTCGCGCCGAGCGAGAGGGCGCCGTTCGCGTCCAGCGCGACGGTGGCGCGTACGCCGTCACAGCCGGTCTGTGCGACACCGGGCTGGACCGAGGTCCAGCTCCCCGGTGTGGCGGCGGATGCGGGTACCGCGGTCACCGTGCCGAGGACGGCGAGGACGGCGGTGGCCGTACCGGCGACTCGGGTACCGCTTCTTCGGGGGAGTTTCATCCGGCCTTCCTGATGATTGGAGGGTGGTCCGGCGCGCGCTCAAGCCGGAAGCCGGGGTCGGGAGGGAGTTCGCCTGGCCATGCCGGTGGCCCGCAGGGCTACGCGCTGCAGGCCACCGGGCGAGGCAGGGAATCGATCAGGCCCAGGGGTTGACCGCCTTGAAGGAACTGTCGGCGCGGAAGGTGTCGGTGTCCTGGTAGGTCTCCACGCGGAGTTCGTAGTTGTAGTGGCGGAGGTAGCGGCCGGGGTAGTTGTACGACTCCAGGCGGACGGAGCCGGCGACGGTGCCCGGGCGGGCGCAGTAGGTGGCGTCCTTGTTGAAGACGGCCGTGTTGTTGCTGGTGTCGAAGCGGATGCGGAAGTCCCAGTGGCGCATGTAGCGGCCGGAGGAGTCGCGGAAGGAGTAGCAGTTGGCGTCGGCGAGGCCGGGCACGACGGTGAGGGTGGCGCTCTGCTTGACGGCGGTGGTGCTGGACGCGGACACCGGGTCGATGTAGCCGAGGCTGTCGGAGCGGACCACGGCGTAGCGGCCGGGATAGTTGACGGACTGCAGTGACCGGGTGGTGTTGGTCGGCAGGGTCACACCGCCGGAGACGGTTTCCTTCAGCACGGTGAGGTGACGGGCGAAGCCGGTGAGGCCGGGCAGCTCGGTCGGGGTCGACCAGGTGGCGAAGTTGTCGTAGCTGTCGCTGTACCAGTACTTGCCGGCCCTGTAGCCGTCGTAGTAGATGCGCCAGCCGCCGTTGTCGAGCGGGACCAGGGCCGGGCCCTCGACCCAGTCACCGAAGCCCGCCCAGTTGCCGGTCTTCCGGAAGGTGTAGGGGCCGGTGAGGCTGGAGGCGGTGGCGTACTCGATGTACTTCGTCGTCTCGTTCTTGGTGAACGCGTGGTACGTGGAGCCGACCTTGACGATGAAGGTGTCGATGTAGTTCGGGCCGATGCCGGACAGTTGGGTGGGCGCCGACCAGGTGGTCAGCGCGGAGTTGGTCGCCGTGATCTTGTAGGCGGTGAAGTGGGTGGCGGTGCTCGCCGACGTCAGCGACATGATGACGTTCACGCTGCCGTCGCTGTCGACGAACCACTCGGGTGCCCAGGTGCGGGTGAGCCCGCTGATCGGGATCGTGTAGTTGTACAGGAACGTCCAGTTCACGCGGTCGGTGCTGCGGGCGAAACCGATCGTGTTCCCGGTCCAGTTGGTGGTGTAGGTGATGTAGTAGAAGCCGTCGGTGTGCTTGAAGATGCTGGGGTCACGGATCAGCCCGGACGGCGGGGTGTACGCCGGGCCCTTGCGGAGGGTGAAGCCGGTGGCGTCCGGCGAGTCGTAGACGTACATGTTCGACTCACTGGAGTTGGTGAACGCGGTCATCGTGTACCGCGTGGCCTGCCCGGCCGGTGGGGCGGCCGCGGCGGCGGTGCCCTGGAGGGCGGGGACGCCCAGCAGGACCAGCAGCAGCGGGCCCAACAGGGCGAGCAGCGTTCTCTTGCTTCTTCTCAACTTTTCCTCCGGGCTGTACCTGCGCCGCCTGAGCGATCACCGCCGTGACGGGAATGCCGATTTGTTCGGAATTACGAACACTGTGCGACAGCTCGTGCAGAAGATAGATTTCCGCCACGAGTGCGTCAATGTTTCCGACGGGTTCGGTTCCGTTTACATCGGCCTCCTCGCCCTGCCTCCCGACACATCCAATGTCCGACGGGGCCAAGTGGGGCCTGGTAGGAGCCGATTCGGCCGTGATGAAGAAACATGTGTCGCAAGGCTAGACAGGGGCAACGTTCGTATCCCTTAATCCATCCCATGTGTCAGCGGGGAGGGCCGAAGCGATCGCAACCGTATGGACGTTCGGCGCCTCAGCGGCAGCGCGCAAGCCCGTGACGTGCCGCCCAGGACCGCCGGACATATGAACCCAATCCACCCCACCACCAGAGTCGCTCTGGTCACGGAAACGGTGAAAGATGTCTTTCTCCCTCAGTAGACGGCGCCTCCTGCAAGCGGCCGGGGCCACCGTCGTCGCCTCTGCCACCGGGTCCCTCGTCGGCGCATCCTCCGCCCAGGCGGTCGTCCCTCCCGCGAGGGCCGACATCGGGGTCTCCGCCCACCCGTTCGAGCTCGGCCAGGTCCGGCTGACCGCGAGCCGCTGGCTGGACAACCAGGACCGTACGCGGAACTACCTGCGGTTCGTCGATGTGGACCGGCTGCTGTACAACTTCCGCGCCAACCACAAGCTGTCCACCAACGGCGCGGCCGCCACCGGCGGTTGGGACGCCCCGAACTTCCCCTTCCGCACCCACGTCCAGGGCCACTTCCTCACGGCGTGGGCTCAGCTGTACGCCGTGACCGGGGACACCACCTGCCGGGACAAGGCCACGTACATGGTCGCGGAGCTGGCCAAGTGCCAGGCCAACAACAGCGCCGCCGGCTTCAACGCCGGGTACCTGTCCGGCTATCCCGAGTCCGACTTCACCGCTCTCGAGCAGCGGACCCTGACCAACGGCAACGTGCCGTACTACACCATCCACAAGACCCTCGCGGGCCTGCTGGACGTATGGCGCCTCATCGGCAGCACACAGGCCCGTGACGTGCTGCTCGCCCTGGCAGGATGGGTCGATCTGCGTACCGGCCGGCTGACCGGTACGCAGATGCAGGCCATGCTCCAGACCGAGTTCGGCGGCATGAACACCGTGCTGACCGATCTCTACCAGCAGACAGGCGACGCGCGGTGGCTCACCGTCGCCCAGCGGTTCGACCACGCCGCGGTGTTCGACCCGCTGGCGGCCAACCAGGACAAGCTCAACGGACTGCACGCCAACACCCAGGTACCCAAGTGGATCGGGGCGGCGAGGGAGTACAAGGCCACCGGTACGACCCGTTACCGGGACATCGCCACCAACGCCTGGAACCTCACCGTCAACGCGCACACCTATGCGATCGGCGGCAACAGCCAGGCGGAGCACTTCCGCGCCCCGAACGCCATCGCCGGCTACCTGAACAACGACACGTGCGAAAGCTGCAACACCTTCAACATGCTCACCCTCACCCGTGAGTTGTTCGCCCTGGACCCGAACCGGGCCGCGCTGTTCGACTACTACGAGCGGGCATGGCTGAACCAGATGATCGGCCAGCAGAACCCGGCCGACGACCACGGTCACGTCACCTACTTCACCCCGCTCAAGCCGGGAGGCCGACGCGGTGTGGGCCCGGCGTGGGGCGGGGGCACCTGGAGCACCGACTACGGCACCTTCTGGTGCTGTCAGGGCACGGGCCTGGAGATGCACACCAGGCTGATGGACTCCATCTACTTCCGCACGGACACCACGCTCATCGTGAACATGTTCGTGCCCTCGGTGCTCACCTGGTCGCAGCGCGGCATCACAGTCACCCAGACCACGTCGTACCCGACCAGTGACACCACGAACCTGCAGGTCACCGGCGACGTCGGCGGGACCTGGGCGATGCGCATCCGCATCCCGAGCTGGACCACCGGGGCCACCGTCAGCGTCAACGGTGTCAAGCAGAACATCACCACCGATCCCGGCAGCTACGCCACCCTGAGCCGCTCCTGGACCTCCGGCGACACGGTCACCGTCCGCCTGCCCATGCGGATCGTCATGCGAGCGGCCAACGACAACGCGAACGTCTCCGCCATCACCTACGGCCCCGTGGTCCTGTCCGGCAACTACGGTGACTCCACGCTCAGTTCCCTGCCGACACTGAACACGTCGTCCATCACACGGACCAGCAGCAGTTCACTCGCCTTCACCGCCACCGCCAACGGCTCCACCGTCAACCTGGGCCCGTTCCACGACGCGCACGGCCACAACTACACCGTCTACTGGAACGCCGGCAGTACCTTCCGTCTCGTCAACGCGGCCAGCGGTCTCCTGCTGGGCATCCAGAACATGTCCACGGCCGACGGCGGCCGCGCTCTGCAGTGGTCGGACAACGGCACCGCCGACCACGACTGGTACATGATCACCGACGGGGACGGGTTCCGCTTCCGCAACGCCAACAGCGGCAAGGTGCTGGGCGTCCTGAACATGTCCACGGCCGACGGCGCGACCGTCCTGCAGTGGTCGGACAACGGCACCGCCGACCACAGGTGGACGCTGCTCGACCAAGGCGACGGGACGTACAAGATCCGCAACGCGAACAGCGGCAAGCTGCTCGCCATCGCGGGCAACTCCACCGCTGTCGGTGCGTTCGCTGTCCAGGACTCGGACGACGGCACCGCCGACAACCGGTGGCGCATCGTACGGAACTAGGGTCCGCCGGCGGCAGCAGTTCTTCCTCGCTCTCCGCCCTTCCTTCCGCTCGGCACGTCGACCATCGTTCGATATGGCGAACGTCGGAGAAATGAGGCCCCCTGCGCAGACGTGGTTTCAGCCGCAGACATCTGTCTGTGGTGCTCGCGGCCCTGGTCGCTCCGGCGGCGACCCTCGTCGCCAACCCGGCCCCGGCGGCCACCAGCGGCGCCCTGCGTGGCGCCGGTTCCGGCCGGTGTCTGGATGTGCCCGGCGCGAGTCAGACCGATGGCACGAACCTGCAGATCCGGGACTGCTGGAGCGGGACCAACCAGCAGTGGACGCTGACCGACAACAACCAGCTCACCCCGACCAGACCATGACCATCGACCCCTGCAACCTGCAGTTCCTTTACCAGGGTCGGCGCTCCACACCTGCCGGCACCCCCTACGAGAAGTGGCCGTACCGGCCGGGCGTTCTCACGCTGCAGCGCTGACCCGCACGTCCACACGCACACACCATCACCAGCTCATGACCGTGCTTCCCGGCCCGCGGGGCGACTTCCGCTCCGCGGGCCGGGAAGCCGGTGGTCGCCGGCCGTGAGGAGACCTACTTCGGCCACCAGTTCACGTCCAAGGCCGCCCGGCCCGACGCCATCCCGCAGGACGCCGTGGACGTGTACGTCGACGCGCTGCCCGACCCGGCCACCCGGCACGCGCACTTCGAGATCCCCCGCCGACTCGACGAAACCGCCGAGCAGTTCCAGCGCTGGTGCACGGAGGGCGGGCCACTGACCGCTCCGGTCCTGGCCATCGGCGGCGAGTACAGCACCGGCACGGCCCCCGACGGAGGACATGCGCAAGGTCGCCACCGATGTCACCGGACTGGTCGTTGCTCGGCTCCGGCCCACTTCCTGGCGGAGGAGGCGCCGGAGCCCCTGACGAAGGCGCTGCTGGACTTCCTGCGCCGACCGGACCGGGCAGGCACAGCGGCGCGCCCGTCGCACGGCGTCCTGTTCCCCGGCGTGGGCGAATCGCGTGTTCGTCGTCGGCGAAGACGGCTGTGAGACATGGCCGTTGCTGCAAGGGTGGGTCGATGCATACGACACCCGACGGACGGCCCATACCGCCCCCGCTCGCCGACGAGCGCACCACGCTGGAGGCGTGGTTGGACTTTCACCGTGCCACTCTCGCCCTGAAGTGTGCGGGCCTCAAGGATGAGCAGTTACGGCTTCCGGCGTCACCCTCGTCGATGACGCTGCTGGGACTCGTACAGCACATGGCCGAGGTGGAACGCACCTGGTTCCAGCGTATATTCGCAGGTCAGGACGTACCGCCTGTCTTCGGGGCGGACAATGTAGACGGCTTCGCGCTCCAGCCGGACCGTGGACTCGACGAGGCGACGGACGCCTGGCAGGCGGAGATCGCCCGAGGCCGTGGGCTGATGGCCGACGCGTCGATGGACGACTCCGGCCGTCTGCCCGAACAGGCAGCGGGTCACGTCGGCGGTCCGAGTGTCTCCCTGCGCTGGATCCTGGTGCACATGATCGAGGAGTACGCACGGCACAACGGCCATGCCGATCTCATCCGCGAGCAGATCGACGGAACCACCGGGGCGTGAGACGCGCTCGCCCGGCCCCGAGTACAGCGCGAGGACGGGCTCGGATCGCCGTCGTCCTCCAGCGCACGCAACAGTGCCTGATCCGTCAGCCGCCTTCCCCGCTCACCCCTGATGCGTCTGCCGGAAGGCGCCGGGGGTCGCGTCGGTGAGGCGGGGGAAGAACGTGCCGAAGTAGGTGGGTTCGGGGAAGCCGAGGCGGCGGGCGATGGTCGCCACCGGTTCGTCGGTGTGGGCGAGCAGACGCCTGGCCTCCAGTGCGACACGGCCGTCGATGACGCGTTTCACGGACTGCCCGGTGGCGGCCGCGCAGGCTCGCGTGAGGGTCTTGACGGTGTAGCCGAGTCGGTGGGCGTGGTCGGCGGCGCGCCGGGTCCTGGCGCTCGGCCTCGCGCTGGCCGCGGCCGGCTGCTTCCTCGTGCCGTGCCGCCCCTGGCGCCCCGCTCCGGACCCGCCGGCCCAGTGAGCCCGGGTATCCGGGCCGCGTCATCGTTTCCTCGACGGTGATGTGCTCGCGAACTCACCTGCCGTGAAGGGCAGTTGACGTTACTCGTGGGTGACAGGAGCTGTTTGAGCCGATCTGCGACTGCATGCCGCCATGGATGTGGAGGATTCGTGACGGACTCGTGTGCGTGTCGGATGCTGGTTCGGGCTCCGGCCCGGGATCCAGCACCACCGACCAGCACACACATTCGTCGAGCCTGCCACGAGGAGTACCATGAGGAAGTTGCTCCGCCAGGGCATCATCGGCCTCTCGGCCGCCGCCTCGCTCGCGCTGTTACCCACAGCGGCAACCCCCGCCCAAGCCGCTCCGTCCGCCATCCCGTCCGGGATGACCTGGACCGTGCTCGCCCAGGGCACCGGGAACGGCACCGTCCGAGTGGGGGCGGACTCCGCGACCGACCCGTACTACGGCGACACCCCGGCCACCGCCACGCTGCCCGTGCTGTGTCTGCGCGTCACCGGCAGTGGCGTGCCCGCCGGCATCACCCCGGACTTCTACGCGGGCTGGGCTCGCGGCACCGTCGCCGCCACACCTCCGGTCCAGGGCAAGACACTGACGAGCCTCTCCGTCGCCAACAACCTCTGCGTCCAGTACTACGGCACCGGTTGGCGCATGGCCGAGTTCCACGACGGCCGCTACGGCAGCAACCTGGAGTCGAGCGGCGGCTGGTCGTTCTGGGCGCACGGGTACCTGCCCGCGAACACGCGCTTCTGGGCCACCATCAACGACCAGCCCGCCAACCCCTGGAACTGAGCAACCGCCGCCCTCCCGGCCCCGCCGGTCCGCAGGTCTGACCGCACCGTGCGGGAAGGCGTCGTCGCGACGCCTTCCCGTACGACAGCGGGTCGGTGAGCGCGGCCCGCGCCGTCGGCTCTCCCGACGATGATCCGCGCGGAACGGGCCCCGTGGGTCACGGACCCGGGCCCGGGTCCGGGTGCACGGCCTCGGTGATGCCGGCCCGGGCCGCTTCGAGTTGCGCGGCGAACGCGATGCCCAGGAACAGTGCCACGCCCGTCACGTTGGCCCACAGCAGCAGGGCGACGAACGCCGTCAGCGGCCCGTACACGGCGCCGAACGAACCGCTCTCGGCGACATACAGCGCCAGCAGCCAGGTGGCCGTGACCCACAGGACCAGGTGGACCGCCGAGCCGAACGCGAGCCAGGTGTAGCCCGGCTGGTCCCTGCGCGGGGCCCAGCGGAAGATCACCGCCGACGCGACCCAGGCGAGTGCCACGCCCAGCGGCACTTCGAGGGGCCGCCACCGATCGAGCCAGTCCTCGGACCAGCCGAGGGCCTCCACCACCGCGTTCCCCACGGCTTCCCCGGCGACGAGGACGAGGAAGCCGAGGACCATCGGCATGCCCGCCGCGAGGGCGAGCAGCAGGGCCCGCCCGTACTTGGAGAGGAACGGGCGGTCCCGTTCGATGCCGTAGATGCGGTTGGCGCCTCGTTCCACCTGCCCCATCGCCGAGGCGAGGTTGAGCACCGCGAAGGCGAGGCCCAGCCACATGGCGACGGCGTTCCACACGCCGGAGCCGGCGCTGCGGGCGGTGGCGTCGAGGGCGTCCTCGACGAGCTTCGCGCTGGCGCCCGGGACGATCCGGCCCAGGGTGAGTTCGATGATCCGCCCGACGCTCTCGGTGTGCACCGTGGTGGCCACGCCGACCAGCGCGATGGTGAACGGCACCAGGCCGAGGACCACTTGGAAGGCGAGCGAGCGGGCGTTGGTGAACCCGTCGGCGTAGCGGAAGCGGGCGAAGGCGTCGAGGAGGAGCCGACGGCCTCCGTAGTGACGCAGCGCGGTGAGCGCCTCGTCCCCGGACAGCTCCTCCCCGATCATGTCCCGGGTCTGCGGGACGTGCACGACGGTCCCCATCGCGAACGGCTCCTCCTGTCTCGTTGTCACGGCCGGACGAGAAGACGTGATCTTGCCGCCGGGAGAAACCGTACAACCGGAGGGGCGCCGCGGTCCCCGTGCCGGGTCAGCGGGGGCGTGATCCGCTCGCCAGCTCCATGTGGAAGACGTAGGCGATCAGCTGCTGCATTGTGGCGAAGGTGCGCAGGAACGCGCCGGCGCCTATCTGGAGCGGCCGTACTCCGGGGTTCTGGAGCACCCGGTAGGTCCAGTTGGAGATGGTTCCCCAGTTCTGCTGCAGGTCGACGTTCTCCTCGCCCATCTGGGCGCCGCCGGTTCCGTGGGACCTGATGTTGGTCCTGATGTTGTCGAAGACGCGGCCGAAGCGAGCGGCTTCGGACGTGGCCTGGATGATCATGACGAGCGCGTGGCTCAGGACCGACCTGCCGTTCTGGGTCAGCAGATGCGTACTGGCCCTGCCCAACTGCTGAAGGGCGTTGTCGAGTCGGGGACCGTTGATCTGGAGGTTCCGGCGGCTGCCCTGGTCGCCCGCCCCGTCGGAGAAGTCGGTGTAACTGCCGTTCCACGGGAGTGCTGTGGAGTTGACGCGCAGCAGCTCGTTGAACCTGGCGCGGCGGGACTCGTTGAAGGCGTAGTGGCCGCCGCCCGGGCCCGCCTGGTAGAAGCCCGCCAGGTACAGGTCGTTGGTCCAGAAGTACAGGGCACCCACGTAGGTGCCGTACCGGCGCACACCGGCGACGCGGAAGGTGAGCCCCTGGCGGGGCGGGTCTCCCCGACGCTACGTCCGGGCGCCCCGCCGGAATGGACTGCGGGCGCCCCGGCCCTGACCCGACAGCGCACACTCTCCCGGGTCCTCGGCGCAGACGCCGCGGTCAGTGGGACGCGCCGAGAAAGGCGGTGACCTCGTCGGCGAACCGCACGGGCGCGTCGTGGTGGACGACGTGACCGGCGGGCAGCTCGGCGAGACGGACTCCGCCGGCGCGGCGGGCTGCCATGTCGGCGGCGTGCTCGGCCGCCAGTTCGTCGCTGCGCGTTCCACGGATCAGCAGCGTGGGGCAGGACACCGCCGTCCAGTCCTCCCAGTGGTCGCCGTTGAGGGCCTTCTGGGAGGCCACGGTGTCGGCGGTGTCGAAGGAGAACCCCCAGCCCCGCTCCGTCCGCCGGAAGGAACACTCCAGATAGGGGGCCGCCGTGCCCAGAGCGTCCACCAGCGCTTCCCTGGACGGCATGACGTCGGGAAGACGGGTGGTGAACGACCAGTCGCAGTCGACGACCGCACCGATGTCCTCGACGATCAGCGCGCTCACCTTGTCCGGGTGCCGGGCCGCGAACTGGTAGGCGTTCACTCCTCCGAGGGAGTGACCGAGCACCGCCACGGGTCCGACTGCCAGCTGCCGGTGGAAGGCGGCCAGGTCGGCCACGTACTCGTCCCGCTCGTAGGTGCGGGCACGGTCGGAGTCTCCGTGCCCGCGTTGATCGAGGGCGATCACTCTCCACCGTGGCGTCAGTGCCGCGGCCAGGGGCGCGAACGCCGAGGCTTCGTTGTAATGCCCGTGCAGGGCGAGAAGCGGCGCTCCCGGACCCTCGAAGTCCAGATACGACAGCTTCCGCCCACCCACCATGAAGAACTCGCGCATGGTGCGGATGGTAGGAGACGGCACCGACAAGTCATGGCTGACCAGAGGCGCCTCGGCCCCCTTCGCGGCGGCGCGGCGCACGCGGCGCCCTGGCATGATCGGCCGCGCAGGTCTCGATGTCGGGGAGGGAGTCACCGGTGGACGTGACCGACCCAGCGCACGCCGCGCGCGTGTCCGCGTACGCGGCCGTGGGAACGCGGCTGTCCCTGTTCAGCGACCGTCGGCTGCGGGACGCGGTGGCCGCCGCGCCGAGTCTCGGGTCCGGAATCGGCGGCAGGTCGGCGGAGATGGAGGTCGAGGGGAGACGAGTCTTCGTCAAGCTGGTCCCGCTGACGGACATCGAATTACTGCCGGAGCACGTGAGGTCGACCGCGAACGTGTTCGAGCTTCCGCTCTTCTACCAGTACGGGCTGGGGTCGGCGGGTTTCGGCGCCTGGCGTGAGCTGGCCGCGCACCTCATGACGACGGGCTGGGCCCTGACGAACGCGTACGGGGGTTTCCCGCTGCTGTATCACTGGCGGGTTCTGCCGGACGGTCCCCCCGTCGGCTTCGTCGACGCGTTCGGCGGGGTCGAGGGGGCCGTGGCGCACTGGGAGGGTCCGCCGGCCGTGCGCCGTCGGCTGGAGGCCATCGGAAGGTGCACGTTCAGTCTGATGCTCTTCCTGGAGCATGTGCCCCAGACGCTCGCCGAGTGGCTCGGCGATCCGCGGGGCGCCGCACTGCCGGGGCCGGGAGGCGAGTCGCCCTACCGCTGGGTCGAGAACGCCGTGCGGCGGGGGACGGAGTTCATGAGCGCGCGCGGGATGGTCCACTTCGACGCGCACTTCCGCAATCTGCTCACCGACGGCCGACAGGTGTACTTCGCCGACTTCGGACTCGCGTCGAGCCGCGACTTCGAACTCTCGCCCGAGGAGCGTGAGTTCCTCGCGGCTCACCTCGTGTACGACCGCTCCTACGCGCCGACCCACCTGCTGCGCCACCACCTGCCGGACGATGTGCGGGGAGGCAGCGACCACACGGCCTTCCTGCGGGCATGGGTGCAGGGCCGTCGCCCCGCCGCCGTCCCGGCCGACATCGGTGCGGTCCTCGACCGTCATGCTCCGCACGCACTCGTCCTGGACGATTTCCATCACCGCCTGTTGACCGGGAGCATGCGAACTCCCTTTCCTGCGGCTGAGGTTGAGCGGGCGCTCGTCGGCTCGTCGGGGTCAGGTGAGTGAAACCCGGCCCCGGTCACGCGCCGAAGCCACCGATCGAGGCGCGCGCTCCGCCGCGGCCTGCCCGCCGCGCGGCAGGGGGCAGCCGCTTCAGGGGTGACGCCCGCCGAAGCGGAGCGGGCCCCCTCGCTTCCGGGGGCCGGGGGCGTTCCGTCCGTGCGATGTGGCACGATCGGCTCGCATGTCGTCTCTCTCACCATCGCCCTCAACGGCCTTGCGCCGTCTGCTGGTTGTTCTTCTCCTCCTGTCCGTGACGGCCGGTGCCACGGCGGCCGGAGCCGTCGCGGAGCCCGAAGCCGTCGCGGAGCCCGGGGGCGAGGCCGGGCGCCCGGTGGCGGCGACCCCCGATCGCCCGCGCTACGACGTGACCCTGCGCGGCGACGCCGACGGCTCCCACTGGAAGGGCCGGCAGCGGGTGTCGTTCCGCAACGCCGCCGAACGGCCGCTGCGTGAGGTGTACGTGCGGCTGTGGGGCAACGGCGCGGACGGGTGCGGCAAGCCGGGCAGACCGTCGCGTGTCGCAGTGACCAAGGTGCGCGGCGGCACTCCGGGCCGGCTCACCGTGAACTGCACGGCACTGCGCATCACTCTGCCGAAGCCGCTGACACGCGGGAAGCGGGCGAGCATCGCCTTCGACGTGTCCCTCACGGTGCCGGGGCGCAACGCCCGCTTCGGCCGTGAGGGCGCGTTCCGCTTCCTGGGCAACGCCCTGCCCGTCCTCGCCGTGCACGACGCGAAGGGGTGGCACCTCGACCCCCATGTGCCGATCGGCGAGAGCTACTACAGCCTGGCCGGTGACTTCCAGGTCCGCCTCGACCACCCGTCGGCCCTCAAGGTCCCCGCGACCGGCCGGACTTGGACCAGGGCCGGGGACCCCGGACGCACCGTCACCCACAGCGTCGCGCACCGGGTACGGGACTTCGCGTGGGCGTCCGGCCCGTTCCGGACGGCGACCGAGACGTCCGCCGGTGGCGTGCGCGTGAAGTCGTACTGGGCTCCGAACACGCCCGCCGCGGGGGTCCGCCTGACCCGTGAGGAAGGCGTCCGCGCCGTCGACCGGTTCAGCGAGGAGTTCGGCCGCTATCCGTACGGCGAGATCGACCTCGTGATGACCAAGGAGTTCGGCGGCGGAATGGAGTATCCCGGCCTCGTCCTCCTCGGCACCGAGAAGGAGGGCAGCGCCGTCGTCCACGAGGTGGCGCACCAGTGGTGGTACGGCATCGTCGGCAACGACGAGTACAGCGCGCCCTGGCTCGACGAGAGCTTCGCGCAGTACGCCAACGCGCGCTTCTACGGCTGGGACACCCGCGGATGCTGGTCCGACATCGAGTGGCCGGACGAGCGCACCGCGCTCACCGACTCGATGGCCCGGTGGGCCGAGCGCCGGGATCAGTACCATCTCGTCTACTCGGCCGGCTCCTGCGCGCTCGCGGACCTGGAGCGCGCCATCGGTGCCCCGGCCATGGCACGGCTCCTCAAGGGCTATGCGCGGGACCACTGGTTCGGGGTCTCCACGACCGCCGCGTTCAAGAAGGCCGCCCGCTCGGTCACCGGCAAGGATCTCGGGCCCTTCTGGAAGCAGCACCGCATCCGCTGACACCACCGGTCCGGCGCGGCGGCCGTGGCCGGCTGCCGCGCCGGACCGGGATGGGCCCCTGCGGCGCGGCAGCCTGGTGTCACGAGGGGTAGCAGTCGCGCACCGGGTCCGTCTCGCTGTAGATGGCGGTGTCCTTCATCCAGCCGTACGCGCCGTTGTCGGCGACGGTCCTGAGCCAGCGCGTCGGGTGCGGCCCGCCCACCCACGCCTGGTCGTCCAGCTTGCAGTAGAACCAGCTCGGGTTGGAGAACATCGTGCCGACGACCTGGTTGGGGTCGGGGTACAGGCGGCTGTTGCCGATCGATCCGTACACCGGGGCGCCGGAGACGTTCTGGCACCAGTACCGGTTGCCGTCCTCGTGTCGCCAGCAGTTGGACGCGGCGGACGCGGACGGCGCCACGACGGTCGTGCCGATCGCCGCGGCCAGGCCGGCGGTGGCGACAAGCCAACGAAACCTCATACGAACGTTCCTTTCCCTGTCAGGGCATGTCTCAGCGGGGCCGACCGCTGGGTGGCCCCCGGTCCCCTGCCGGGTGTGCCCTCTCGCTTCGGTCCGGTCCCGCACCGAAGCCTGCCGACCCGCAGGTCCCTTGCGCGCCCCCTTTCGGCCAGGACCGAAACCCGGAGGTAGGCGCCGCCTGCGACCGGGGGGCGCCGCTGCACCGATCATGCGCATTTTCCTCACCGCTGGTCTCCTGACAAACGGGGTGCCGCTGTACGACCCTGGGGGGACCGCCGTGCCGACCGGGCTGACCACCGGACGCGCGGGCGGTCGCAGCAGTTGATCGAGGGGGACGACGGGATGAAGACACGCCTGCTCTCCGGCGTGAACCGTGTGCCGGACCGGGGCGAGGACTGCCGGGCGGACGGAATCGGGAACGACCGCCCGCCCGAGTGACGGCCGCGCCCGGGCCGACCGCCACCGGACCACACCACGCGGAGCACCCGCTCCCGGAGGTCCGCCACCACGGCCCGTCGCCGCGCCCGCCCTGCGGGCGTGTCACCGCTGCCCGCGGTCTCCCTTTCGCACGGGGCCGGGCAGCCCACCTCCTCGAGGACACACCTGACTTCTCGTGTGTCCCGGCGCCGACCATCACACCGGGGAAACAAGGTGCTGCGCATCCACTTCACCGACAGGGACCTGGCCCGCGTCCATCTGGCGCGGGAGCCCGACCCTGTCTGGGAGACCCTGCTGGGTCTGCACCAGCTGACCGCGCCACGACGCGGACTGCCGGTCTTCGCCCCTTGGCGGCGCGATGCCCGCGCCCGCCTGGCCGACAGACGTCTGGTGGGGCCGGTGCGGATGCTGTCCGCCCTGGCCCCCGCCTCGGCGGGCTACTGGCCCGACTTCCTGACCCCCGGCGCGTCGGCCGACGGCCTGGACGCCGCGCTGGAGGCCCTGCGGGCCACGCCCAAGCCGCAGTTGCGGCAGGAGATGGACCGGCTGGCGCGGACGCACCCGCTGCCGCGCTGGGCACACCGTCTCGCCGGGGGCGAGGCGCACCGGGTGGAGGAGGTCGCGACGGCGTTCCGTCTGGTGCACCGCACGATCATCATGCCGGACTGGACCGGGGCGGCCGGGACCACGGAGGCCGACCGGGCGCTGCGGACACGCGTCCTGCGCGATCGCGGTGTGGAGGGGCTGCTGGACTCCTTCCGCCCGCTGATGGACTGGCGGCCGCCCGTCCTGCACGTGCGCTACCCGGAGGACCGGGACCTCCACCTCGGTGGGCGCGGTCTGCGGCTCATCCCCTCCCACTTCTGCTGGAGGACCCCCATCGCCCTGGCCGACCCCTCCTTGCCGCAGGTCCTGGCCTACCCCGTCACCCATCCCCCGGCATGGGCGCCGCCCGCCACCCGCGAGCGGCGCCCGGAAGCCCTGGCCACTCTGCTCGGCCGGACCCGCGCCCGTGTGCTGGCCGCCCTGGACACCACCGCGACCACCGGGGAGGTCGCCCAGTACCTCGGTATCTCCGCGCCCTCGGCGAGCGAGCACATCACGGCCCTGCGCGAGGTCAGCCTCGTGCACAGCCGACGCACCGGCTCCCAGGTCGTCCACACGCTCACCCCGCTGGGCACGGCGCTGCTCCGCGGCGAACTCCCGCCGCACGCGACGGCGTCCTGAGTCAGGTGGTGACCGGCCGGAACGTCCAGAGCAGGTTGTTGTGCTGCAGCCACGTCCACTGCTTGGCCGGGGCTCCCGCCGCGACCATGCCGCCACCGTCGAGGACCATTCCCGTGCTGCGGTTGGCGATCGAGTACTGCCCCTGACCGCGGTGGGTGATCTGCCACTGCTGGGTGGTGCCGCCCTCCCACGCCTTCTGCCGGACCGGGTCACCGTTGCCGGTGGCGCCCCAGCCGTCGGCGACCATGCCGTTGGCACGGTTGACGAGCCTGTAGTAGCCGTTCCCCAGTTCGATCGCCTGCCACTGGACGTTGGCATGGTCGATGGGCTCCCACTGCTTCAGGTTCGAGCCGCTGGTGGAACTGCCGCCGCTGTCCAGCACCAGGCCGCTCGTGACGTTCCCCAGGCGGAAGTACCTGGCCGGGTTGAACGTCACCTTCAGGGAGGCGATGGCGTCGTTGTTGCCGGAGTTCCGGAGATCGGCGGCGTTCGAGGTGAACGTCCAGGCGGTGCCGGAGAAGTTGTCGCCGGAGTAGCCGGTCACCTGGTAGCCGTCGGGCACCAGGAGGGAGGAGGCCATGGCGGGCCCCAGACCGGCGGCGGACAGCTGGGCGGAGGTGTAGCTGCCCAGGGCGAGCACGGCCCGGCTTCCCTGGTAGTCGACGTTCTGGAACACCGTCGGTGAGGCCGCCGTGGGCATGCCCTGGACCTCGACGCACACCACGGAGACGTTGGCGTTCGGCGCGCCGGCCGGCACGGTGACGTTGATCTGGTCTGTGACCGTGTACGACAGCGAGGCCGAGGGGTTGTTCAGCAGATAGACGCGGCTGATCGTGTTGTCGATCCTCGGGATCCTCAGCTGGCCGTTGGTGGGCCAGGTGAAGACATGGGCGAACAGCTTGCCGTTCTTCTTGGTGACCTTCCCCCAGGCCGGTTCGGTGAGGAACGGGCTGCCGCTCGTGCCGTGGATGCTGTCGCTGTACGTCGACATCCATGAGGCGAGGCCGTTCAGGACGGTCTGCGATCCGGCGGTGACCGAACCGTCGCCCTTGGGACCGATGTTCAGCAGGAGGTTGCCGTCGCGGGAGACGACCGTGACGAGTTCCTGGACGATGTCCTTCACGGGACGGTAGGAGTTCTCACTCCCCGCGTTGTACCCCCAGGCGCCGTTCATGGTGGCGCACCGCTCCCACGGCCGGCCCATCGGCTCGGCCGGTATGCCGAACTCCGCGACCGAGTAGTCGCCGAGACGGTGGTCCCGCTTGACGCGTTCGTTGACGATCAGGCCGGGCTTGCGGGCGATCAGCCAGTTGTAGAGGTCGACGCCGTCGGACTGCAGCCACCAGTTCTCCAGGGTGGGGCTGGAGGGCTCGCCGAACCAGTCGCCGTCGAACCACAACAGCGCCGGGTCGTAGCGGTCCAGCAGTTCCTGGAGCTGCGCCTTCAGGTCGGCGATGTACGCGGTGCGGGCGGTCTGCGACGACATGGTCGTGAGGCCGTTGTCGTGGCGGTCGGTCTGGGAAGGGTGGTTCCAGTCGAGGATCGAGTAATAGAGGCAGAACTTGATCCCGCGGCTCTCGCACTCGGTCTTGAGGCTCATGAGCGGGTCGGACTGGATGCCGTTGTAGTCGCGGATGTTGTACAGCTTGGTGCCGGTGGTGTCGGTGAAGCCCGCCACGTCGGAGTTCCACATCGCGAAGCCCTCGTGGTGCTTGGCGGTGATCACGAGGTACTTCATGCCGGCGTTCTTGGCCAGTTCGGCGATGGTGGCGGCGTTGAACTGCGACGGGTTGAAGTTCTGGGTGACCTGGGTCTGGTAGTTCGCCTTGGTCCACTGCTGGGTGGTGAACGCCCACTCGCCCTGGCCGAGCTGGGAGTAGGACCCGAAGTGGATGAACATCCCGAACCGGGCCTGGTACCACCAGTCCATCTTCGAGGGGACGGTGTACGCCTCGGCGGTGGCGGGCCACAGGGCCTGCGGCAGCCCGAAGGCCGCCACTCCCCCGGCGAGCGCGGCGGCCTTCATCAGAGAGCGTCTGCTGAGGGGGGTGGAGGACATGGCGCGGCTCCATGTGTCAGGGGGAGGAATGGCAGAGCGAGGGGAGCGGAGCAGCGGCACGACATGGCGGCCACACTCCGTGCCCTCCCACGAAGACATCGGATGGATTTATAGGAGACCGGGCAGGGTCACGTCTATAGCTCGGACGACAATTGAACCAAGCTCCCTGGAAACGCGTGGTAGTCCGTAGGGAGACATGAGCCCAGAGGCCGCTCCCCCTCCGAGGGGCGGACTATACGTAGGACCTATCGCCGGGAAGGTGGAGCGGCTGCCGACAGGAACCGGCGGGGCGGGAGCCGAGCCGCTCGGCGGTGCTCGGTGCGGCCGGGGGTACTGTGACGGCACCGACGGCGAGGCGGGTGGTGGGTATGGAGTGGCGGGAGTACGCGGAGCAGATGGCTCTGCTCGCGCGGAATCTGCTGGCCCAGGAGTCGGTCCAGGCGACGCTGGACGAGATCGCGGCGTCGGCGGTGAAGCTGATAGACGGCTGTGACGCGGCAGGGATCCTCGCCGTGCGCAAGGGCCGGGCCGTGACCCTGGCCGCCTGCGGGGACATGGTGCAGGAGTGCGACCGGCTGCAGGGCGAGCTGGGCGAGGGGCCGTGTTTCGACCTCGCCCGACGGAAGGACGGCGAGCGTCTGTACCGGATGGCGGACCTGACCCGGCCCGAGCCCGCCTGGGAGCGGTTCGCGACCCACGCCCGCGAGCTGGGCGTCGGCAGCATGACCGGTGTGCTGCTCTACACCAGCGACGAGGATTTCGGCGCCCTCAACCTGTACTCCCGCCGGCCCGGCGCGTTCGGCCAGGACATCGAGACCGCCGGGTGGCTGCTGGCCTCCCACGCCGCGGTCGCCCTGGCCGACGCCCGCACCATCGACCAGCTCGAACACGCCCTGGAGACGCGGCACGCCATCGGCGAGGCCATGGGGATGCTCATGGAGCGCCACCGGTTGAGCCAGGACGAGGCGTTCAACGTGCTTCGCCGTATCTCCCAGCACCACAACATCAAGCTGCGGGACGTCGCCCAGCGGGTGCGCGACGAGCACACCGACCAGAAGTGACCGGCCCGGCCGGGCTCGGGCGGGCCGGCCACCGCGTTCAGCGCATGTCCTGGTCGTCCAGCAACTCCTCCAGACGCGCGAGGTCGTCGTGGGCCGCGTCCCGTTCCCCAGCGGTGAGGTGGACCGCCACGGCCTCGGAGAGCGCGGAGACCGCCCTCTCCTCGTCACCGAGGCGTCTGGCGGCATCGGCGCGCAGCACCAGCAGGCGCAGCAGTTGCACAGGGGTGGGCCGTTCGTCGGTACGGCCGAGGGCCTGGTCGAGCACCTTGGCGGCCGCCGCCGGGTCCTCCCGGGAGTCCGCGAACAGCGACGCGTAGTGCAGGGCCCGGGCGAAGGTCTCCTCGGGCGCGGGCCGGTGGTGCCGGTCCTCGCTGATCGGCTGGCCGACGCGGACACAGTTGCCGCCCGGATCGGTCATGAGGAACTGCCGCATGCCGTGCGAGGCGTCCCGCAGCGCCCCGATGCGCGGCAGTCCGCGACTCGGGACCCTTCCGTACGCGGCCTTGAGTCCGGCCCGAAAGGCGCGGTGCAGCCCGTCGACGTCATCGGTGCGGACGTAGCAGGTGCTGAACGATCGGGTCGGGTCGTAGTGCTTCATCCCGAAGAACTGCAGCTGGATGCCGCCGCGTTCGACCACGGCGTAGGGGTTGGGGCTCGCCTGCCGGAACGTCACGTCGAACCCGAGGGCGGTGTAGAAGTCGAGGACGGGCTGAAGGGTGCGGCACGGGAGTATCGGAATCGTCGTCTCGGTCACGCCCTCACTCTAGTCAAACTTGACTAGAGTGAGGGCGGTGAAGAGGGAACAAGCCCGTCGGTCGGCTGACGCCGCCGGGGGCATCACCCCGGCGGCGTCAGCGGTCGGTCAGCGGCCACTCAGCAGCGTTCAGCAGCCGTTCAGCGGGCGGCGAGGAGGTCGAGCGTGTCGATCACACGGTTCGAGAAGCCCCACTCGTTGTCGTACCAGGCGACGACCTTGATGTGGCGGCCGTCGACGCGGGTGAGGGCCGAGTCGAAGATCGACGACGCGGGGTTGCCCGTGATGTCGGACGACACGAGCGGGTCCTCCGAGTACTCGAGGATGCCGGCGAGCGGCCCCTCCGCCGCGGCGCGGTACGCCGCGAGCACGTCGTCGCGCGTCACGTCGCGGGCGACGGTCGTGTTGAGTTCGACGATCGAGCCGACCGGCACCGGTACGCGGATCGAGTCGCCCGACAGCTTGCCGTCGAGGTTCGGCAGCACCAGACCGATCGCCTTGGCGGCGCCGGTCGTGGTCGGCACGATGTTGACGCCGGCGGCGCGGGCGCGACGGGCGTCGCGATGCGGACCGTCCTGGAGGTTCTGCTCCTGCGTGTAGGCGTGCACCGTCGTCATGAACCCGTGCTCGATACCGGCGAGTTGGTCGAGGACCGCGGCCAGCGGGGCGAGCGCGTTGGTGGTGCAGGACGCGTTCGAGACGATCGTGTGCACGTCCGGGTCGTAGGCGTCGGTGTTGACCCCGAACGCGAGGGTGACGTCCGCGCCGTCCGACGGGGCGCTGACGAGCACCTTCCTCGCGCCCGCGTCGAGGTGGGCGCGGGCGGCCTTCGCCGAAGTGAAGCGGCCGGTGGCCTCCAGGACGATGTCGACGCCGAGTTCGGCCCACGGGAGCTGCGCCGGCTCGCGCTCGGCCAGCACCGTGATCCGGCGGCCGTCGACGACGAGGACGTTGCCGTCGACGGTCACCGGCCGCCCGAGCCGGCCGGCCGTGCTGTCGTACGCGAGCAGCCGGGCGAGAGTGGCGGGCTCGGTCAGGTCGTTGACGGCGACGACCTCGAGGGCGCTGTCGCGCTCCAGCAGTGCGCGCAGCACGTTGCGTCCGATGCGGCCGAAACCGTTGATGGCGATGCGAGTCATGAGTGAGGTCCCTTCCCTTCGCCACCAGGCTCGCCTGCCGGCAGGGCCACTGACAGTGGCGGTATCGCCATGGTTCAAAAGGATCCCGCCAGGCGGGTTCCGGGCGGGGAGCGTCCCCCTGGGCAGGTCAGTCGTCCCAGGTGGGAGGCGGGCTCTGGGCGAGGGGCGGCCCCCGGCGGGCAGGTCACTCACCCCCGGCGGCGGTCTGCGCGCCCCAGGCGGCTCACTCGCCCCGCGTGAACGTGCGCCGATATTCGCTCGGTGTGGTGCCGAGGATGCGCTGGAAGTGCAGACGCAGGTTGGCGCCGGTGCCGAGCCCGACGTCGGCGGCGATCTGTTCGACGCTGCGCTCCGAGCGTTCGAGCAGTTCGCGGGCCAGGTCGATACGGGCGCGCATCACCCACTGCATCGGCGTGTAGCCGGTCTCCTCGACGAAGCGTCGGGAGAACGTGCGTGGCGAGACCCCCGCCTGGCGGGCCAGCAGGTCGAGGGTGAGGGGATCGCCGAGCCGGTGCAGCGCCCATTCGCGGGTGGCGGCGAAGCGTTCGCCGAGCGGCTCGGGGACGCTGCGCGGCACGTACTGGGCCTGGCCGCCACTGCGGTAGGGGGCCGCGACCAGCCTCCGGGCCGCGTGGTTGGACGCGGCCACTCCGAGGTCGCCGCGCAGGATGTGCAGGCACAGGTCGATGCCGGAGGCGGCGCCCGCCGAGGTGAGCACGCTGCCCTCGTCGACGAACAGCACGTTCTCGTCGACCTGGACGAGCGGGTGCCGGGCCATGAGCGCCCGTGTGTAGTGCCAGTGCGTCGTGGCGCGCTTGCCGTCGAGCAGGCCCGTGGCGGCGAGTGCGAAGGCGCCGGTCGAGATGGCGGCGAGCCGCGCGCCCCTCGCGTGGGCGGCGATCAGTGCGTCCACGACGGCCCGCGGCGGGTCCTCGCGGTCCGGGAACCGGTAGCCGGGGACGAAGACGATGTCGGCCCACGCCAGGGCGTCGAGGCCGTGGTCGACGTGGTACGCGAGGCCGTCGCCACCGGTCACGAGGCCGGGTGTCGCCCCGCACACCCGCACCTCGTACGGCATGCTCGCGCGCGTCGTGAAGACCTGCGCGGGGATTCCGACGTCGAGCGGCTTCGCGCCCTCGAGCACGAGGACGGCGACGCGATGCAGGCGGGAGGCTGACACGGGATGAGGTTACGTGGGGCGCGCCGCCGGTGGACCCAGCTGGCCGCCCTGTCCAACGCCTGGAACGCCGTCGTGATCTGGGCACTGCGCGACGGCCCCAGACGTCCGGTCGAATTACGCGAGCGGATCGGCGGGATCAGCTCCAAGGTCCTCACCGAGACACTGCGGCGCTTGCAGTCCAACGGACTGGTGGACCGGGAGGCACACCCCGGAGCGCCACCACGCGTTGAGTACCGACTCACCGCCCTGGGGCGGACTTTGCTCGCACCCATCGACGCTGTCGGAGCATGGGCCGTCGAGCATGGCGATGAGGTCATGGCTGCACAGGAAGCCGAATGCACCGGGGCACAAGGGGGCACCGTACGCGCGGCCCCGGCGAGAGTCTCCAGGTCACGGAGTTCTGACGTGCTCCTGCTGCGGGGGCGAGGAAGTTGCGGCGCCGAAAGCCGATGTTCGAACTTCCCGAGGCCGCGCCCGCCCGCTGTCGGGGGCGGGCGGACTCGGATGGGTCAGCCGGCTTCCATCGGGTACGTCGAGATGATCTGTCCCTTGGTGTTCGCCTTGAGGTAGCCGCCGCCGTAGTCGTTGGCGAGGTAGACGCTCATGGTCGGCTCGTCGTCGAAGACGCCGGGCGGGCTGATGACGAGGTAGCGGGACGTGGGGTTGTCGACGCCGAGGGTCTTGTCGGCCTTGCGGAACAGCCCGGGTACGGCGTCCCACGCGAAGTCGTCCAGGTCGGCGGGGCCGTCCCCGCTGGTGATCGTGCCGCCGGGGCCGTCCTTGACCGCGACGTCGCCACCCCGGTAGCTGAAGCTGTCGTACAGCTTCTCCTTGCCCTTCACGGGCGCCTCGGCCAGCGCGTACTCGGGGTAGACGACGTACCGGGTGACCTTCGAACCGCCCATGACCGCCCTGAACTTGGCGGCGGTGGACCGCAGGCCCTCCTCGGTGAGGAGGTCGCCGGTCTTCTTCGAGGTGCCGTCGTCCGCGGCGTCGGACTTCTCGTCGTCCTTGGTGGCGTCCGCCGACGCCGTGGCACCTGCCCCCCTGTCCGCGGTGGGGGAGGTCGCCGACGCCCTGGGCTCCTTCACGTCGTCACCGGAGTCGGGCAGCAGCGTCCACACCAGGACGCCCGTGAGTGCCGTCGCGGCGACGGACGTCACGACGGCCAGCACGGGGCGTCGCCGTGGAGGGCTGCCGCCCCCCGTCACCTTGGTGGCGGGCTGGGGCACGACGCCGAGGTCGGGAACGGCGGGCCCGCCCTGGCCCGTCGGGCGCCACGGCGAGGCGCCCCCGGCGGTCGGCGACCCCGCTCCCCGCGCCCCGGAGGTGGGGAATCCCACCGGTCCGGAGTGACCCGTTCCCAGGGGCCCCGTCCCGGAGGTGCCCGTTCCAGAGGGTCCCGTTCCGGGCGGCGGCGGGAGCCGGTACGACGTGGCGGACGGGTCCGCGGGCGGCGGCGGACCGAACGACGGGGGCGGGCCGAAGCCCGGGGCCGGGCCGAAGGCGGGGGCGGCGTCGGCCGGTGTGCCGCCGGTCGCCGGGGGCGCGGCCTGTCCCGCCGCGACGGCGAGCATGCGGTCCACCTCCCCCGCGCCGGGCGGCGCGAGCGGGTCCTTGACGAGCAGCGCGGTCAGTACGCCGGTCAGCGGGCCG
>NZ_LIRK01000910.1 GCF_001419765.1 Streptomyces torulosus
CTCCCGGTAGAACGACAGGCCCTTTTTTGTGCTCCGGAAAAGCACTGTCACATCGTCCATGGTCGCTCGGTCGTTGAGAGGGAGACGATCGCCGGGTCCGTGAGCGCCTCGTGGTCGCATTCCGACAACCCGGGCCCCGGAGGAACGGAGTCAGAGGGGCCCCACCCCCGGTCCCACCGCCACCGGCGGTTCGCTGGACGAGGCCGCCGAGGTGTTCCAGCGGCTGCGCTCGCGGCTGTTCGGGATCGCGTACCGGGTGCTGGGGAGCGTGTCCGAGGCCGAGGACGTCGTGCAGGAGGCGTGGGTGCGGTGGCAGGGGGCCGACCGCGCGGCCGTGCTGGACCCCGGCGCGTTCCTGGCCAAGGCGACGACGCGGCTGGCGATCAACGTGGCGCAGTCGGCGCGGGTCCGCCGCGAGGCGTACGTCGGGCCCTGGCTGCCGGAGCCCGTGGACACCAGCGTGGATCCACAGGTCGGCGCGGAGCGCGGCGAGGCGGTGGAACTGGCCGTGCTCCTCGTCCTGCAGAAGCTCAACCCGGTGGAGCGGGCGGCCTACGTCCTGCGGGAGGCCTTCGACTACCCGTACGACGACATCGCCGGCATGCTCCAGGTGACCCGGGCCAACACCCGGCAGATCGTCAGCCGGGCCCGCAAACGGCTGGCCGCCGAGCGCCGCGACCCCGTCGACACGGCGGAACACCGGCGGCTGCTCGAAGCGTTCGTCGCGGCGGCACGCCACGGTGACGTCGCCGCGCTCGAAGGGGTCCTCTCCGCCGACGTCGTCGCCTACGCCGACGGCAACGGCATGCGCGGTGTGGCCCGTCTGGAGGTCACGGGCGCCGGGCGGGTGGCCAGGATCAGCGCCTTCGCCAGGAAGTTCTTCCCGGGCGCCGACTACGACGTGGTCGAGGCCAACGGCCGGCCCAGCCTGCGGCTCGTCAGGGACGGCGCCACCGTGGCCCTGGTGAGCGCCACGGTGGGCCCGGACGGCATCGACGGGCTCTACTGGATCCTGACCCCGGCCAAGCTACGGGCGTACGAGCGCTCGGCCCACCGGGTCAGTCCTGCTTGAGCCAGTGCCTGGTCAGCTCTGCTTCAGCCAGTCCTCGTAGCGGGTGGTCGCCAGGTGCGCGGTGTCGTCGCCCGTGAGGACGTCCGGCATGCTCGCGAAGAGGCCGGCGGTCTCGTCGGTGACGACCGAACGGCCGTCCGGCTTCGCCGCCAGCGTGATCTCGGCGAGCCGGGCGAGCGGCAGGATCTCGGGGCCCGCGATGTCACGGACACCGTTCGACGGTGCGCCGAGCGCCGCCTCGGCGACGGCCGCCGCGACCTCGGCGGACGCGATCGGCCGCAGCCGCGTGGACGACAGCCGTACCTCCGTGCCCTGGGTGGACATGTCCATCACCGGGGCGATGAACTCGAAGAACTGGGTGGCCCGCACGACGCTGTACGGCACGCCGCCGTCGCGCACGGCGTTCTCCTGGGCGACCTTGGCCAGGTAGTAGCCGTAGTCGGGCACCTGGTCGACGCCGACGATGGAGAGGACGACGTGGTGGCCGACGCCGGCCTCCTTCTCGGCCGCGACGAGGTTGCGCCCGGCGCGCGTGAAGAAGTCCAGCGCCGCCTCCGCCTCGAACGAGGGGGAGTTCGACACGTCCACGACCACGTCCGCGCCCTTGACCGCCTCCGTGAGGCCCTCCCCGGTGAGAGTGTCGACGCCCGTGGAAGGAGTGGCGACCACGGCCTCGTGCCCCTTGTCGCGCACGAGCGCGACCACCTGCGAGCCGATGAGCCCCGTACCGCCGACGACCACGATCTTCATCACTGTCTCCGTTCACTGACACGCTTCCCGGCGGACACGGCACCCTCCGCCGCACCCGGTGCGCCGCCCGGTCCGGAGGCGCACACGAGAAGGACCGGTCAACGCACGGGTCTGTGACAGCCGGTCCGTGATCGCTCGCGAGGACCGCCCGGGACGGCGCGCATCGCGACATCGCGAGGGCCGTCCGCGACAGCGCGCATCGTGAGGGCCTGTGGTCGCCGGGCACCAGTCGCGGCACGCCTCCCCACGTTCAGTCGCCGCCGCCCCCGCCGCCGCA
>NZ_LIRK01000911.1 GCF_001419765.1 Streptomyces torulosus
TGCTCACACCGCTCCTCCACCCCGAACGTCTCCCAGGCGGGAAACGGATCGTCGAAGCCGGCCGCACCCCCCACCTCCCCGTCCCGCACCAGGCACTCACCCAACGCGTCGCGCAACGCCTCCCCGCGCAACCCAGCCCCGATGAACACCAACTCCTGCGCCTCACCGGCGGAGCCACCCCGCACTGCCGACGGCTCGAAGCGGGCCACCGACCCCGCCTGCGACCACAGGCCCACCACCAGCGGCCGGCTCGCCAGCGTGAAGAACCCCTTCGACCGCAGCACCTCCCCGAAGCGCCCGCTGTCCAGCTCCTCGGTCACGAAGGTCCACAACCGCCCGGGATGGAACGGACGCCCGGCCCGGAACACGGTCGACGAGATCCCGTACTCCTCGGTCTCCGGGACATGGTCCCCGTTCAACTCCCGCACCCACCCCGGCGCCTCCTGGGCCCGCTCCAGGTCGAACAGCCCGGTCCCGAGCACCTCCGCCACCCGCACCCGCCCGTACCGGGCCGGCACGACGCGCGCGGCCGGGTTCAGCCGGGCCAGAGTCCCCGCGAGCCGGTCCGCGGTCGCCGTGTCCACGAGGTCCAGCTTGTTCAGCACGATCACATCGGCGAACTCGACCTGGTCGATCAGCAGATCGCTGACGGTCCGCTCGTCCTCCTCGTACTGGTCGAGGCCCCGTGCCGCCAACTCGTCGCCGCCCGCCAGCTCCGGCAGGAAGTTCACGGCGTCGACGACGGTGACCATCGTGTCCAGCCGGGCGAGATCCCCGAGCGTGGCGCCGTCGTCCCGCGCGAAGGCGAAGGTCGCGGCGACCGGCATCGGCTCGGAGATGCCTGAGCTTTCGATGAGCAGATAGTCGAAGCGCCCCTCGCGGGCCAGCCGGTCCACCTCCTCCAGCAGATCGTCGCGCAGGGTGCAGCAGATACAGCCGTTGGTCATCTCGACCAGCCGCTCCTCCGTCCGCGACAGCGCCGCCTCACCGCCGCGCACGAGGGCCGCGTCGATGTTGATCTCGCTCATGTCGTTGACGATGACCGCGACCCGCAGCCCCTCGCGGTTGGCGAGGACATGGTTGAGCAGGGTGGTCTTGCCCGCGCCGAGGAAGCCGGAGAGCACGGTGACGGGCAGCCGGTCGAGTCCGTCGTGGCCGTCGTACGCCGTGGACACCGTGCTCAGCCCTCGGGGTGGATCAGTCCGCGCTCGTACGCCTTCAGCAGCCGCTGCGGTACGAGATGGGTGACGCCGTCCACGGTGAAGGGCACCAGCTGCGGTGTGCTCGCCTTCCACTGGGCGCGACGGTGACGGGTGTTGCTGCGGGACATCTTCCGTTTGGGTACGGCCATGGGGTCCTCCTCGTCGAACGGCGGAATGCCGCACGAGACGCTACATGAAAATGGATCCCATTACGAAAAAGGCTCGGTCTGTGGTGCGCGTCGCAGCGCGGCACGTGAGCGGGAACGGCCTCGTCGCCGTATGGGAGGGGAGGGCGCACCGACCCGCGCAGCACTGCCGTACCCGTACGGAGGTACCGTCCCCCGTGGCCATCACCAAGGAAGCCCCCGACCGGCCGGGCCCCGGCGCCGGTGCCGAGGGCGGCTCGCACGCACCGCACGCGCCCGGATCGCCCGACCGCGACGCCGGCGCCTCGCCGCAGGATTCCCGCGGCCGGCACCTCAATTCCCCCCTCCTCCTCACCATGCTGCTGGTTCTGGCCGTCGCCGCGCAGGGCCCCCTCCGCCGTGTCCTGGCCGCGCCCGTGACGCAGAGCTGGATGACGGTGTTCGTGGCGGTGGTCGTCCAGGCGCTGCCGTTCCTGGTGCTCGGGGTGCTGCTGTCGGCGGTGATCGCGGTGTACGTGCCGCCGTCGTTCTTCGCCCGCGCGCTGCCGAAACGGCCCGCGCTGGCGGTCCCCGCGGCGGGCATGGCCGGTGTGGTGCTGCCGGGGTGCGAATGCGCGTCGGTGCCGGTGGCGGGCGCGCTGGTACGGCGCGGGGTGACGCCCGCCGCGGCGCTTGCCTTCCTGCTCTCCGCGCCCGCGATCAACCCGATCGTGCTGACGGCGACAGCCGTGGCGTTCCCGGGGAACCCCGAGATGGTGCTGGCCAGGTTCGTGGCGAGTCTGCTGGTGGCGTGCGCGATGGGCTGGCTCTGGCAGCGGCTGGGGCGCGGCGAGTGGATGCGCCCGCCGGAGCGGCCGTCCTACGAGGGGCTCGGCAAGGGGGCGGCGTTCTGGGGCTCGGTACGGCACGACGTGATGCACGCGGGCGGGTTCCTGGTGGTGGGCGCCATGGCGGCAGCCACGCTCAAGGCGGTCGTCCCGGCGAGCTGGCTGAACGCGGCCGCCGACAACCCCCTCGTCGCGATCCTCGCCCTCGCCGTACTGGCCGTGCTGCTGTCGATCTGCTCGGAGGCGGACGCGTTCGTCGCCGCGTCGCTGACCCAGTTCTCCCTGACCTCCCGGCTGGCCTTCCTGGTCGTCGGGCCGATGATCGACCTGAAACTCTTCGCCATGCAGACCGCCACGTTCGGCCGTGCCTTCGCGCTCCGCTTCGCCCCCGCCACGTTCGCCCTCGCGATCCTGGCCTCGGCCCTCGTCGGGACGGTGCTCCTGTGAACCGCCACGCCCAGACCGTCGTCCTCCTCCTCACCGGCGGCGCCCTCCTGCACGCGGGCTCCACCGACCTCTACCTCCGCTACGTCAAGGCGGGCCTGCAACCCCTGCTGATCGGCGCGGGCGTGGTGCTGACAGCGGCGGCGGTGGCGACCCTCTGGTACGAACGCCGGGCGACCCGAAGCCGGCAGGAGAACGGGGCGCCCGCGCCCGAGCCGAACCAGGCGCCCGCACCCGACCACACCGCCGAGTCGGACCGCGCCCCCGAGACCGACCGAACCCCCGAGCCCGACCACGCCCCCGACCGGCACGCCCACCGTGAACCCCGTGT
>NZ_LIRK01000912.1 GCF_001419765.1 Streptomyces torulosus
GAGGTCGTCGTGCGGTGGGCCGGCGGTGAGTGGGTCGAGGACGGGGGCGACCACTGGGTCCGCACCTGGGACGGCCGCTACTGGGACCCCTTCGAGGAGGCCCGCCGCTGCTACACGGGAGAGGGGTCGCTGCGGCTGCTGTGCCGCGACGCGATGCGCTCCGCGTGAGGCCGGGCGCCTCATAGCTGGGGGGCGCGCTGTTTGTTCGGCGGGTGCGGGTGCGTTGTGGTTTCTCGCGCAGTTCCCCGCGCCCCTGAAGGCTTCGGGCCTGCGGCCCGGCCTTCATCCTGAAAAGCACGGGGCGCAGCCCCGGTCGCTTTTCAGGGGCGCGGGGAACTGCGCGAACAACCCCACGCACCCGCAGTCGCCGATGAACCCGCACCCCCGAGTCAGAAGGCGCCCGGCCCCAACCCCTACGTGTCGAAGTCGACCGTCAGCGTCTCCGACACCGGATACGTCTGGCACGTCAGCACGTACCCCGCCGCCACCTCCGCCGGTTCCAGCGCGTAGTTGCGGCGCATGTCCGCCTTGCCGTCGGGGACGAGCGCGCGGCAGGTGCCGCAGACGCCGCCCTTGCAGGCGAAGGGGAGGTCGGGGCGGGTGCGCTGCGCCGCGTCGAGGATCGTGCGGTCGCGGGGCAGCGGTGCGGTGGTGGTGCGGCCGTCGAGCGTGATGGTGACCTCGCTGACGGGGCCCTCGGCGGCGGCCTCCTCGTGGCGGACCTCGCGGACGGGTTCGTCGTCGGCGTAGAAGAGTTCCTGGTGGACGCGGTCGACGGGGACGCCGAGGCCGGTAAGGACCTGCTGGGCGTCGCGGACCATTCCGTGGGGTCCGCACAGCCACCAGTGGTCGGCGGTGTCGACATCGACGAGGGAGCCGATGAGCGCCGAGAGGCGTCCGGCGTCCAGGCGGCCCGAGAGCAGCTCCGCCTCGCGCGGCTCGCGGGACAGTACGTGGGCCAGCTGGAAGCGGGCCGGGTACAGGTCCTTCAGGTCGGCGAGCTCGTCGGCGAACATCACGGTGCCGGTGCGCCGGTTGCCGTAGAAGAGGGTCACCGTGGAGCGGGGGTCGGCGGCCAGGACCGACTCGGCGATGGAGATCATCGGAGTGATGCCGGAGCCCGCCGCGATCAGCACATGGTGGCCGGGGGCGGTGAGGTCCGGGGTGAAGAAGCCGGTGGGCGGCATGACCTCGACGGTGTCGCCGGGGCGTACGTCGTTCACGAGCCAGGAGGAGAACAGGCCGCCCGGTACGACCCGGACGCCGATGCGCGGTGCCGAACCCGCCGGTGAGCAGATCGAGTAGGAGCGGCGTTCGTCCCGTCCGTCGATCTCGCGCCGGAGCGTCAGCGACTGGCCGGGCGCGAACGTGAACTCCTCGGCCAGCTCGTCCGGGATCTCGAACCCGACCGCGACCGCGTCCTCGCACAACGGCCGTACCTCGGCGACGCCCCGTCTTCCACGACGGGGCGGCGCCGAGGTACGGCCGTTGTG
>NZ_LIRK01000913.1:0-552 GCF_001419765.1 Streptomyces torulosus
AGACGTGTCTAAGAGACAGGCCGCCGCCCTCCTCAACTTCGACGGCATCTCCTACGCCAAGGGCGCCTCCGCCCTGCGTCAGCTCGTCGCCTGGCTCGGCGAGAAGGACTTCCTCGCCGGCATCAACGCCCACTTCACCCGCCACCGCTTCGGCAACGCCACCCTCGCCGACTTCATCGACAACCTCGCCGGCGCCACCGAACGCGACGTCCACGCCTGGGCCGACGCCTGGCTGCGCACCACCGGCGTCGACACCCTCACCCCCAAGGTCACCCGCGGCACCGACAGCACCTACACCCTCACCGTCGACCACGCCGGCACCCGCCCCCACCACATCACCGTCGGCGTCTACGACCAGGACCCCGGCGACGACCAGGGCCACCTCACCCTCCGCGAGAGCCTCGCCCTCGACATCCCGCAGACCGGCGACCAGCCCATCGGCAAACGCCCGGCCCTGCTCCTCCTCAACGACGGCGACCTCACCTACGCCAAGGTCCGCTTCGACCCCGACTCCTTCACCACCGTCACCGGCCACCTCAGCGGACTCCCCGA
>NZ_LIRK01000913.1:564-1402 GCF_001419765.1 Streptomyces torulosus
CGCCCGCACCCATCTGCCCCGCGAGACCGACCTCGCCATCGTCCAGGGCGTCCTCACCTTCGCCACCACCCAGATCGCCGACCGCTTCCTCACCCCCGAGCAGCGCCCCGCCGGCCTGACCACCCTCGCCGCCCTGTGCCGCGACCTCATCCGCCGCACCGAGGACGGCGACAACCCCGGCCTGCGCCTGACCGCCGTACGTCACTTCATCGACGTCGCCGCCCACCCCGACACCATCGCCGCCTGGCTCGCCGACGGCACGGTCCCCGGCGGCCCCGAACTCGACCCCGAGCTGCGCTGGCGGGTCCTCGGCCGGCTCGCCGTCCTCGGCGCGGTCGACGCCGACGCGATCGCCGAGGAACTGGCACGCGACCCCAGCGCCACCGGCCAGGAAGGCGCCGCCCGCTGCCGGGCCGCCCTCCCCGACCCGGAGGCCAAGCGGGCCGCCTGGGAGGCGATGTTCACCACCGACGACCTCTCCAACTACCTCTTCACCGCCACCGCCCAGGGCTTCTGGCAGCCGGAACAGACGGAACTCCTCCAGGAGTACGTCGACCGCTACTGGGACGACGCGGTCGCGCTGGCCGCCCGACGGGGCCCGGCCATCGCGGAGGCCGCCGGACGCTGGGCGTTCCCCGTCCACACGGTGGACGCGGAAACCCTCGGCCTGGGCGAACGCTGCCTGACCGAGGCCGCCCCCATCCCGGCCCTACGCCGAAAGCTGGTCGACCAACTCGACGACCTGAACCGCGCCCTGAAGGTCAGGAACGCGTAACCGCCGCCGGTCCGCCCCGGGGCCGGTGGCCTCCCCAGGCCACGCGCAACAGGCACCGGCCCC
>NZ_LIRK01000914.1 GCF_001419765.1 Streptomyces torulosus
GAGCTGCGGGCCGCGCTCGCCGTGACCACGCCGACCCGCGGTCACGGCGTACGGGACACCATGCGGCCCACCGCCCGCGAACCGCGCCCACCGGGCGGCCACGGTCCCGTTCACGCTCCGTCCCGTCCCCCGAGGCGCCCGGCGGCCGCGGAACCGGTCGTGATCAGCGGCATGGCCGGTGTCGGCAAGAGCGCCCTGGCCCTCCACCTCGCCCACGAGTTGGCCGACCGCTTCCCGGACGGCCAGCTGTACGTCAACCTGCGCGGTGCGACCCCGGGCATGACGCCCCTCACGTCGGCCCAGGCCCTCGCCGCACTCCTCCGTGACCTCGGCACCGACCCGCGCCGAATCCCGGAACACCCGGACGCGGCCGCCGCGTTGCTCCGCTCGACGCTCGCGCCGACCCGCACGCTGATGGTGCTGGACGACGCCGCGCACGCCGCGCAGGTACGCCCGCTGCTGCCCGCCGGTGCCGGGTGCGCGGTGATCGTGACGAGCCGTTCGCCGCTCACCGCGCTGGACGGCGCCCATCGCTTCCCGCTCGCCCCGCTGTCGGACGACGAGAGCGCCGCGCTGCTGCGCGCCGCGTCCGGACGCGCGGCCGGGCTCGACGCCGCGCACCCCCTCGTCGCCCTCACCGGGCGGCTCCCGCTCGCCCTCCGCGTCGTCGCGGCCCGCCTCGCCGCTCGCCGCGCACTCACCCCGGACGCGCTCGCCGGTCAACTGGCCGCCACTGAGAGCCGGTTGCACCACCTCGAATACGACGACCTGAGCGTCCGCCGCTCCCTCGCCGTCGCCCACGAGGCCCTGCGCGCCTCCGACCGTGAGGCCGACGGCGACGCCGCGCACGTCCTCCACCTCATCGGCGCCCTCGACCTGCCCGCCTACGGCGCCCCCCTCCTCGCCCGCCTGGCCGGCATCGACGAACGCCGCGCCGAGGCCGCCCTCGACCGCCTCGTCGACGTCGCCCTACTGGAGGAGACGACATACGGCCGCTACGTCCCCCACGACCTCGTCCGCCACTTCGCCCGCGAACTCGCCGACGCGGCCCGGACCGACACGGTCCAGCCCGGTGCGGCCGACGGGACGACAGCCCCTGCCGACCCGAGGACCGGCCCCACCGCCGGGGGCGAGACCACCGAAGCCCTCCGCTGGTATGCCGCCCGTGCCCGGGAGAGCCTGCTGGTGCTGCTCCCGCCCGGCCACGAACGCGATGAACGGCTCCGTACGACCCCGACGGAACCGGCGGCGACCGCCACGGAACCCTTCGCCTCCGCCGAGGAGGCCTTCGCCTGGGGCGACCGCGAACTCCCCAACATCGTCGCCCTCGTGGAGCGCTGCTCCCGCGAGCCCGGCAGCGACGGCGGGACGGCGGCGTACGCGCCCGCCCTCGTCCGCCACCTCTTCCCATACCTCCACCGGGGCGGCCGGCTCGCCGAGCTGGATGTGCTCGGGGGGTACGCCCTGCACGTGGCGCGGTCGCTGGGGGACGACGAGGCGGAGGCGTTCGCGCTGACCGACCGGGCCGGGCTGCACTTCATGTCCGGCCGAGCCTCGGACGCGCTCGACCTCAACGACCAGGGCCTGACGCTGTGGCGGAAGCTCGGCGTCGTGTCGTGCGTACGGCGGTGCCTCAACAACCGGGGGCTCGTGCTGGAGAGCCTCGGCCGGTACGAGGAGAGCGAGGAGGCGCTCCGGGAGAGCCTGGAGCTGTCCCGGCAGCTCGGCGACCCGTACGGCGAGGCCGTCACCTTCAGCCATCTCGGCAACCTGGTCAAGCACACCGACGCGCGGGCCGCCATCGCCCACCACGAGCGGAGTCTCGCCCTCGGTGAGATCGCCGACAGCGTCGTCGTACGGCACACCGCGCACTGCAACATCGGCTACGCCCATCTCAGGCTCGGCGAACCGGCCGCCGCCGTCCGCAGCTTCGAGCAGAGCCTGCGGGTCCTCGGCGACGACGAGGACTGGCAGGGCGAGTCCAAGACGCGGCTCGGTCTGGTCCGGGCCCTGCGCGAACTGGGACAGGCCGACCGGGCCGACCGCGAGTGCGCCCTCCTCCTCGACTTCGCCGTGTGCCGCGCCGACCAGTACGCCGTCGGCCTCGCCCGCCACCAGCGGGGCCTGCTCCTGCGGGCCAGGGGGCGCACCGAGGAGGCGCGCGACGAATGGCGGCGCGCCCTGGCCGTGCTCGACGGCACGGAGTCGACGGTGATGGGCGAACTGCGCCGCCTGCTGGGGGAGGAGTGAGGGGATGCGAGCAGCGGGAGTAGTGAGGGGAAGCGCCTTCGGCCGGTTGCTCCTTCCGCCCCGCGGCTACTTCGCGTCGGCATAGCACTCCACCACCGCCGTGGTGAACGGGAACCGCACCGGCGTCTCCCCGAACGTCAGCCGCCCCGACAGCTCCGACGCCTCCCGGATGGCGGTCACCACCGCGTCCGCCTCCTCGGCCGGGCAGTGCACGATCACCTCGTCGTGCTGGAAGAAGACCAGCTCTGCGGCCATCCCGGCGAGGGTGCGGCGCAGCGCGGCGAGGAGCAGCAGGGTCCAGTCGGCGGCGCTGCCCTGGACGACGAAGTTACGGGTGAAACGGCCGCGGGCGCGGGAGTTGGTGGAGGCGTACCCGGGCACCCACTCGGTCGTCTGCTCCTGGTCGCCGCCGTCGGGCGCGGCCTCGGCCTGGGGGATGCCCGCCTCCTCGCCCGCCGCGTCGGAGGCCCCGGCCGCCGGCGGGCACGTACGCCCCAGCCAGGTCCGCACCAGCCGGCCCTCCTCGCCCGCGCGGGCCGCGTCGTCGACGTACTGCACTGCCCTGGGGAAACGGCGGCGCAGCGCGGCGAGGTTCTTGAGGCCGTCCCCGGACGTCTGCCCGTACACGGCGCCGAGGACGGCCAGCTTGGCCTGGTCGCGGTCGCCGGAGAAGGCCCGGTCGGAGACGGCCTGGTAGAGGTCGGTGCCGCGTCCGGCGACCTCCATGAGTCCCGGATCGCGGGAGATCGCGGCGAGGACCCGGGGCTCCATCTGGTCGGCGTCGGCGACGACGAGGCGCCAGCCGGGGTCGGCGACACAGGCGCGGCGGATCACCTTCGGGATCTGCAGCGCGCCCCCGCCGTTGGTGACCCACCGGCCGGTGACGGTGCCGTGGGCGAGGAACTCGGGCCGGAAGCGGCCGTCCCGGACCCAGTCCTGGAGCCAGGACCAGCCGTGCGCGACCCAGATGCGGTACAGCCGCTTGTACTCCAGGAGCGGCTTCACGGCGGGGTGGTCGAGGGACTCGATCTCCCAGCGCCGGGTGGAGCGGATCCGGATGCCCGCCTGCCCGAACGCCTTGACGACGTCGGCCGGCAGATCGGGCCGCACGCGGCGGCCGAACGCCTGCGACACCTCGTCGGCCAGCTCGGCCAGCCGGCGCGGCTCGCCGCCGCCCGCGTACCGCTCGCCGAGCATCTCGTGCAGGACCTGGCGGTGGACGTCCGCCCGCCAGGGCATTCCGGCGTGGTTCAGTTCGGAGGCGACGAGCATCCCGGCCGACTCGGCGGCGGTCAGCAGCCGCATCCGGTCCGGGTGGGCGGTGGTGTCGTGCCGTCGCTGCTGGTCCGCGTAGACCTCGATGAGATCGGTGAGGGGGACGTGGACGGGGCGCGGCTCGAAGAGGGACGGCTGGGCGCCGGGTTCCGCGGAGCGGAGCGGCGGGTCCGGGGGGACCGGGGTGCGGCGCAGGCGGGCGAGCGCGGCGGCCGCGGAGCGGGGTTCGCCGAGACGGCCCTCGTGCCCGAGGAGCAGGGTCTCGGCGTCCTCGATGTCGTAGCACCGCTCGACGCGGACGCCGTCGGCGAGCAGCCGGGGGTAGATCTCGGCGGTGGCCCGCCATACCCACCGCCCGACGTCCGGCTCCCGCCGCCGCACGGCCTCCGCGAGGTCCGGCTCCCGAGTCACGGGTCCGGCGCGCAGCCCGTCCGGGCCGAGGGGGGCGAGCTCGACGCCGCCGTCCTCGGTCGGAGCGAGAGCCCACCGGTCGGTCATGGGGTGAGTGTCGCAGGGGGGTCTGACAATGGGCGCCCAGCAGCTCGGGGGTGCGCTGCTTGTTCGGCGGGTGGGGGTGCGTCGTGGTTTCTCGCGCAGTTCCCCGCGCCCCTGAAAAGCGCCCGGGGCTGCGCCCCCGTGCGGCCGAGAACAACCCCCACTCACCCGCACCCGAAAAGCGGCCCTGCTCCCTACCCCTCCGTCACCGCCCGCAGCGCCCGCGCCACGTCCTCCTCCGTCGCCGTCTTCGTGATGCCCAGACCGCTCAGGACGCCCTCCCCGTTCTCGAACTCCAGGAGCGCGAGGAGGAGGTGCTCGGTACCGACGTAGTTGTGACCCAGCCGCAGCGCCTCACGGAACGTGAGTTCGAGGACCTTCTTGGCGTCGGAGCCGTACGGGATCAGCTCGGGCACCTCGTCCACGGCCGGCGGCAGCGCGGCCGTCGCCGCCTCCCGCACCGCCTCCGGCGACACCCCCTGCGCGACGATCGCCTTGGCCGCGAGCCCCTCCGGCTCGGCGAGGAGGCCGAGGACGAGGTGGGCGGGCAGGCCCTCGGGGTTCCCGGCGGCCTTGGCCTCGCCGTGCGCGACCATGACCGCGTTGCGGGCCCGCGGGGTGTAGCGGGCGAAGCCCTGTTCGGGGTCGAGGTCGGCCTCGGCCTTCGGCACGAACCGCTTCTGCGCCGCCTGCCGGGTCACCCCCATGCTCTTGCCGATCTCTGTCCAGGACGCGCCGGAGCGTCGCGCCTGGTCCACGAAGTGGCCGATCAGGTGGTCGGCCACGTCTCCGAGGTGGTCCGCGGCGATCACCGCGTCCTGGAGCTGGTCGAGCGGTTCCGGATGGATTTTCTTGATGGCCTCGATGAGGTCGTCGAGACGCACGGATGCCGTGACTCGCGGGTTCGTCGTCATGTGTCAACCGTAAGTTGACGGGGGAAGGGTGTCAACCCGAAGTTGACACCCACGCGGTCGGCTCCTCGACCGCCCTCCCCACCCGTCTGCCTACGGCTCTCCCCTCCCTAGAAG
>NZ_LIRK01000915.1 GCF_001419765.1 Streptomyces torulosus
GTGCCCGGGGTGCCCGGGGCGTCCGGTGGTCCGGCTGAGGGCGGGGGATCGGGGGCGCCCGATCTCACCAAGCAGCCGCCCGCTGCTGCTGCCGCCGCTGCCGGGTTCGCCGCCTCGGGGACGCCCGCCTCCGCCGGGGGCGCGCCGACACCGCCGGGCGCCCCGGCATCCCCGTACGCGGGCCCCTCCGGCCACCCCGAGGGCGCCCCCGGTCATGCCGCCGGCGGGCCCGAGGGCGGTGCCGTGCCGCCTCCGCCCGGGGCCCCGGGGGCAGGCGGGCCGGGCTCCGCGCCGCTCGACCGGCTGCCCACCCAGGTCGTGAGGGCGGGCTCCCCGCCGCCTCCGCCCACCTCGCCGCCCGGCCCCGCCGCGTACGGCTTCCCGCAGCAGCCGGCGCATCCGCAGTCCCCGGCCGGGTACGGCCAGCCGTCGGGCGCGGCCCCCGGCTACGGCTATCCGCAGGGCGGCCCGCAGGGCCAGGCCGCGTACGGGACGTACGGGCAGCAGCCGTACGCCGATCCGCAGCAGTACGGGGGGCAGGCGCCGTACGGGGGGCAGCAGCCGTACGGCGGTCACCAGGCCCTCGGCGCCGCGGGCGGCCTCGGCGCGACCCCTCCGTACGGGCCGACGCCCCTCCAGGGCCCCGGCGGCCGGCCGCGACCGGACCGGTCCGGCGGCAGGCGTTCCTCCGTGGTCCTCGTCGCGGTCGCCCTGGTGGTGGCGCTCGGCGCGGGCGGCTCGGTGTACGCGCTGATGAAGAAGGGGGAGGAGGGCGGCAAGGAGAACGACGGCAAGGGCGGGCCCACGACGAGCGGGCCCGAGACCCCCGGGCCGACGACGCCCGGGCCGACCGACCCGGAGACCTCTCCCGACCCCACCACCGAGTCCCCGGACGCGGGCACGATCCCGGAGGACTTCCTCGGCACCTGGAACGCGACCCTCAGCGGCTCCGACGGGTCCGACACCCGTGAACTCGTCATCCAGCAGGGCGAGGTCGGTGACACCGTGCTCTCCCTGACGGCGGACGGCCCGCTGGAGGCGGGCGGCACGTACCACTGCGTGTTCGAGGCGGAGCTGAGTGAGGCGCCGGACGACGACGGCCCTCTGCGGATCGGCCCCTCCACGGTCACCGAGGGCGAACCGGCCACGTCCTGCTCACCGGGCGCCGCCACCACGGTCACCCTCCTCCCCGACGGCCGCCTGCGCCGCGTGGACACGGCGGGCAAGTCGGTGACGTACACGAAGGGCGGCTGAGCCGACCGGCGAACCCCGCCCGCCCCGGGGGCTGTCGGGGTCCCCGGAGAACTTCGGCTGAACATCCGGGGGCGTACCCGGATTGTCCCCTCCCCGCGCCGTACGGTGTCCCCGCTTGACTGCGGAGCGTAAGGCTCGGGGGAGTGGCTCACGTGCAGGAGTGGCTGAGCGCGGAGAACGTGGTGGCGGTGGCGACCGCCGTGGCCGGTGTCGTGGCGTCCGCCGTGATGGTCTGGTACGAGCGCCGGGTGCCGCGCCGCAAGCGGATCGGGTACCGCGTGCAGATGGACAACCCGATAGGCCACGGGGTGCGTGCGGGCCGGGCCAACGTCCGGCTCGGCCTCTTCGACGAGGCACCGGACATGTCCGACGCGACCCTGGTGCTGCTGCGCATCGAGAACGACGGCTCGCAGAGCATCGCCGACAACGACTACACCGGCCGTGAACTCCACGGTCTGACCGCCGTGTTCAGCGGCCGCGTCATCCGGGGCGTGTCGGTCACCCAGCCGTCCGGCACCGACCATCTGATGGACCACTTCACCGCGGCCGCCGGTTTCGGCTACCGCGACGGAGTGCTCCGCATCCCCCGCGTCCCGCTCAACCGGGGCGACCACTTCAAGCTGCTGGTGCTGCTCTCCGGCGGTGACGTCGCCGGGCCGATCCGCCTCATCGGCGGCATCCGCGACGGCGAGGTCCACCCCAACCGCAGCGCCACCCCGGACGAGAAGCCGCCGCTGTTCAGCCGCGCGGCCCGCCTCATCACCGTGATGTTGACGCTGTGCGTGGTCGCCCTGGCCACGATCATCGTCGTGCGGGACGACACCCCGCCGCCCGTGGAGTGCGCCACGGGCGAGCTGACCCTCACCGGGTCGACCGCGTTCGCGCCGGTGCTGCGGGGCCTCGCCGAGGAGTACGAGAAGGACTGCGAGGGCGCCGACATCACGGTGGACGCCCGGGGCAGCTCGGCCGGCGTCAACGAACTCGCCCTGCTCGGCGCGCAGTCGAAGAAGGGCTCCCCACCCGTCATCGCCTTCTCGGACGGCCCGAGCACGAACACGGACGCGCGTCTCGTCGGACACCGGGTCGCGCTGTCCGTCTTCACCCTCGTCGTCAACGACGGCATACGTCCGCCCGGCGCCACCCTCACCGTCGACGACGTACGCCGGCTCTACCGCGGCGAGATCACCCGCTGGAGACAGCTCGACGCGTCGCTCCCCGACATCCCCGTCGTCCTCGTCAGCCGCGACGCGGACTCCGGTACCCGGCAGGTCTTCCAGCGCACCGTCCTGAACGGCTGGGAGCGGGTGCCCAGCACGTCGCTGGACTGCCGCCGGGACGACCTGTCCGCCCCGGACGCGGTCACCCGCTGCGAGCTCGACTCCACCGAACAGGTCCTCACCACGGTCGCCCGGCTCCCCGGCGCGATCGGCTACAGCGAGCTGACCGTCGCCACCGGCCGGCCCGGCCTCCTGGGCCTCGCCCTCGACGGTCGCGAGCCCTCCGTCGAGAACCTGGAGACGGGCGACGCGAGCTACCCGTACTACGGCGCCGAGTACGCCTACACGTATCGGCGCCCGCCCGCCGACTCCCTCGCCGACAGCTTCCTCGCGCACCTGCGCCGCGGCACCGCCCAGAGCGTCATCCGCGGCCAGGGGCACGTGCCGTGCGAGACGGCGACGGGGGCGCGGCTGTGCGACGAGCGGGCTCGGGAGGACGGGGGCGGTAGGTGAAGGGCGCCCAGTAGCTCGGGGGCGCGCTGTCTGTTCGGCGGGTGCGGGTGCGTCGTGGTTCCTCGCGCAGTTCCCCGCGCCCCTGAAAAGCAGCGGCTGTGCCCCGTGCCTTTCCCCGGCGCCGCCCCCCACTCACCCGCACCCGAAAAGCGAGTCCCCGGTCACCGCGAGCTCCCGGTCACCGCGAGTCCCCGGTCACCGTGAGTCCCCGGTCACCGCGAGT
>NZ_LIRK01000916.1:0-172 GCF_001419765.1 Streptomyces torulosus
CGCCACGGACGGCCCCCGGGGCGTGCGCGCCCGACGTCGACCACCATGGTTCCCCGTCCCACCGACCGGAGTCCCGATGAGCATCAGCCTGGACCGGCGCTACGCCGACCGCCTGGAGGAGTTCTCCGAGAGCCATCCCTTCCTCATCGATCTGACGATGGCCGCGATGCTG
>NZ_LIRK01000916.1:220-1334 GCF_001419765.1 Streptomyces torulosus
CTGGTCATCACGGCGCTGTGCACGATCGTCGCGGTCGCCCTCGGCTATCTGGTCACCCCCCTGCTGCTGGCACCGGTCATGGGCGGCCTGTACTGGCTGTCCACCCAGACCGACCGGAACACCACCCGCGTCTACGGACTCACCACCATCGGGGCGACGACGCTCGCGGCGGTGTACGCCGACTCCATGGACCACCTCTCCCTGCTGATCCGGACGATCGGCCCCGTCTTCTGGCTGCTGCTGCCCCTCGCCATGGGCAAGGCCACCCAGGTGCGGCGCGNNATCGCCCGCGACCTGCACGACGTGGTCGCCCACCATCTGGCCCTCGCCAACGCGCAGGCGGGCACCGCCGCGCACCTCACCCGCGTCGATCCCGGGCAGGCCCACCGGATCCTCACCGACCTGACCGCCACCACGTCGTCGGCGCTGCGGGAGCTGAAGGCCACCGTCGGTGTGCTGCGCCAGCCCGACGACCCGGAGGCGCCCCTCGCCCCCACCCCCGGCCTGCACCAGCTCCCCGACCTGGTCGCCGCGTGCGAGTCCGCGGGCCTCACGGTCACCATGACCACGGAGGGCCCGCCGGGGCCGCTCGACCCGGGCGTGGACCTGACCGCGTACCGGATCGTGCAGGAGGCCCTCACCAACGTCAGCAAGCACGCCGACGCGGACGCGGCCCGGATCCGCCTCGCCTACCGGGAGTCGCATCTGACGATCACGGTCACCGACGAGGGCGGCGGCACCGCTCCCCCCGCCAGTGTGTTCGACAACTGCCGCGGCTTCGGTCTCATCGGCATGCGTGAGCGCGCCCAGTCGGTCGGCGGCGCCCTGAGCGCCGGCCACCGACCCGAGGGCGGCTTCGAGGTCACCACCGATCTTCCGCTGCGCCCCCGCGCCCGCACCCCCCAGCTCGAAGGCGGACCGACCTCATGACCATTCGCGTGCTGCTCGCCGACGACCAGGCCCTGCTGCGGGCCACCTTCCGCATCCTCATCGACTCGTGCCCGGACCTGGAGGTCGTCGGCGAGGCCGCCGACGGTCGGGAGGCGGTCGACCTCGTCCGCGTCCACCGCCCCGACGTGGTCCTCATGGACATCCGGATGCCCGGCACCGACGG
>NZ_LIRK01000917.1 GCF_001419765.1 Streptomyces torulosus
GGGCGGGGTGCCAGCGCGGCGTCGGGGCGTTCAGGCCGAGTGGCGGGCCACCAGGCGGGTGGGGGTGACCACCGACGACAGGGCGCCCGGCTCCGGTGCGGACGGCTCGGGCGCGGCCGGATCGTCCGTGCGGCTGAACAGCAGGCGGGCCATCAGCCGGCCCATGCCCTCGATGTCCTGGTGCACGGTGGTCAGCGGCGGGTCGGTGTGCTCGGCGATCGGGGCGAGGTCGTCGAAGCCGACCACGGCGATGTCGTCCGGGACCCGCAGCCCGCGCTCGCGCAGCACCTGGAGGGCTCCGGAGGCCATGAGGTCGGAGGCGACGAAGACGGCGTCGATGTCGGGGCGCCGGTCGAGGAGCGCGGCCATGGCCTCGGCGCCGCCCTGCCGGGTGTAGTCGGCCCGTTCGATCAGCTCGGGCGAGGCGCCGTCGAGCAGGACGTCCCGGTAGCCGTCCAGGCGGTCCACCGCCGAGGCCTCCTGGTCGTAGGGGCCGGTGATGGTGGCGATGCGCTCGCGGCCGAGGGAGACCAGATGGCGGACGGCCGCACGGGCGCCGCCCCGGTTGTCGGCGTCGACGTACACGCACTCCCGTACGGTCTCGCCGCCGCGGACCAGCGGGCGGCCGCCGAAGACGGCGGGCAGGCCGAGCCGCTCGATCATGCCGGGCAGCGGGTCGCAGGCGCGCAGCGAGAAGAGCAGGGCGCCGTCGACGTGGCCGCCTCCGAGGAAGTCGCCGACGCGCGGGTACTCCTCCTCTTCCTCCAGGAACAGCAGGACCGGCTGGGCGCCGTGGGCGACCAGTTCCTTGCGGATGCCGCGTAAGTGGAGGTCGAAGAAGGGGTCGATGAAGAGACGGTTCTGCGGCTGGCTGGCGACGACCGCGATGGCGTTGTTGCGGCGGGTGACCAGTTGCCGGGCGGCGGAGTTCGGTACGTAGCCCAGTTCGGCGACGACCTCCCGGACGCGTTCGACGACCTCCGCGCGCACCTTGCCCTCGCCGTTGATCACCCGTGACACGGTGGACTTGGAGACCCCCGAGCCGCGTGCGACGTCCTCCAGGGTGGGGCGCTGTCCGTTCAGTCGTCGTGTCCGTGCCATCGGCTGTGTCAACACCGTCTCCGTAGTGGGCAGTTGGGGTGGGTGGGCCTGCCCGGCCACGGTAACGTCGAAAGCTTTCAGTACGCCTCCACGATTAGGACTTCCTCCTCCGTCACCTCGCCCTCGACGATGCGGTACGAGCGGAACTGGAAGTCGCCGAGCCCGTCGGTGTCCGCGGTGGAGACGAGGACGTAGTGGGCGCCCGGCTCGTTGGCGTAGGAGATGTCGGTGCGGGAGGGGTAGGCCTCGGTGGCCGTGTGGGAGTGGTAGATGACCACCGGCTCCTCGTCGCGGTCGTCCATCTCGCGGTAGAGCTTGAGCAGGTCGCCCGAGTCGAACTCGTAGAACGTGGGCGACATGGCCGCGTTCAGCATCGGGATGAAGCGCTCGGGGCGGTCCGAGCCGGCCGGGCCCGCGACGACGCCGCACGCCTCGTCCGGGTGGTCCTTGCGCGCGTGGGCGACGATCTGGTCGACGAGGGCCTGGGTGATGGTCAGCATGCTCGTCAGGATAAGCAGAGGGCCGCCGCGTACCGAAGGCTGGTACGCGGCGGCCCACATGCCGGGCAGGAGGCCGGTGGGCCTCCCCGGGTGGAGCGGTCAGCCGACCTTTTCCAGGTCCGTGTCGCGGCGGGCCGTGACCTCGGGGTTGCGGGACTTCAGCACCAGCCAGCCGACGCCGAGGGCGGCGGCCCAGCCGGCCATGACGTAGAGGCTGACGCGGGCCTCGTGGTCGTAGGCGATGAGACCGGTGACGAAGAGGAGGAAGACGATGGCGATCCAGCTGCCCGTCGCGCCGCCCGGGGCGGGGAAGGAGGAGGCGGGCAGGCGGCCCGCGTCGACCGCACGGCGGTAGCGGACATGGCTGACCAGGATCATCAGCCAGGTCCAGATGCCGGCGCCGGTGGCGACGGAGACGACGTACTCGAAGGCCTTGTCGGGGACGACGTAGTTGAGGACCACGCCGATGCCCATGAAGAGCACGGAGACCCCGATGGCGAGCGCGGGCGTCTTGGTGACGGACAGCTTGTTGAAGGCCTTGGGGGCCTCGCCGCTGTCGGCCAGGGTGCGCAGCATGCGGCCCGTGGAGTACATGCCGGAGTTGCAGGAGGACAGGGCCGCCGTCAGCACGACGAAGTTGACGATGCCGGCGCCGGCGGGGATGCCGATCACCGCGAAGGCCTTCACGAACGGGCTCACGCCCGGCGCGAACTCGGTCCACTTCACCACGCAGAGGATGACGGTGAGGGCGCCGACGTAGAACAGCGCGATACGCCAGGGCAGGGTGTTGATCGCCTTGGGGAGGGTCTTCTCCGGGTTCTCGGACTCACCGGCGGTGACACCGACCAGCTCGACGGCGAGGTAGGCGAACATCACGCCCTGGAGGGTCATCAGGGACGAGCCGATGCCCTTGGGGAAGAAGCCGTCGAAGGCCCACAGGTTGGAGACGGCGGCGGTGTCGCCGGCGGCGCTGAAGCCGAAGGTGAGGACGCCGAGGCCGATCACGATCATGCCGATGATGGCGGTGACCTTGATCATCGAGAACCAGAACTCGATCTCGCCGAACAGCTTCACCGAGATCAGGTTGGCCACGAACAGGACGACCAGGAAGACCAGCGCCGAGACCCACTGCGGGATCTGCGGGAACCAGTAGTTGATGTAGATAGCGGCGGCGGTCAGTTCCGCCATACCGGTGACGACCCACAGCAGCCAGTACGTCCAGCCGGTGAAGTAGCCGAAGAACGGGCCGAGGAACTCGCGGGAGTACTCCGCGAAGGAGCCCGAGACCGGGCGGTACAGGAGCAGCTCGCCGAGCGCCCGCATGATGAAGAAGATGATGACGCCGGCGACGGCGTACATCAGGATGAGGCTCGGTCCGGCCTTGGCGATGTTCGCACCGGCGTTGAGGAAGAGCCCGACGCCGATGGCGCCGCCGATCGCGATCATCTGGACCTGGCGGCTGCCGAGCCCGCGCTCGTACCCCTCTTCGGAGGCCTCGCCGCGCACGGCGTCATTGCCGTTGTTGTCGACCTGAGCGGAGGTCATGTGTTGTGCGCCTTTCTCCACGCTGGGCCGATCCGAGTCGTTCGTCGACCCCGGATCGGGTTCCGATCCCCCCGGATGTGATGGAGCTGAGCTGGTTCGCTCGTGCCTGGCCGACGGTCGTCGGCTGGTGGCGCACCCGGTGGACAAGGGTGGTGTCCCCCGGGCGGTCGTGAAGATTTATCACGGCCGCAATCTTGATCGGCGAGGCGTTTTGTGGCGCACAACACAGGAAGAAGCGGACAAATAACCCCCACGAGGGCATCCCTCACCGCCGTGGTGACACGATCGTTATCCGGATTTGAGTGTCCTCTGAGCGAACGCGAAGCCAACCCGGAAGGGCTCCGGAGGGAACCGTGAGTTCCGCCACCGGCGCCTCCGGCGGCGGGGCGCTCAGGGCATCAGCGTGGTGATCAGCGTCTCCTGGAGACCGCCCAGCCACAGGTACGCCATCACCATCGGCTTGCGCGGGTCCTCGTCGGGCAGCCGGTAGAGGAGGTCGGTGTCCTCCTCGTCGACGACGTCGAGCCGGGACCCGATGGCGAGGCGCAGGTCGTTGAGGCAGCCGAGCCACCGCCGGGACTCGTCCGGGGAGAGCTTGAGCACGGCCCCGCCCTCGCCGGCCGCCGACAGCCCGTCCAGGGAGTGGATCACCGCGAGGGCGTTGTCCCGCTTGCCGGCCCGCAGGTCGTTCTCGGTGAAGCGGCGGAACTCGGAGGAATACGCCCGCTGCTCCTCGGCCTGGTCGGCCGTCGGGGTGCCCTCGGGGTCGCTGTAGGCGTCGGGGAAGAGACGCCTGAGCACGGGGTCCTTGGGGGGCTCGCTCGGACCCTCGGCGAACAGCTCGGCGAGCGGGTCGTCGGGGGCGTCCTCGGCGGGGCCCGGACCGATCAGCTCCAGCAGCTGGACCGCGAGCGAACGGATGATGGAGATCTCGACCTCGTCGAGCGCGACGGCGGCGCCGCCGCCGGGAAGCGGTTCGAAGGTTCCTGGCATCGGGTTGGTCGTTCACTCCGGTCGTGTCGTGTCAGGCCGGGTCGTCCGGCCCGCGGCTGCCGCCCGTGGCTACTTCCGGTCCTGCTGGAGCGTGGCCCACAGACCGTAGCCGTGCATGGCCTGGACGTCGCGCTCCATCTCCTCGCGTGTCCCGCTGGAGACGACCGCGCGACCCTTGTGGTGGACGTCGAGCATGAGTTTGGTGGCCTTGTCCTTCGAGTACCCGAAATAGGCCTGGAAGACATAGGTCACATAGCTCATGAGGTTCACCGGGTCGTTGTGGACGATCGTCACCCACGGCACATCGGGCTCGGGTACGGCGAAGACCTCCTCCGCCGATTCGGTCTTCTCGATCTCCATGGGTGCGGCTGCCGTCACACGGCCCATGCTGCCACCACAGGGGGGTCCCCGCACAAACGGGGACCCGTGCGACGGAGGGTCCGTCAGAAATCGGACCCAGAAATCGTCAGATTGACGAGATGGGGGTACGATCCCTGCCATGAACACAGCGGACCTTGGTTTGCCGGTGGATGTCCCCTCGACCGCGCTCTTCACGGACCACTACGAACTCACGATGCTCCAGGCCGCCCTGAAGGCGGGTACGGCCGAGCGGCGGTCGGTGTTCGAGGTCTTCACGCGGCGGCTGCCGGAGGGGCGGCGGTACGGCGTGGTGGCCGGCACGGGCCGGGTGCTGGACGCGGTGGAGAACTTCCGCTTCGACCCCGGTGTCCTCGGCTTCCTGCGCGAGCGCTCCGTCGTCAACGCGGAGACCCTCGACTGGCTGGCGGGCTACCGCTTCAGCGGCGACGTCTGGGGCTACCAGGAGGGCGAGGTGTACTTCCCCGGCTCGCCGATCATGCGGGTCGAGGGCACCTTCGCGGAGTGCGTGCTCCTGGAGACCGTGATCCTGTCCATCCTCAACCACGACTCGGCGATCGCGGCCGCCGCCTCCCGGATGTCCAGCGCCGCCGGGGAGCGCCCACTGATCGAGATGGGCGCCCGGCGCACCCACGAGCTGGCCGCGGTGGCCGCCTCGCGCGCCGCGTACGTCGGCGGCTTCACCTCCACCTCCGACCTGGCGGCGGGCTTCCGCTACGGCATCCCGACCGTGGGCACCTCCGCCCATGCCTTCACCCTGCTCCACGACCGTGAGCGGGACGCCTTCCAGGCCCAGGTGGACTCCCTCGGCCGCGACACCACGCTGCTCGTCGACACCTACGACGTCACCGAGGCCGTACGGACGGCCGTGGAGGTCGCCGGTCCCGGGCTGGGCGCGGTCCGCATCGACTCCGGTGACCTGCTGCTGGTGGCCCACCGGGTGCGCCAGCAGCTGGACGAGCTGGGGGCGACCGGCACCCGCATCATCGTGACCTCCGACCTCGACGAGTACGCGATCGCCTCGCTGGCGGCGGCGCCCGTGGACGCGTACGGGGTGGGCACCCAGCTGGTGACCGGCTCCGGGCACCCGACCGCCTCCATGGTCTACAAGCTGGTGGCGCGGGCGGAGTCCGCCGACCCCACGGCGCCGCTGGTGCCGGTGGCGAAGAAGTCCACCGGCGGCAAGACGTCCGTCGGGGGCCGCAAGTGGGCGGCCCGGCGCGTGGACGAGCACGGGGTCGCCGAGGCCGAGGTCATCGGCACCGGGCCGGTCCCGGCGGAGCTGGAGGAGCACCAGCTCCTGGTCCCGCTGGTCAGGGACGGCCGGGTCCTCGCCCGCGAGCCCCTCGACGTCGTACGGGACCGCCACACGGCCGCCCGCGCGAGGCTGCCGCTGTCCGCGACCCAGCTGTCGCGCGGGGAGCCGGTCCTCCCCACGGAGTACGTCTGAGAGGCGTACGCCGGGAGTCCGTGCCGGCCCACGCGAGAGCGAGCAGGCGCGGGCGCAC
>NZ_LIRK01000918.1 GCF_001419765.1 Streptomyces torulosus
GGGCGGGGCTGACGCCGGGGGGAGTTCGGCGGGTTCCGGGAGTTCGGTGGGTTCCGGGGGATCGGTGGGTTCCGGGGCATCTGGGCTTGTGGAGGCTTTGGGGCCCTCGGAGGGTTCGGGGTCTTTGGGTGACTCGGTGCCTGCGGGGGACCCCGGTGTTTCGGTGGCGGGTTGGGCGCGGTTGGCGCCGATCCAGCGGGCCGCCGTGCGCGACGCGCCTGTCGCCGACGCCGGGTTCGGCGGGCGGCTGACCACCTGGCAGAACCCGTCCTTCACCGGGTCGCTCTCACACGCCGTCCTGCCCGACGCCCCGAGCGGGCTGATCAAGGACGTCCTCACGGCTTCGGCACGGCCCACGTCGGGGCTGGAACTGCCCTCGCTCACCTTGCCGGTGGCGAGGGCCGACGCGGAGCCCTTGGGCCAGGGGCCGGGCTTCGGCACGGCCGGGGAGGCTCCCGCCGACGTGGACGACGACGCGTACGACGGCACGTACGGCGACCCGATCAGCGCCGCGCCCGGTGAGGTGCGGTCGGCCGGGGTTGAGCGGCCGTCCGAGGGTGGGCGGCCGAGCGAGAGTGGGCGGCCGGCTGTGGACAGGCGGGCGGCTGACGATGGTCGGGCGGTACAGCGTGCGGAGCGGTCGGTACAGCGTGCGGAGCGCGCGCATTCCGTCCGGGCGTCCCGGCCTGTGGGGCCCCGTGTTACTCCGGTGACTCCGGCTGCCCGTCCACACGCGTCTCGGCCGCCCCTGCTGACGAAGGGCCCCGCCGCGCCCGCCGTACAGCGGCGCGCGCTTCCGGCGGTACGACACCAGGGGCCGGGGCCCGGTGGGGCGACAAGTGGTCCCGCTGCCGTGGGCGCTGCGGGCGGGGGCTCCACGACGGTCGGCGCAGTGGGCGACAGCTCCACCGCACCGGGCGCCGCGGGCAATGGCTCGACGGCGGATGCTCCAGACCACGGCTCCATGACGGACGTTGCATCCGGGGGCCGCGATGCTGTGGCGCATGTTCCCCGCAACGGGTCGATGACCGGAGTTCCGGGTGACGGCTTCGGCGAATCGGCTCGTACGCCAGCAACTGGCGGCGCCACAGTGGGCGGCAGCGGCATGGTGTCGCCAAGTGGTTCGGGCGCCTCACCGTTGGGGCGCGACGCCGGAGCGGCCGGCAGCGATGTGGCCCCGGCTGGTGGTGCGGCGGCAACTGGCGGCGTCACGGCGGGCGGTGGCGGTACGGCGGGGCGTACCGGTGTCCAGCGCTCGACCGTCGGTTCCGGTGGGGCGGGGGTGAGCCCCGGTGGCCCGGCTGCCGTGCTCCGTGGGCAGTCCGATGCCGGTCCCGACGGCACGTCCGCCGCTGTTTCCGATCGCACGGTGACCGGCTTTGGCGGGCCCGTCGCTGAGGGCAGTCGTACGGGGGCCACGGTTCAGCGGGCGGCAAGCGAACCCGCTCGCGCGGCGGCCGGCCCCAGCGGTGCGCAGCCTGTGCGGAGCGAGGCCGTGGGCGTGGGGCGCGGGCCGGCGCCTCGGTCCGGCGGTGATTTGGAGGGCGGGTCCCGCGCAGGTACGCCGACCCCGACCGTCCCGTACACAGCGCAAGGGGGCGACCGCGACGTAATGGCGGCTGAGCCGAGCCCTCAGGTGGCCAAGGTGCAGCGGGCGTCGAGCCACCCGATTGGTACGCCGTCTGCCTCCGCCGACTCGACCGGCAGCGACGGCAACGGCAACGGCGTGCAGGGGCCTGGCGTTGGGGCGAAGGGCCCCGTCGGCGGACGGCTGGACGTCCAGCGGAGCCCGGCTCCCGGCAATCGTAGGTCGACCGAACCCACCGGCGCGCAGCCTCAGCCTGCTCGAACGACAACCGGTCCCACGCCTTCGAGGACCACCCCCGGCCGTCCGGCGCCGACGGACTCGTCCGGCCCGGTGGCCGCGACGGCCCCGCAGAGACCGACAGCACCGACAGCGACCAACTCGAACGGCAAGGTGGACGTCCCGAGTCCTCACCTCCCACCAACCACCAACGCCCCACTCGGCGTTCAGCGGTCGACGGTCACCCCTGGTACCTCGTCAAGCGCCCCCGCCGCCACACAGGCAGGCCCCCATGGCATGACCGCCGGACCCGACGGCACCAAGTCGAACGTCCAGAGGTCCACGCCCCAGCAGCACGGCGCCCCCTCGCGAGTCACCAGCCTGAGCACCCCGACGCCGACGACCCCCGTCGCGCCCAGCTCCACCACACCCAACAGCACAACCTCCGTGCCCAGCACTCCTCCGCTCCCGGCCCCCCGACCCCTACAGCGGAGCACCACCGGCCGGACCCGGCGCGTGGGCCTCGGCGCCCCGACCTCCGTCGACGTGCCGTCGCCTGCCAACCAGGCAACTCCCCAGCACCTCAAGCCGACGCCGACCAAAAAGTCACCGGCGGGACCGACCCCCACAACCACAACAGCGGCCGGTGCCACAGCCAGTCACGCCCCCGGAACACCCGCACCCACCACCGCCTCCCCCACGG
>NZ_LIRK01000919.1 GCF_001419765.1 Streptomyces torulosus
CGACCCGCGAACGGCGCCGCGGTCTTCGCCGGGCGGTTGGTCACCGAGGACGCGGCGCCGTTCGCGGGTCGGCTCGTTGCGGAGGAGGCCAGGCCGTTCGTGGACGGCACGGTCGGTGCCGCGCATCCGTTCGCCGAGGGCACGGCCGGCGCCGCGCAGCGTTTCGCGGACGGCACGGTCGGCGCCGTACAGCCCGTCGCGGACGCGGTCGTCGGCTACGTCCGCCCCGTGGCCGACGGTGTCGCCGGGAGCGCGACCGGCCTGGCCGACGGTGTGGCGGGCGACGCCGCGCCCTTCGCCTACGGCGCCGCGCACGACGTCACCCCCCTCGCGCACGGCGTCGCGCACGACGTCACCCCCTTCGCGTACGGCGTCACGGACGACGTGACGCCCTTCGCGCACGGCGTGACCGACGGTGTCGCGCCCCTCGCGTACGGCGTGGTGGAGGGCGTCACCCCCTTCGCGCACGGTGTCGCCGGCGAGGTCGGCCCGGTCGCCGGGCAGGTCGCCCCGTTCGCCGAGGACCTCACCGGGACCGTCCGGGTGACCGGCACGCCGCTCGCCGGCAACGCCGTCACCGGCGTCGAGGCCCTCGCCGACTCGACCGCGCCGGGCTACATCCCGCGCGGCCGGTGACCGTGCCCCGTGCATCGTGCCGCTCGGCCGGTGCGCGGGAGGGCCGGGTGAACGCGTCCGGCCCGTAGCGCTGCTCCAGTGTTGCTCTCCGTCGGTGGAGACCCGGACGGCCGAAAACCGTCGGTCGGGTTCGGGTGGATGCCGACGGAGAGGGGCGGGTGGTCCTCATTGGGGAGACGATCACCCGCCGCTGGCCCTTCCCCGAGTCGAGGAAGGGCCCGGAAAAGGGGCCTCACCGGGCGCACCCCAGCCGGGTGAGGCCCCGCAATATGGCGCACATGCGGCTCACATCCGGCACGCCGTGCCAGTGAGCCCGGCATCATGTGACAGGTATCACCGCTCAGGTGTGACGCGCGATTTAGGGGGCTCCCGGAAGCAGCGATAACCTGCGAGACGGACATGCCGCGCGCTCGGACACCGTGTGCGCCTCCCTTGTGACTCTCGGCGGACGTCACGTTGCCCTTCGCGGCACGCCCACGCATCCAACGAACCGCGATCACTGATAGGGACGGAAGCGCGTGGACCTGTTCGAGTACCAGGCGAGGGACCTCTTCGCCAAGCACGGTGTACCGGTGCTGGCCGGTGAAGTCATCGACACGCCTGAGGCGGCGCGCGAGATCACCGAGCGGCTGGGCGGCAAGTCTGTCGTCAAGGCTCAGGTGAAGGTCGGTGGTCGAGGCAAGGCCGGCGGCGTGAAGCTCGCCGCCACCCCGGACGAGGCTGTGGCCCGTTCGACGGACATTCTCGGTATGGACATCAAGGGCCACACGGTCCACAAGGTGATGATCGCCGAGACCGCGCCGGAGATCGTCGAGGAGTACTACGTCTCCTTCCTCCTCGACCGCACCAACCGCACTTTCCTCTCCATCGCCTCCGTCGAGGGCGGCATGGAGATCGAGGAGGTGGCGGCCACCCGCCCCGAGGCCGTCGCCAAGACCCCGATCGACGCCAACGAGGGCGTGACCCCCGAGGTCGCGCGCGGCATCGTCGAGGCCGCGAAGTTCCCGGCCGAGGTCGCCGACAAGGTCGCCGACATCCTCGTCACCCTGTGGAAGACCTTCGTCGCCGAGGACGCGCTCCTCGTCGAGGTCAACCCGCTGGCGAAGGTCGCCTCCGGCGATGTCATCGCCCTCGACGGCAAGGTCTCCCTGGACGAGAACGCCGAGTTCCGTCAGCCCTCGCACGAGGAGCTCCAGGACAAGGCGTCGGCCAACCCGCTGGAGGCCGCCGCCAAGGAGAAGGGCCTCAACTACGTCAAGCTCGACGGCGAGGTCGGCATCATCGGCAACGGCGCGGGTCTCGTCATGAGCACCCTGGACGTCGTCGCGTACGCCGGTGAGAACCACGGTGGCGTCAAGCCCGCCAACTTCCTCGACATCGGCGGTGGCGCCTCCGCCGCCGTCATGGCGAACGGCCTGGAGATCATCCTCGGCGACCCGGACGTCAAGTCCGTCTTCGTCAACGTCTTCGGCGGCATCACCGCGTGCGACGAGGTCGCCAACGGCATCGTGCAGGCGCTGCAGCTGCTGAAGGACAAGGGCGAGGAAGTCACCAAGCCCCTCGTCGTCCGTCTCGACGGCAACAACGCCGAGCTGGGTCGCAAGATCCTCTCCGACGCCAACCACCCGCTGGTCCAGCGCGTGGACACCATGGACGGCGCGGCCGACAAGGCCGCCGAGCTCGCGGCTGCGAAGTAAGGGACGAGGACACACAGCCATGGCTATCTTCCTCAACAAGGACAGCAAGGTCATCGTCCAGGGCATGACCGGTGCCACGGGCATGAAGCACACCAAGCTCATGCTGGCCGACGGCACGAACATCGTCGGTGGCGTGAACCCCCGCAAGGCGGGCACGACCGTCGACGTCGACGGCACCGAGATCCCGGTCTTCGGCACCGTCGCCGAGGCGATTGAGAAGACGGGCGCGAACGTATCCGTCCTCTTCGTGCCGCCGGCCTTCGCCAAGGCCGCCGTCGTCGAGGCCATCGACGCGGAGATCCCCCTCGCGGTCGTCATCACCGAGGGCATCGCGGTGCACGACTCCGCCGCGTTCTACGCGTACGCGGTCGAGAAGGGCAACAAGACCCGCATCATCGGTCCCAACTGCCCCGGTCTGATCACGCCCGGTCAGTCGAACGCCGGCATCATCCCCGGTGACATCACCAAGCCGGGCCGCATCGGTCTCGTCTCGAAGTCCGGCACGCTGACGTACCAGATGATGTACGAGCTCCGTGACATCGGCTTCTCGTCGGCCGTCGGCATCGGTGGCGACCCGGTCATCGGCACCACGCACATCGACGCGCTCGCCGCGTTCGAGGCCGACCCCGACACCGACCTCATCGTGATGATCGGTGAGATCGGTGGCGACGCCGAGGAGCGTGCCGCCGACTTCATCAAGGCGAACGTGAAGAAGCCGGTCGTCGGCTACGTCGCGGGCTTCACCGCGCCCGAGGGCAAGACCATGGGCCACGCCGGCGCCATCGTCTCCGGTTCCTCCGGTACGGCCGCCGCGAAGAAGGAGGCCCTCGAGGCCGCCGGCGTCAAGGTCGGCAAGACCCCGACCGAGACGGCGAAGCTGGCGCGCGAGATCCTCGGCGGCTGAACGCTGAACGCTGAAC
>NZ_LIRK01000092.1 GCF_001419765.1 Streptomyces torulosus
CTTGTTGTAGGCGGGCCGCTGCGGCAGGTACGGGAACATCCCGTGCAGGTGGGCGTGGGCGAAGCGCAGCCAGCGGGCCTCGCAGTGGAAGCCCAGCACGGCCTGGGCCACCGCCAGGGTCACCAGCTCGGCATCGGTCAGTCGCGGCGGACGTCCGCGCCACCGCGGGGTCTTCAAACGGTCATCGACATGCACGTACAGTGCCGTCAAGAGGGTGTCTAAATCGGTCGTCACAACCCGATGTTGGACACCCTCCCTCCGTCTGAGAACCCCGCAATTGGAACTACTCGTCTAGCCCACATCTCGCCGTACCTGACCGAGCACATCAAACGGTTCGGCGAGTACTCCACGCACGAACTCGGCATCCAGCCCGACGCATACGACCCGAAACTCGACGTCGACTTCACCCCGCTGCGCGAGCAGGACCTGACCACCGTCGGCCTCGACCAGGCCGCCTGACGGTGACGTGCCTTCAGCGACGCAGGACGCTGACGCCTCCCTGCCCAGGATCGGGGCGTCCTCGCATCCTGAGCCTCCGGCGCCCGCTGGGGGACTGTAAGACGTTTGACAGTCCCCCAGCTGGCGCCGGAGGGTTGGTCATCGGGCGGCGATGACGTTCAGGTAGCCCATCATTCCGGTGTCCTCGTGTCCGGTTATGTGGCAGTGGAAGAACCATTTCCCGGTGAAGTCGGTGAAGCGCATCCGGATCACCACTTTTCCGGGTTTTCCGTTGACTGCGTGGGGCACGCTGACGCCGTCCATGTAGTCGGCACGGGGCTGGGCGACGCCGTTCACGCTGAGGACCTGGAACGGTGCGACGTGGAGATGGAACGGATGATTCTGGTGAGCCTTGTTCGTGAGCGTCCATTCTTCGACCGTTCCGAGGGTGGCCGGTTCAGCGAAAGTCGGCTTCGTGTGGTCGAACAGCTTGCCGTTGATCCAGAAGTTGTTGCCGCCGTCGTCGTTCAGGACGATGCTTCGGGATCGGGCTATGGGTTCTTTGGACAGATCGGGGTGGGATCCGGGAAGCGGCCCGGCGATCTGGGGCGAGGTAGTCATGCCCGGCCGTCCTGCGGTGGCAGCCGGCCCCCCGTTCCCGCTGCCCTGCTGGACGTTGACCTTCATGAGAGGGGTGTCGGGGTATTCGTCGCCGGCACCGTTGAAGGGGTCGGGCCCGGTCTTGTGGGCGAGGGTTCTGAGCCAGGTCGATCCGGTGGCTCCGGCGGTCACCAGGACGTCGAAGCGTCTGCCGGGCGGCATCAGAAGGTGTTTGGCCCGGGTCGGCGCCGCGGCGGGAATCCCGTCCTGGTTGACGACGGTGAAGGTGGCGCCGTCGAGCTGGAGGTCGTAGGCGATGGCGTAGCCTTCGTTGGCGATGCGCCACAGCTGGGTTTCCCCGGCTTTCATGGTCAGCGTGGGCTGGTATTGGCCGTTGACCAGCCGGACCGTCGGCGATGCGGGCTCCAGGACCCCGTCGGGGTAGACGATCGAGCTGGATGAGCTGATCTGGGTGTCCTTGAGCGCCAAGGTGCGAGCGGTGATCCCGCGGTAGGCCGGTGGCAGAGTTTCGCGGCTGTCCCCGACGATGATGGTTCCCGACAGCCCCGCCCCGATCTGGCTCTCCGTTCCATTGCAGCGAACGTTCGCTGGTGCGGGGCTCATCGTCATCCCCGGCATCGAACGGTCGTTCCCGTCGCACATTTCGTGGTCGTGGTACCAGTACGTTCCGGGTTCCTGGTTGGCGGGAATGTCGAGGTGGTAGGTCTGAATCTGCCCTGGCTTAACGGACAGGTCGATGTTGTCCGCGCTTCCCTTCGGGGACAGGTGCATCCCGTGGTAGTGCAGGTTGGTTGACGTGCCGAGATGATTGGCCAGTTTCAAGGTGACACGCTGGCCTGGAACCACATGGAGGGTCGGCCCGACGAGACTCCCGTTGTAGGTTTCCGCGAGGACCTTCTTGCCCGAGATCATCACCTCTTTCTGCACCGCCGTCAGCTGGACCGTCAGCTCCTTCGGGGTCGCCGTGTTGAGGTCGGGCGGTTCCATCAGCGCAGCGCCGGGAACCATGCCGGCCGCCTGCTCTTTGGTCGTCCGCAGCAACTTTCCCTTGGGCGGCGCGGGCGGCAGTCCGGTAAACGCCGGATCTGGCGCTCCGGTAGCCGCCGAGTGCGAGTGCGGCTCTGCGCTCTGGCAGCCTGCGAGGCAGACGGACAAGAGAGCGGCCGCGACAGCGACTGCTCCGAGGCGGGTGACGCGCGATCGAGGCGCGGTCGAGCGTGCGGACAAAGGCTTTCCTCACTGAGCGGCGGAACAGATGCGCTCCTCCTGAACGGGAAGAACACCAAGACTCCGAATCGGGCGCCTGGCCTTCGTGGCGGTGGCCCTTCCTGACCGTGGCCTTCCCAGGGGTTCTTCTGGGCAGTCCTCGGGGCTTGGAAGAAGGGCTGTAGGGCCCCTCATGGCGTGGTCGTCCTGGAGTCGGATTCAAGACTCGAACAGGAGACGGTGGAAAGGGATCCGGCACCTGGCCGGAACCACCCCGCCGATCGACGGGGGTGAAGCGGAAGATCGGCGGATGCCCGCCGCCCCGTCACGCATCAAAGCTGGAGTTGCACGAAGCGAAAGGAGCGATGGGCATGCATGTCGGATTGCTGGGGTTGCGGGTGTTCTTCGGGCTGGTTCTGGCCTCGCATGGGGCGCAGAAGCTGTTCGGGTGGTTCGGGGGCGACGGGGTTGAGGGGACCGCCGCGGCGTTCGAAACGATGGGGTTTCAGCCAGGGAGGCCCTTTGCGGTGATCGCGGGGCTGACTGAAATGGGTGGCGGGCTGCTGCTCGCCGTTGGTCTGGCGTTCCCACTGGCCACGGCCATGGTCATCGGGGTGATGATCAATGCGGTCAACGCCTCGTGGGGGTACGGGTTCTACGAGGGGACCGAGACACCGATGCTCTTCGCGGCCGTCGCCGTGGCGCTCGCCTTCACCGGGCCGGGGCGCTACGCACTGGACGCTGGACGTCCCTGGCAGCGCACCGGCACACGGTGGGCGCTCGGGTCGGTCGGGGTCGGTGTGGCGACAGCCCTGCTGACCCTGTTGATCAACGGCTAGATCTTGGCCCCGGCCAGGTGGACCAGCGCGACAAGCACGATCACCGACGGCAGGTCGTCGACAGCGATCTTCGACCGAATCTCCACTGCTTCTGGCTCAGACCACCGCCACGGACTGTTTCATAGGTCATGAGTCGCTGCAAACGACTGGACGTCTGAAACACCCTCAGGAAACAGTCGGGCTTGTGAGCGACGACACCAAGCGCGTGGAATCGCACGACTGCCCGATGTCCACCTGCGCCGCCCATCCCTCCCCGTGCCGGACCGGCAAACAACGGACTGCTGGACCAGATCGCCGGACTGCGCTGGGTGCGCGACAACATCGCCGCCTTCGGCGGCGACCCCCGCCACGTCACCCTCTTCGGCGAGTCGGCGGGCGCCATCTCCATATCCGCCATCCTGGGCAGCCCTCAGGCCGGCGGCCTCTACCAGCGCGTGATCCTGGAGAGCGGCACCGCAGCCAACGTCTCCGACCTCAAGCAGGCCGGCAAGGTCTCCTGTGCCTACCTCAAGCTCGCCGGCGCCTCCACGGCCGCCGAACTGCAGAACCTGAGCGCCAAGCGCCTGCAGCAGGCCACCGACAAGCTGTACGACAGCGAGTTCTCCGACACCGCGTTCGGTCCGGTCGTCGACGGCCGGGCACTGCCCGAGCACCCCATGAAGCGCCTTGCCTCCGCCGACGGGCTCAAGGTGCCCACCATCATCACCACCACCCGCGACGAGGCCCGCTACTGGATACAGGAAGTCTCCGAGGCCGAGCGGATGCCGGAGGTGCTCTACCGGCCCTGGCTGGCCAACCTCGTCGGCAAGGACCACGTCGATGCCGCCATCGCCGCCTACCGCCACAACCGCCCCGAGCTGACCGAGGCGCAGGTGGGCATGGCCCTTGCCGGCGATGTCGCCTTCCGCGCCCCCTCGATCCGCACCGCCGAAGTCCTGGCCCACTGTGGAGTGCCGGTGTGGATGGGTCTGTTCACCACCTCCTCACCCAAGGACGGCGGTAAATACGGCGTACCCCACGCCATCGACCTGGGCTTCGTCTTCGGCAACTTCTCCGCCGACCCCGACTTCTACGGCACCGGCACCTGGCGCAACCGCCCGTCCGGCCAGGTCCAGGACATCTGGACCACCTTCGCCAAGACCGGCACCCCAGGACGCACGGACTGGAGGCAGTACAGCCTCACCGACCGCCCCACCCTGGTGATCGACAAGATGACGACCGTCGAGGACGACCCGCTCAGCAACGAACGCAAGGTCTTCTCCGCACTGCCCTACGACGGCACCAAGCCGACACTCCAGGACCTGACCCCGCTCACCTACCCCGGCACCCCTTGGCACGATCCCCGCGTGATCATCGCGCTCATCGGCCCCGTCTGGACCACCGTCATCATCGTCGGCTTCCTGGCCATCCTGACCGGCGCCTTCTTCGGCATCCGCCACCTGCTCAAGCGGCGACGTACCGCACGGGCAGCCACAGCTGCAGCCTGATCACCGGCCGACCCCCACCTCCCCGCACGCACTCGTGCCGGTGCACAGCGGGCTGCAGCCGGTCGGCCCCGGCTGGTTCGGGGCGCGGTTCAGATCCTGACTGGCCGCACGGGCCCCGCCGGGGAGCCGTGGGCCGCCGCGGCAACCTTGCCTATCGGTCCGCGACTCCTTTGTAATTCAGGGCCCGGGTCAGTTCGCGGTTGGCGGCGCGGGCAGCCTCCAACTCCGCGTCCCTGGGCGTCGCCGACGGTGCCGATGGAGGCGTCGATGCCGGCGTCGAGGAGGTGCGCGGTGAACGCGAAAGACGTGTATTGACTGCCCGCGTCCGAATGGTGAACGAGCCCCGGTCCAGCGGGAGTTCCGGCGCGGTCGCGGCGCCACAAGGCCATGTCGAGGGCGTCGAGGACGAGCTTGGCCCGCTTGCTGGTGGCGGCGGACCAGCCCACGATCGCCCGGGAGAACACGTCCACGACGAACGCGACGTAGACGACCCCGGACCAAGTGGCGACATAGGTGAAGTCAGCCACCCACCGCTCGTTCGGACGTGACGCGGTGAAGTCGCGCCGGAGCAGGTCACCAGCCCTCTCCTGGCCGTCGTCCCGGATGGTGGTGCGGATCTTCTTCCCGCGTCGGGCGCCCTCCAGGCCGAGGTCGCGCATCAGCCGCGCGACGGTGCAGCGGGCCACTGGTGTGCCTTCGCGGTGCAGCTGCCGCCAGACCTTCCGCACCCCGTAGACGCTGAAGTTGTCCGCGTGGACGCGGCTGATCTGCGTCTTCAGCTCCGCGTCACGGACCGACCGGACGCTGGGGGTGCGATTCTTGGCCGCGTCGTAGGTGCTCGTTGCGATCTTCAGTCCGTGGCGGGTCAGGACGCGGCAGATCGGCTCGACTCCGAACACCTGGCGGTGTGCGTCGATGAACGCTACGAGCGCTTCGACGGCCGGTCGAGCTCGGCCGCGAAGAAAGCCGAGGCCGCCTTGAGGATCTCGTTGGCCCGCCGCAGCTCGGCGTTCTCTGCCTTGAGCCGCTTGATCTCCGCGGCCTCGTCGGAGTTGACGCCGGGCCGCTGACCGGCGTCGACCTGGGATTTGCGGACCCAGGTCCGCACGGTCTCCGCCGCACCGATCCCCAGCTTCGCGGCGACCGCCTTCATCGCGGCCCACTCGGTTGGGTAGTTGGGACGGATCTCCGTGACCATGCGCACCGCACGCTCACGAAGCTCAGCAGGGTAGGGGGACGGACGTGCCATGACTCGATCCTCTCAGGGAATCGAGCCTCCATCAGACCCGGAGCGGTTCAGCGAGCCGATCATCCCGCCGGCGGCAGGCTGGTGCTTCTCAGCCTGACAGATCAAGGTGAGGAGCTGATGCAGCGCCTCTTTCCGGCGTTCAACGAGGAGGAAGCCTTCGTCACCGGGCAACTCAGCGAGGCGGACTGCCGGACCGTCGCCGACGGACTGCGCCGGGTGGTGCTGCAGGTGGAGGAAAACGGCGAGGAGCGCCACCAGGATCTGTTGGGCGGTGCCGCCCCGGCGCCACGCCGCAGCGGCCGCCGTAAGGCCTGAGCCGCGACCAGTCCCGGACGAGGGCGCCTGGATCGCTACAGCTCGAATTGCTCGCCTGCGAAGGTTGCTGACATCTGGGCTGGAACCAGCGACACCTCGGTCCAGATGGTCTTGCCCGTTGGCGTGTATCGGGTTCCCCACCGCTGCGTGAGTTGCGCGACCAGGAACAGACCTCGGCCGCCCTCGTCCTCCGTCGCGGCCCGCCGCAGGTGGGGCGAGGTGTGCCCGCCGTCGGAGACCTCGATGATGAGGCCACGTTCCCGGATGAGCCGTAGACACACCGGAGCGTTGCCATATCGGATCGCGTTGGTGACCAGCTCGCTGACGACGAGCTCGACGACGAACGACGCGGCTTCGTCAACTCCCCACGCGGCCAGCTGAGCGAGGGCCAGCGACCGGGCTCTTGCCACTTCTGCGGCGTCGGGGGCCATGTCCCATGTCGCCACCAGATTCTCGGCCAGGGCGTGGACGCGGAGCAGCAGCAGTGCTGCGTCGTCCTCGGGGGCTTGGGGCAGGAGTCTGGTGATGACCCTGTCGCATGTCTTGTCCAGTTGGCCGTTCCCGGGCCTGGCGAGTGCGGTGCAGAGAGAGCGGACTCCTGCGTCGATGTCTGACTGGCGGTTTTCGACGAGTCCGTCGGTGTAGAGAGCGAGCGTCGCGCCTTCCGGCAGCTCGATGTCAGCGCATTCGAACGGCAGGCCGCCCAGGCCGAGGGGCGGTCCGGCGGGAAGGTCCACCAGCTCGGCGTGTCCGTCGGGGGTGACGAGTACGGGCGGGAGATGGCCCGCACGCGCCATGACGCAGTGCCGGGAGACCGGATCGTAGATCGCGTACAGGCAGGTGACGCCCAGTGCCTGGTCCTCGGCCTCGGCGGGCCCGGAAGGCGGTGCGCCGGTTCGCGCCACGAGGTCGTCGAGGCGGGCGAGCAGTTCGTCCGGCGCGAGGTCGAGCGCCGCGAGCGCCGCGACGGTGGTGCGCACCCGGCCCATGGTGGCGGCCGCGCCCGTGCCGTGTCCGGCGACATCCCCCACCACCAGCCCGACGCGTGCCCCGGAGAGGGGAATGACGTCGTACCAGTCCCCTCCGACGCCGGCGGGCCCGGCCGCGGGCAGATAGCGGTGAGCGACCTCCACGCCCGGCTGCTGGGGCAGGGTGCGAGGGAGGAGATCACGCTGGAGCGTGAGCGCGGTCGCGTGTTCTCGGGTGTAACGGCGGGCGTTGTCCAGGCAGACCGCGGTGCGGGAGACGAGCTCTTCGGCGAGCTGAATCTCCTCATGCTCGAAGGGGTCGGCGTGTCGGGAGCGTGCGAAGGCCACCACGCCCAGGGTGGCGCCACGGGCCTTGAGGGGAAGGGCGAGCACATGGGTGGCCGCGTCGGTGACCGGCGCGTTCTCGGCCAGGCACCGCAGGCGGACGGTGTCCAGTTCGTCGTACGCGGTGTCCTTGGCCGCGGCGTGATCGCGGTGAGCCACCCGGCACAGGATGGGGTGGGCGCCGAAGTGTTGTGGTTCCTGCCCGCTCAGGACGGCTTCGACGATGTCCACGGTGACGGCGTCGGCGAATTCGGGGACCACGAGTTCCGCCAGATCTCCGGCCGTGCGCCGGATGTCCAGGGTCCTTCCGATACTGCCGCTGGCCCGGCTGAGCAGGGCGAGACGCTGGCGTGCCACATAGCGGTCGGTGATGTCGAGGCCGGCCTCACAGACTCCGATCGGACGGCCGTCACCGTCCTGAAGCCGGAAGTAGGAACACGACCAGACGCGTTCGCGAAGGGGGTCAAGGTGAGTGGAGCTGCGGTAGCGGACGTCGATCACGGGTGCGCCGGTGCGGGCCACCCGCTGGACGATCTCCTCGACGCTCGTGGCTGTCCCCTCCCCCTCCCCCAGTACCTCGCCCTGCGGCAGCATGTCCTTCAGGAACCTGCCGGAAGCGTCTTCCAGTGGGATTCCGAACTGCTTCTCGATCGCGGCGTTGATCCAGCGCACCCGGGCATCCGTGTCATAGACCGCCAACTGGACGGGCGCTTCCCGGTCGAGTCCGTCAAGCATGGCCCGGCCGAGGGCCTCCCAGTGCGCCAGCTCCGAATCCACGGCCACCAACAGCCACCCGGTCGCGCCCACCCCCAGGGCGAGCGGAGTGAGAGACAAGGACAAGCGCACCGGGCGGCCGTCACCGCGGCGGACCGGCCGAGGGCCGAGCGACCATGCCGTACCACCGTCGCCAGCGGCTGAGGAGACGCCTGCTCCCGTCTCGGTATCGGCCAGGACGGCGTCGGCGGACCGGCCGAGGACTTCTTCGGACACCAGACCGAACAGCTCCTCGGCTTCCCGGCTCCACCCGGTGACCCGCAGGTGCTGGTCCAGCACCGCAGTCGCGCCGACGGGCGTCGGTATGACCGGGGAAGACCTGCCGTGCGGCCGGACTGGCTGGTCACGCCCCTTGAAAAAGCTCGTCATCGCCGCTCCTGAAGTGGGTGCAGGAGAGTTTCGGCTCATTCAATGTACCGCCGGGCGCCCTCGGTGACGTCTGCGCGCGATGGGCCGCGAGGAGCCGGCGCAAGGCGTCGGCCCTCTCCTCGGTGCGCTCCGGTGCGCCGGACGTGATCTGGTGGAAGACCAGGCCGTCCAGGGCCGCGAAGACGATCTCCGTCATCTGCTGCGACACGTCGAAGCAGGCCAAGGCCTCGCGGACGGCATCGCGGTAGGTGTCATAGAGCAGGTCGACGTAGTGGCGCAGCTCCGGCCGCCGGCTGGCTTCGAGCTTCAGCTCGTACTGGAACGCCTGCAGATCCGGATCGGCGGCGATGAACGCGGCCAGCGTCGCGGCGAAGTCCTCCAGCCGGCCACTGGTGGGCACCAGCGACGACGTCTCGATGCTGCGCCGCACAGCCCAGCCCAAAGCGTGTTCGAGCAGGGCGTCACGTGATCCGAAGTGGTGGACGACGAGGCCGTGGGTCACTCCGGCCTCGGCAGCCACGGACCGGTACGTCAGCTTCCGCAGGCCCCCTCGGGCGACCACCTTGATGGCCGCGGCCATCAAAGCTTCCCGTCCCTGACCGTATCCGGGCCGATTGTCCTGGCCGCCGGTCCCCTCGTCGACCACCGTCTCGGTCATGTACCCACACTCCTGAGACGGCGGAGCCGGTACAGACACCCCGGTGCGCCATCTGCGGGTCCGGACCGACCTGCGCTGGGTCGCGCGCGTCGTTCGGTGTGGCCCTCATAGGCCCCACGCCTCATCGCTTCGCGTTCGACGAGCCGAGGCAGCGCGCGGTGCCACCCGACTGGACTCCCCACCTCGCGCGTGCCACCGGTCTCAGGAAGCGCCTCCTTCACCCGAAGAACGATGCGTGGGGTCGTCACGAACCGCCCGAGTGGCCAAAGCAGCACGCTCGGCACCGATGGTGGTGTCCTCGCCGTGTCCGGTGTGTACGACCGTGTCGTCGGGGAGGGCGAACAGCTTGGTCTGGACAGAGTCCTCGAGCGTGGGTCGGTCGCTGTAGGACCGGCCGGTCGCGCCGGGACCGCCCTTGAAGAGAGTGTCTCCGGTGAAGACGCAGCCGAGCTCCGGGGCGTGGAGGCAGACAGCTCCGGGAGCGTGGCCGGGTGTGTGGAGGACGGTCAGGGCCACTCCGCCCACCTCGATCATCGCGCCGTCGGCGAGGTCGAGGTCCCAGAGGTGATCGGTGTGCGTGAGCTCCCACAGCGGCTGGTCGTCGGGGTGCAGCATGATCGGCGCACCCGACCCTCCGTTCACTCGCTCCCGCAGCGCGGGCGCGACGCGGACGTGGTCGTCGTGGGCATGGGTGCACACGATCGCCTTGACGGTCCGGTCGCCCACCACGGTGAGGATGGCCTCGACGGAGTGCGGGGCGTCGATGACCACGCACTCGGTGTCGTCGCCGACGACCCAGACGTTGTTCTCGACTTCGTAGGTCTTCCCGTCGAGGCTGAACTTCCCCCTGCTGACGGCATGGTCCACTCGCACCCGACCTGTCGACGGCCGGGCCATCAGAGGATCACCACCGAGCGCAGCACGTCGCCGTGGTGCATCCGCTCGAAGGCGGCCTCCACGTCGGCGATCCCGATCTCCTCGGTCACGAACGCGTCGAGGTCAAGCCGGCCCTGCTGGTAGAGGTCGACCAGCATCGGGAAGTCGCGGCTTGGCAGGCAATCGCCGTACCAGCTCGACTTCAGTGCGCCGCCCCGGCCGAACACGTCGATGAGGGGCAGGTCGGGCACCTTCATGTCCGGGGTGGGCACTCCGACCAGGACGAGGGTGCCAGCGAGGTCGCGGGCGTAGAACGCCTGCTTCCAGGTCTCCGGACGGCCAACGGCCTCGATTACCACGTCGGCGCCCTCCGCGCCCTCGTAGGTCTCCGTGCAGATCCGCTTGACTTCCGCCGCCACATCCACCGCCGTAGAGTCGACCGCGTGCGTGGCGCCCATACGCTTGGCGGTCTCCAGCTTCTTCCCGTCGATGTCCACTGCGATGATCGGGCTGGCACCCGCCAGCGCCGAGGCCGCGACCGCTGCCATCCCGACGCCGCCACAGCCGATCACAGCGACCGACTTCCCGCGGGTGACGGCACCGGTGTTGATCGCCGCGCCGATGCCGGCCATCACCCCGCAGCCCAGCAGACCAACGGCGGCCGGCCGGGCCTCGGGGTCCACCTTGGTGCACTGGCCGGCGGCGACCAGCGTCTTCTCCGCGAACGCCCCGATGCCCAGCGCGGGCGACAGCTCCGTGCCGTCCTCCAGTGACATTTTCTGGGTCGCGTTGTGAGTGCTGAAGCAGTAGTGCGGGTCGCCCCGCCTGCACGCACGACACTCACCGCACACCGACCGCCAGTTGAGCACCACGAAGTCACCTGGCGCGACGCCGGAGACGCCGGGTCCGATTTCTTCCACAATCCCCGAGGCCTCGTGGCCCAGCAGGAACGGAAAGCCGTCGTTGATGCCTCCCTCTCGGTAGTGCAGGTCGGTGTGACACACCCCGCACGCCAGGATCTTCACCACCGCCTCACCGGGGCCCGGGGTCGGCACGTTGATCGTCACCACCTCGACCGGCTTCCCCTTCGTGCGGGCGACGACGGCCTTGACCTGCTGCGCCATGCTGCGTACTCCTCTACGGTCTCGTTTGGGCCAGGTGACAAGTCAGTGGAGTGTGGATTCACCAACCGTACGAAGTCAAGACGATGGAGATGAAAATTGTACGGTCCGTTCAGTTTCGCGTTCGGCCAAGTGGTCGGGCGATGCGGCGACGCACCTGTCGGTCAGCGACGGACGGCTGACCTGCGTCGCCTGCTGGACGGCTCGCCGCGCGGTATCGATCAACGGCCCAGACACATCACGAAGGTCGCGGTCGGTGGCCTGGGGGCATTCCGGGAAAGGGAGATTCCTTGCCAATCAGTTGATCGACTGCCGGCCTATGCGTGCGTACACCGCAGGACGAACCGATCGGTACACCAGTGCCAGGACGATTCCTGCGAGGAAGACGCCCCAGATGACGAACTGAAGCACGATGGCAATGCCGCGGTCGCCGCCCGTCAGGAGCACGAAGTTGCTCAGCGAGAGGTAGAGAGCCGCACCCAGGCCCAGGCACGCCAGGGCCGGAGCGACAAGCGTGTGCCAGTACGTCGAGTCGTTGATCTCGCTACGTGCCTTGCGGAAGAAGACCAGGACGGCAACGCCGGTCAGGAACATCAGCAACAGAAGGGGGAAGCCGCCCGCTCCCGCCAGCCACGCGTAGGAGGAGGCCGGGTCACTGCGGGAGAACAGCAGCACGCTGGCACCGAGGATGGCGCTGAGGACCAGCGAGCTGACGTACGGCGACCCGTGGCGTGGGTGCACTCGCCCGAGCACGGCCGGCAGGGCCCCGTCGGCACCCAGCAGGTATCCGTACCGCGCGATGATGTTCTGGCACGAGACCACTGCGGCGAAGGCGGAGGTCACCACTAGCATGGACACCGCGTCCCGGGCCCACGTGCCAACAAAACCCTTCATGGCGTCCGTGAACATGCCCGGTGCGTTGCCGCCGGCGATGCCCGGGGCCGCCGTGGGGCCGTAGGCGATGACCAGCAGCCACGTCGTGAGGGTGTAGAAGACGCCGACGAGCGCGACCGCAAGGTACGTGGCCCGGGGTATCGTGCGCCGCGGGTCTCTCGTCTCCTCCCGGAAAATGGCGGTGGCCTCGAAACCGATGAACGTGATCACGGCAAACAGCACCGCGACTCCCACCGCTCCTCCGTCGAGGGAACTCCAGGCGAACGGGGTGAGCGTACGGCCTTCAGGACCGCCCTTCCCCGCCACAGCCACATCGAAGACCAGGACGATCGCGAGTTCGAGCACCATCACTGCGGACAGCATCTTCGCCGACAGGTCGATCCTGAAATACCCGAAGACACCGACGATCGCCACCAGGGCAAGCGAGTACAGCCACCACGGCACCTCGGGACCGTGGAAGGTACTGACCACCAGGTCTTGGGCGACGATCCCGAAGAAGAACGTGACACCGAGCCCGATCATCAAATACCCCAGGATGGCGAGGAAGCTCGCGGCGAGCCCCACCACCTTGCTCAGACCGGCACTGATGTAGGCGTAGAAGGCGCCGGGGTTGGGCAGGAAGCGGCTCATGGTGGTGTAGCCGACGGAGAAGAGCAGCAGCACCACGGTCGCGGCGGCGAAGGCCAGAGGGGCCCCCGCCCCCGCGAACCCGATGACCAGCGGCAGCACGCCCACCACACTCGCCAGCGGAGCGGCGAACGCCAGGACGGTGAGGGCGAGTTCGATCACGCCCATCCGGCCGCGGAGGCGGTTCTCGGTGCCGTCGCGCTCCCCGGAAACCCGCACTGTGTCGGCGGCCCTCGGTTGGGTTCTCTTGCTCATGTTGGGTCCTGTCTCGCGAATCTGAAAGCTGAAGGGTTGTCGGTCAAGGGAATGGCTCGGCGGACTCAGATGGCGAGAGCGTGTACCGTGCACCCTTCGAAGACCGTGCGGACGACTTTCGTGTCCCCGATGTCGTCGGCCAGCACCTCGTAGAGGTTGCGGCGGTCGAAGGCCATGAAGTCGGCGTACTTGCCCGGTTCCAGGGAGCCCCGCCCCTCGGCGCGTTCGACCGCTCGGACTCCCTCAATCGTAAGTGCGCGCAGGGCGTACACCAGGTCAACGGAGAGTTCGCGTCCAGTCGGAATGAGGTCTCCGAGGCGAAAGCAGTGAGCGGAGTTCCGGTGTGGCGTGCAGCCGTCGCGGGAGGTGCGCCGGGGTACGTGGTTCCGCCCGATCCGGGCGAGGCGCAACGGTGTCCCGGTCTAAGGCCGGGCGCCCATCAATCTCCGCTCAACGGCGGCGTGGCGCTCTCGGCAGGACGGAGGTGGGTCGGCCTAGCGGGTGCGATGCCAGTTCCTGTGGTGGAGCGACATCGGAACGTCGGCGGTACGTGTCAGGCGACAGGCCTTTTGTCGAACTGGCCGAGGTAGTTCTCAGCGAGCTCACAGGTCCGCCGGGGGAACTCGGCCAGCCACTCCCGTGTCACCTCGATGCCGGAGTTGTTGCCGAGGAAGGCGAGAGTCAGCAGCCGCCTCAGCATCAGGAACGTCGGGATCTCCCTCTCGTCCTCGTCGGACAGAGGTCGGACCTCACGGTACGCCTGCACCCACGAGGCGATCATCTCATCGGACTGCGGGTGGTCCTCGTAGAACGTCAGGGCCGTGGCCAGGTCGTAGAGCCACCAGCCGAAGCCGGCGTCGTCGAAGTCGATGAGATGGCAGACATCGCCGTCGACGAGGAGGTTGGAGCTGCGCAGATCAGCATGAACTAGTCCAAAGCGGCTTCGATCGGTTCCGAATCGGTTGAGGCGGTCGGTCACGACCTGTTCGAGACGCTCCAGCATCTGTCGTTGTCCCGCGTCGTCGACGCCCGCCTGCCAACGCCCCCAGCGGGGCTGTTTCCCGAAGGCGGCCTCGGTGTCCCAGCGGCCACGGCGGAACCAGGCGGGCCGTTTCCAGTCGACGGCATGCTGGTGCAGCTGAGCGGACATAAGCCCCAAGCGAGGCATTATCGCGGCGAGTTCACCGTCCTGCGGTTCCTTGCCGGTGACGTGCTCGAAGACGACGAGGCTGGCCACGGTTCCGGTGACGGGATCGGCGACACGGATCGCCGACTCCCCTGAGTCGCTGACGAGTGCGCTCACCACCGGCACGTCCGACTCCTTCTTCAGCGCCGCAAGCCAGGCGAGCTCAGAACACACCTCCTCGTGGGCACGCCGACCGAGCGGGCTGATGCGAACCACGACCGGTGGACGGTCGGCGGGACGGGCGCGCAACGCGACGTTCTCCGACAGCGGTAGCAGCTCGATCGGAACATCGGCGTCGATCCCGAACCGCGGTAGGGCCTCGGCGGCGATACGCAGCCCAGCAGCCATGCGGCAGTTTTCAGACGTCTCTCCCTGGCCGTTCTTGGCCATGATGGATCCTCCTGGCGGGTCTGGCACGAAGTACGCAGGATCGATGGCGGCACCCTCCCGGCGTCAACCGATGGCTGACAGCAGCCCGGGACGTACCGGTGGCGAGAACAGTAGGGCGACGGAAAGACGGGGACAATACCGAGAGGCCAATTATTTTACGAAGCGTTCAAAATTTATGGCACCGAAACCCGGCGCACACCGAGGCGGGACTCCGGCCGGCCACCCCCGAACCCGGACCGGCTGGCCAAGTATTTACGTTGACCACTAGTTCAAAGTCTGGACGGGTCGTACAGTAATCGCCGTCGAGGTGGCGCCCCGAGCGTCCGCCGTCGGTGCCGCTTCGAGACCTTCTCCCCTCTCATCAGCCAGGTGACACAGCAGTCCTCTGTCTTCGAACGCATGCGCCCAGGAGGCCTCTCATGCATGAACGAAACGATTACGACGTGATCGTCGCCGGACTCGGCCCCTGGGGAGCCGCCGGTAGCTGGCATCTCGCCAGGAGAGGACTGAAGGTGCTGGGCCTCGACCGCCACACTCCTCCGCACGGCTACGGGAGTCACGGTGGAGCGACACGGCTGGCCCGCCAGTCCAACAGCACCGGAACCGAGTACCTCCCCCTGACCCACCGCACTTTCGCCCTCTGGCGCGAACTCTCCGCCGAGGCCGGCCACGACCTGCTCGTCGAATCCGGCACCGTCTTCATCGGCAAGCCGGGCTCCGGCTGGTTCGACAGGACCCTCAAGAGCCTGGAGACTTCCGCGATCAAGCACGAGATCCTCGACGGCCCCACTGCGCGATCCCGGTTCCCGGCCTTCGAGGTAGACACCGACGAGACCACGGTGTTCGAACCGCACGGCACCGTGGCGCTGGTCGTCGAAGGCATCAAGGCCCTACACGCTCAGGCCCGTCGCCACGGCGCCGAGCTGCGCTTCGAAACACCAGTCGAGGCATACAGCGAGGATGCTGACGGTGTGGAGGTCCGCACCCCGTCGGGCACCTACCGCGCAGACCGGCTCGTAGTGGCCGTGGGCGCCTGGTCCGGACAGCTGCTCGGCCTGGACCTGCCCGTGGCCGTGGAACGCCAGGTCCTCTTCAACTTCGCCGCCCCAGAGGGCTCCCGGCCGGAAACCGCGGTCTACTTCTCGGCCCCGCCCGGTGACGACGCCGCCCCGTTCTACGGCTGCCCGGAACCAGACGGCAGCTACAAGGTCAGCCTCCCATCGCGCGGCAACGAGATCGCCCCGGACCAGCTCACCGACCACCAGCCCACAGAGAGCGAACTCGCCGTGGTCCGCGAGTACGTACGCAAGCGCATACCGGGAATCGACAGTGACCCCATCCATTCCACCGTCTGCATGTGGAGCGAAGTCGCTGACGGGCACTGGGTCATCGGCGCTCACCCGAAGCACCGACGGATCATCTTCGGCGCGGGCTGCATGGGGCGCGGTTTCCGGTACGCGCCAGTCGTGGGCGAAGCCCTCGCGGACCTGGCGACCGGTATCGAGAGGTCCGACATGGCGATGTTCGCTCCCGAACGGTTCCGAGCGCTCGCGTGAGAAGCCCAGGGCCGCCCCGAGTGACGACCCGTGCCTCCCCCAGGAGGGCGTCGCCGCTGTGACCCTTCGGGTAGGGGAACGCCCCCGCCTGTGATCGAGGCGGTTCGCCCGACCGTCACGCGGTGCGGAGCGGTACAGGTATCGTCAGGGAAACTAAAATCGGCCGAACAACCGAGCACAAAAGGATGTCTCTCGTGGCGGGCAAGACGACACCGCAGGAACCCCCCCGTCTGACGCTCCGCGAGCGGAACCGGCTGCGTACGCGCCGCGAACTCCTGGACGCGGCCTTGGAGGTCTTCGCGGAGTCCGGCTACGGGTTGGCGTCGGTGGAGAACATCGCGTCACGCGCCGGCGCGTCCAAGGCGACCCTGTACACCTACTTTCCCGAAGGGCGCGAGCAGCTTTTCCGTGAGCTGTACGAGGAGATCAACGACGAGGTCATCGAGGCGGCCTCGGCGATCTATACCACGGAGGGTGACTTCCCCTCCCGGGTGGTCGCTCTCACCGAAATCGTGCTGGAGATCGGGCTCAGGCCACTGATCGGCCGCTTCTACTCAATCGACGACCCCGGGCTCGACCAGGCACTCGATCCGGTACGGGGGCACGCCTCCCGAGTGTGTGTCGATCTCATCTCCGCGGACCTTGCCGCTGCACAGGAGGCCGGCACCGTGAGGACGCAAGCCTCGGCGCGGGCGATAGCCGATCTCCTGGTGGGTGCCATGCGATCAGGCCTCTCCGAGGTGGGACGTTCCAGAGCCACGCCCACGGAGATCCTGCCCGCGATGCAAGCCCTCGTCAGCGGCTTGTAGGGCCTCAGACTCAGGTACCGCCCGTCAGTCAGCCAATGGTCCGCCGGTGCGACCGACCGACTTCATAGCCCACCCTCAGCCGCCGATGCTGACGGCGGACTCCTCCCCGAAGCGGTGCAAGGTTTCCGCCGTCAGGCTGGGCTAGGACAGAATCGCTTTCCCAGCGAAACCGGGCATCGAGCCTCGGGGGCAACATCACCGAAATAGCGCGTGAGGCCGGGCTGACAAGGCGGTCTGAAGCCGTACTTCGCGGGCAAGGGCGAGATCCAGCGACGAGCGTGGCACTGGCGTCGAGCAGGCTGCGGCACGGCCAGGACTCGTCCACCAGCGACGCGGGCACCTGCTGCTTGATGCTTTCCTGGAGAACACTGGTGAACCAGATGAACCGGGAGACGTCGGCGCCCACGCCCAGCTCGGCGAAGGGCGGCAGGTCGTCGGGGTGAATGAACGCCACGCGGGCGACCTGGAAGCGGGGACCGGGCCGCACTCGCCTCACACGCGTGCGAGGACACCGAGGACAACACGGACTGACAGTACAGCTCCCCGTCGCGGTCTCCTGCCCGCGAGCGCGAATAGGACTGGGGCAGCGCGGTGGTCCCGGGTCATCGGCACGCCGTCCAGGACGACGTTTACGAACTCGGGGCGCACCAGTTCCCCGCGGTCGGACCTCAGCGTTTCGACGAATCCGTCCACGGACACACCGTCTGGTCATTCAGAATTTTTTGCCGAGGCCAGCCGCGCCCCGGCGGACGAGCATGTCGCTGTCCGCCGGGGCGCGGGCGTTACCGGTTCACAGAATCACGGTGACGACCTTCTCTTCCGTGTTCGCCAGGATGCCGCTCCAGCCGAGTTCGCGGCCGATGCCACTGGCCTTCATTCCGCCCCACGGAAGCGCGGGGTCGATCGCCGCCCAGCCGTTGATCCACACGGAACCGGCGCGGACGCGTCGCGCGAGGGTGTGCGCGAGGCTGACGTCCTTGGTCCAGATCGTGGCGGCGAGGCCGTATTCCGTCTCGTTGGCAATCCGGATCGCCTCGTCGACGTCGTCGAAGGGCATCACCGCGCCGACCGGGCCGAAGATCTCCTCGCGCGCGATCGTCGCGTCCTCGGCGACGTCCGCGAAGATGGTCGGCTCGACGAAGAAGCCGTCCCTCCGGGGACGGCCCCCGCCGGCCACGAGCCGCGCCCCCTCGGCCTTCCCCTTCTCGATATAGGCCAGGACCCGCTCACGGTGATCGCTGCTGATCAGTGCACCCATCGTGGTCTCCGGCGCCAGCGGGTCACCGAGGACCAGGCTTTTCGCGGCGTCCGCCAGCGCCTTCACCACACGGTCGTAGAGCGACCGGTGGACGAGGATGCGGGTGCCGGCGGCACACACCTCACCCTGGTTGAAGAACAGCCCCATGGCGATGCCCTGGACCGCCGCGTCGACGTCCGCGTCCTTAAGCACGATCTGGGGGCTCTTGCCGCCCAGTTCGAGGGTGACCCGCTTGAAGGTGTCCGCGGCGACCTTCTGGATCTCCCTGCCCACCTCCGGGGAACCGGTGAAGCTGACCTTGTCGACCTCCGGATGCCGGACCAGCGCGGCGCCGGCCACGCTGCCGAGTCCGGGCACGACGTTCACGACCCCGGGCGGGAAGCCAGCCTCCTCGATCAGCTTGGCCAGATGCAGGACCGACAACGGCGCGTCCTCCGCCGGCTTGACGACGACCGTGTTGCCCGCAGCGAGGGCCGGAGCTAGCTTCCAGCCTGTGATCATCAGCGGTGTGTTCCACGGGATGATCGCCGCGATGACACCGACGGGCTCGCGCACCGTGTACGAGTGCGTCGGACGGCCCTGGTACCCGGCCGTCGGCACCGTGGTGCCCTGGATCTTGTCCGCCCAGCCAGCGAAGTGGCGGAAGGTGGCAATGGCGTTCGGTACGTCGAGTGCGGCGGGCTGGGCGGCGGGCTTGCCGATGTCCAGGGCCTCCAGCCGGGCCAGCTTGTCGGCGTCGCGCTCGATCAGGTCGGCGAGCCGGAGCAGCAGCAGCTGCCGCTCGGCGCCCGAGGTGGCGGCCCACGGTCCGGTCAGGGCGCGGCGGGCCGCGCGGACCGCTTCGTCCACGTCGGACTCGTCGGCCGCGGCGACCCGTGTGAGCAGCGAGCCGGTGGCCGGGCTCAGGTTGTCGAAGGTGCGCGACGCCGCCCGCCACCGCCCGTCGATGAACAACTCGGTCTGGAAGACGATGTCCGTGGGGACGGTGGTACGCGCCATGTCCACTCCGTTCTCGGTGTATCGCGTCGGGGGCGGTGTCGCACCGCGGTGTGCTTCGGCGGTCTCCAGGTCGTCGAGGCTGACGGCGAGCCGGTCGACCAGCAGATCGAGGTGGTCGCGTTCGAAGACCATCGGCGGCCGGATCTTGAGGACGTTCTCGTGCGGGCCGATCTTGCTGATCAGTACGCCCTTGCGCCGCATGTCCTCGACGACCCATCGGGCGGGCCCGGAGTCGGGGCGCCCGTCGGCGTTGACGAACTCCAGCCCGAAGAAGAGTCCCTGCCCGCGGACGGTTTTCACGCGGGGGTTGCGGGCGGCGAGCTTCTCCAGCAGGTCACGGGCGTGCCGGCCGAGCTCGGCGGCGTTGTCGTGCAGTTCCCGGTCCGCCGTCTCGTGGAGTACCGCCAGGCCCACGGCCGCCGAGACGGGGTTGCCGGCGAAGGTGTTGAAGTAGAGGTTCGCCGAGCCGAACTCGTCCAGCAACTCGGTGGTGGTCACCACCGCGCCGATGGGATGCCCGTTGCCCATGGGCTTGCCGAGGGTCACCAGATCCGGCGTGATGTCGTACAGCTCGTGCCCCCAGAACCGGGTGCCGGAGCGCCCCAGACCGGACTGCACCTCGTCGGCGATGACCAGTCCCCCGGCCTGCGCGACCATCGCCGCCAGCGACTCGACGTAACCGGCCGGAGTGCGCAGCAGTCCCTCCGTCGAGAAGAGCGGGTCGAAGAGGAGAGCGGACACCCCGGCGCCCGCCGTCCGCAGGGAGGAGATGGCGGCCGCGGCCTCTTTCAGCGCCTCGGCCAGCACGACCTTTTCGGGCCGGGGATCGCTGTCGAGGTCGGGGATGCGCAGGGCACGGACGTGCGTGCCCAGTTCTTCCTGGACGGGCAGTCCGGTGGTGACGACGGCGAGGCTGGAGGTGTTGCCGTGGTAGCTGAAGTCCGTGACCAGGACGCCCGTGTGCCCGGTGTGCTGGCGGGCGATGCGCAGGGCGAGCTCGTTCGCCTCGGACCCGCTGTTGGTGAGGAACACCTTGTCCAGCGGCCGGGTGAAGGTCGACAGGAGTGTCTCGGCGTACACCACGACCGGCTCGGTCAAATAGCGCGTGTGGATGTTGAGGCGGGCCGCCTGGGCAGTGAGCGCCTCGACAACCCTGGGGTTGCAGTGACCCACGTGCGGGACGTTGTTGTAGGCGTCCAGGTAGTCGGTCCCGTCCGCGCCCCGGAGCCATACGCCTTCCCCGGACACGAGGTGGAGCGGCTCGTCGTAGAAGGTCGGCGAGTGGGGCCCCAGCGTGGCCCTCCGGCGGGCCATCAGAGCCCGCGCTGCCCATCTGCTGGCGGTCGTCATGAAGTCTCCAGTCGGCCCGGCCCTTCCTGGCGAAGGGGTGCTACGAAGATAGGATGACCAATCGTTAAGGGTCAATACTGATAGGTCAGATTCTGAACGGGCCGTTCAAGTTTTTCCGTCTCCGTATCGCGCCGGCGTTCCGGGAGCGCGAACCGGTGGAACGGGCGCCGACCGGCACGTAGAAGAGCGCCGCACCGGACGGCGTCCGATCAGTTCGGCGCCGCCCGGTCCGGGATGTCCGCGGCCGGCCCGCTCCGCCTCGCCGGACGGCCGGTCAGACCGTCGAAGAGTACGGCCGTCAGGGCATCCGACAGCACGGCCACAGACAGCCCGCCCTCCGGCCGGTACCACTCGACGAGGGAGTTGACGGTACCGAACAGCAGCCGGCTCACGAGGTGCGGTTCGATGTCGTCGCGTACGCTCCCCTCGGTCGCCGCGCGCTCCACCAGTTCGGCCACCCTGCGGTCGAACTCACGCCGCTGCTCCTGGGCCCGGCGCTCGACGCCGCTGTTGCCGCGGACGCGCAGCAACAACGTCACGTACGGCAGCTCGGCGGCGAGCACCTCGACGCTGCGTCGCACGACGTGCCGCAGACGGGCGGTCGCCGTGGTGTCCGCTGCGGGGTCCTCGTCCAGCACGGCGAAGAGGGCGTCCATCGCACGGCCGACCGCGAGGCCGAGGAGTTCCTCCTTGCCCGCCACATGGTGGTAGATGCTCGACTTGCTCAAGCCCAGGCGGCGTGCCAGGTCTTCCATGCTGGTGCGGTCGTAACCGCGCTCGTTGAAGACGACGACCGCGACTTCCAGCAGGGAGTCGCGGTCGTAAGGGGGCCGCTCCCGGTGTCGAACGGGTCGTCCCGTGGGCCTGGTGTTCACGCGGTGATTGTCGCAGGGAACCGGATCATGCTTCGCGCTGGTCCTTCACCCGGCGGAGTTTGCCGAGCGAGCGCTCCAGGGACTCCGGCTCCACGACGGCCACCTCGACGCTGATTCCGACGCCGTCCTTGACGCCCTTGGCGATGGCCCGGCCGGCGCTCTCGCGCTGCTCCGGTCCGGCGCCCGGGCGTGCCTCCACCCGGACGGTCATGTGGTCCATCCGCCCGCGCTTGGTGAGGAGGATCTGGAAGTGCGGGGCGACGCCGGGGGTGCGCAGGACGACCTCCTCGATCTGGGTTGGGAAGACGTTCACCCCACGCAGGATGATCATGTCGTCGCAGCGCCCGGTGATCTTCTCTATGCGGCGGAAGCCGGTCCGGGCCGTGCCGGGCAGCAGGCGGGTCAGGTCCCGGGTGCGGTAGCGGATGACGGGCAGCGCCTCCTTGGTGAGCGAGGTGAAGACCAGTTCGCCCTCCGTACCGTCGGCGAGGGACTCGCCGGTGAGGGGGTCGACGACCTCGGGGAGGAAGTGGTCCTCCCAGACGTGCAGGCCGTCCTTGGTCTCGACGCACTCTTGGGCGACGCCGGGACCCATCACCTCGGAGAGGCCGTAGATGTCGACGGCGTGGATGTCCATGCGCTCCTCGATCTCGCGGCGCATCTCCTCCGTCCAGGGCTCGGCGCCGAAGATGCCCACCTTCAGGGAGGAGGCGCGCGGGTCGACGCCCTGCCGCTCGAACTCGTCGAGCAGGGTGAGCATGTACGACGGGGTGACCATGATGATCTCGGGCTCGAAGTCCTGGATGATCTGCACCTGACGCGCGGTCATGCCGCCGGAGGCGGGGATCACGGTACAGCCGGCGCGTTCGGCGCCGTAGTGGGCGCCGAGGCCGCCGGTGAACAGGCCGTACCCGTAGCTGATGTGCACCTTGTGGCCGGGCCGGCCGCCGGCGGCGCGGATCGAGCGGGCGACGAGGTCCGCCCAGTTCGACAGGTCGTTCTCCGTGTAACCGACGACCGTGGGCCGACCGGTCGTCCCGCTGGAGGCGTGGATGCGCCGCACCTCGGGCATGGGAACGGCGAACATGCCGAAGGGGTACGTCTCGCGCAGGTCCACCTTGGTCGTGAAGGGGAACCGGGCCAGGTCCTCGAGGGTCCGGCAGTCGTCGGGGGTCACGCCGGCCCCGTCGAACTTCTTGCGATACAGCTCGACGTTCTCGTAGGCGTGCCGCAACGTCTGCCGCAGACGGCGCAGTTGGAGGTCACGCACCTCCTCGCGCGACATCCGCTCGGCGTCGTCCAGCAGGTCCGCCGGAAGCGGCTCGCCACGCCGGGTCCGGACATCCGCCCGTGCTGTCGGTTCGCTGATCATTGCGGCTCCTCGAAATCCGTGCTCCGGATGGTGCGACTGCGGCCACGGAACTCCGCGATCACCGCGTCGCCGCGTCTCACACTCACGTCATAGATACCGCTGCGTCCGAAGCGGGTGAGTTCCCGGGCGGTGGCCACCAGGACGTCACCCTCGCGCACCGGGGCGACGAACGTGATGTCCGCGCCGGAGGCGACGGTGACGGGACCGCGACTGTTGCAGGCACAGGCGAAGGCCGTGTCGGCGAAGAGGAACAGATACCCGCCGTGGGCGATCCCGTGGCCGTTGACCATGGACGCCGTCACCGTCATGCGCAGCACGGCGGTCCCTTCGCCCTGCTCCAGCAGTTCGATGCCGAGAAGTCGCGAGGCCTGGTCGGCAGCGAGCATGCGCGCTGCGGGCCCCGCCATGGCGGGTACTGCTTTCGTCACGGTTTACACCACCTTGTGTACCGACCGAACATTCGGTTAGCGTGCGGCACGGCCAAGTAAGCAAGCCGCGCCGCGGCCTGTCAAGAGGTGAGCCACATGCATGACACTGCCACTGACACGCACGACACAGCCGCTGAGGTGACCGACTTCTTCGCGCGCCACCGCACCTTGCTGGAGCGAGCGGTGACCGCGACCGAGAGCCGGGAGCACTGGACGCCCTATCCCGAGTCGCCCAGCAAGGCGGTCTACGGCGAGGACGCTCCGAAGCTCGGCGAGGCCGCCTTCCGGGAGCAGATCGGCAGGCCCTTCGACCTGCCCGGACATCCGGGCGAGGGGCGGGTGGCGCCCGAGGAGCGCTCCCCGTACGGCTTCCCGCTGGGCATCAGTTATCCGCGGCTGTCCCCGGAGGCCGCCGTCGTCGCGGCCGCCCGCGCCACGGCCGCCTGGCGCGCGGCCGGTCCGGACACGCGTGCCGGTGTCGCGGCGGAGATCCTCGCCCGCCTCAACGCGGCGAGCTTCGAGATAGCCCACGCCGTCCAGCACACCACCGGCCAGGCGTTTGTGATGGCCTTTCAGGCCGGCGGCCCGCACGCCCAGGACCGCGGCCTGGAGGCGGTCGCGTACGCCTGGGCCGAGCAGCGGAAGCACCCGGGCGCGGCCCGCTGGAGCAAGCCGCAGCGCAAGGGCGGACCGCAGGTGATGGACAAGAGGTTCACCCCGGTCGGCCGCGGCGTCTCACTCCTTATCGCCTGCAACACCTTCCCGACCTGGAACGGTTACCCGGGCCTCTTCGCCTCCCTCGCCACCGGCAACCCGGTGCTGGTCAAGCCGCACCCCGGTGCCGTGCTGCCGCTGGCGATCACCGTCCGCGTCGCCCGGAAGGTGCTGGCCGAGGCCGGCTTCGACCCCGACCTCGTCCTCCTCGTCGCCGAGGCCCCCGGGGGCCGGGCCGCCGCCGAGCTCGCCCTCCACCCGGAGGTGCGGATCGTCGACTTCACCGGCTCCACCGAGTTCGGCGACTGGCTGGAGGCCAACGCCCGCCAGGCCGCCGTGTACACGGAGAAGGCCGGCATCAACACCGTCGTCCTGGACTCCACCGACGACTACCGCGGCCTGCTGGGCAACCTCGCCTTCTCGCTCTCGCTGTACAGCGGGCAGATGTGCACCACCCCGCAGAACCTGCTCGTACCGCGCGAGGGCATCGCCACCGACCAGGGACCGCGCACGGCCGACGAGTTCGCCGACGACCTGGCCGCCGCCCTGGACCGGCTGCACGCCGATCCGGCCCGGGCCGCCGGCACCCTGGGCGCGATCGTCAACGACGGTGTGCGCGACCGGCTGGCGGAGGCCGCCGGGGCCGGCCGTACAGTGCGCGCGTCGACGCCCGTGGACCACCCGGAGTACGCCGACGCGGACGTCCGCACGCCGCTCGTGGCGCGGCTGGACGCGGGGACCGACCGCGAGGTCTTCACCCGGGAGTGGTTCGGTCCGGTCTCCTTCGTGATCGGCACCGACTCCACCCGGCACAGCCTGGAGCTGTTGCGCGAGACGGTGCGGGCGCACGGCGCGCTGACCGCCGCCGTCCACTCCACCGACGAGGAGGTGCTCACCGCCGCCGAGGAGGCCGCCCTGGACGCCGGCGTGCACCTGTCCGAGAACCTCACCGGTCAGGTCTTCGTCAACCAGTCCGCCGCCTTCAGCGACTTCCACGGCAGCGCGGCCAACCCGGCGGCCAGCGCCACCCTGTCCGACGCCGCCTTCGTCACCGGCCGCTTCGCGGTCCTGCAGTCCCGCCGCCCCGTCGCCGTCACCGCCGAGGAGAGCGCCTGATGTCCGGAGAGGTCTACCTGATCGACGGAGCCCGCACCCCGCAGGGCCGCTACGGCGGCGCCCTGGCCTCCGTACGCCCCGACGACCTCGCCGCCCTCGTCGTCGGCGAGGCCGTGCGCCGCTCCGGCATCCCGTCCGAGGCCGTGGACGAGGTGATCCTCGGCGCCGCCAACCAGGCCGGCGAGGACAACCGGGACGTGGCCCGCATGGCGGTCCTGCTGGCCGGGCTGCCGCACACCGTGCCCGGTTACACCGTCAACCGGCTGTGCGCCTCGGGCCTGACGGCCGTCGCCTCCGCCGCCCAGGCGATCCGGGCCGGAGAGGCCGACCTGGTCGTGGCGGGCGGCGCGGAGTCGATGACCCGTGCCCCATGGGTGATGGAGAAGCCCGGCACCCCCTGGGCCAAGCCGGGAGAGGTGCAGGACACCTCGCTGGGCTGGCGCTTCGCCAACCCCCGCTTCAAGGCTGCCGACCGCGCGGTGCCCGCCGGCGCCGGCCCCGAGACGGTGAAGCTCACCCTGACCATGGGCGAGACCGCCGAAGAGGTCGCGGCCCTGGACGGCATCACCCGCGCCGACTCCGACGCCTTCGCCCTGCGCAGCCACCAGCGGGCTCTGGCCGCCCAGGAGGCGGGCCGCTTCGACCGCGAGATCGTGCCCGTCCCCGTGAAGGACGGCGAGGTAACCCGCGACGAAGGCCCCCGTCCCTCCACCACACTGGAGAAGCTCGGCGCCCTGCGGACCATCTTCCGCGAGGACGGCATCGTCACCGCCGGCTCCTCCTCACCGCTCTCCGACGGCGCCGCCGCGCTCGTCGTGGCGAGCGCGACGGCCGTCCGGCGCTACGGCCTCACCCCGCGGGCCCGGATCGCCACCTCCGCCTCGGCCGGCGTCCAGCCCAACATCATGGGCCTCGGCCCGGTCCCCGCCACCGAGAAGGCTCTGGCCCGGGCCGGCTGGCAGGTTGCGGACCTGGACGCCGTCGAGCTGAACGAGGCGTTCGCCGCGCAGGCCCTGGCCGTGACGCGCCGCCTGAAGCTGGACGAGGACAGGGTCAACGCCGACGGTGGCGCCATCGCCCTGGGTCACCCGCTGGGGTGCTCCGGCGCCCGTATCCTGCTCACCCTGCTGGGCCGCCTGGAGCGCGAGCACGCCACGCGCGGACTCGCCACCCTGTGCGTCGGCGTGGGACAGGGCGTCGCGATGCTGGTGGAGCGGGTATGACCGACACCGCCTACGAGACGCTCCTGGTCGAGGAGCGCGACGACCGGGTGATCGTCACTCTGCACCGTCCCGAGGCCCGCAACGCCATCAGCGGCCGGATGATCGCCGAACTCCACGAGGTCTGCGCCCTGTTGGAGCATGACCCGAGGCTGCTGCTGCTCACCGGTCACGGACAGGTGTTCGCCGGCGGCGCCGACATCGCCGAACTGCTGCGACGAGGCCGCGACGAAGCCCTCCAGGGCATCAACAGCCGCCTGTTCGAGCGGGTGCGCAGACTCCCCATGCCCACCCTCGCCGCCGTCGACGGCTGGGCCCTGGGGGGTGGCGCGGAGCTGGCGTACGCCTGCGACCTGCGCATCGCCGGACCCGACGCCGTCTTCGGCAATCCCGAGCCGGGCCTGGGCATCCTCGCCGCGGCCGGTGCCTGCTGGCGGCTGCCCGAGCTGGTCGGCGAGTCAGTCGCCAAGCAGGTCCTGCTCGCGGGACGCAACCTCGACGCGGCCGCCGCCCTGGCGGCCGGCCTGGTCATCGACGTCGTACCGGCGGACGAACTGCTGACCGCGGCCCACGCGCTGCTCGACCGCATGGCACGCTCCTCGGCCACCGCGCTGCGCCTGACCAAGCTCGTCGTCGACTCCCCCGGCGCCCACCCGGTCGCCGACGACCTGGCCCAGGCCGTGCTCTTCGAGGGCCAGGACAAGAAGGACCGCATGACCCGCTTCCTGGAGAAGAGGAACCGCGCATGACCACAGCAACCGCACCCGCCGCCGTCGGCGTGATCGGCGGCGGCCGCATGGGCGCCGGCATCGCCCAGTCCTATGCGACCGCCGGTTCGGCCGTGACCATCGTCGAGAGCAGCGCCGAAGCCGCCGCCGCCGCGCTGGACCGTGTGGCGACCGGGCTGAAGCGGGCCGCCGAACGCGACCGCCTCACCGAACCCGCCGAACGCGTCCTCGCCCGGGTCGGCACGGCCGACTCGGTGGATGCCCTGCCCGCCGACGCCGATCTGGTCGTGGAGGCCGTCCCGGAGGACCCCGCGCTCAAGGCCCGGGTCCTCGCCGCCGCCGAACGGGCGGTGAGCGCGACGACGCTCCTGGCCAGCAACACCAGCTCGCTGTCGGTCACCGAACTGGCCGCCGCGCTCACCCGGCCGGGCCGCTTCCTGGGCATGCACTTCTTCAACCCGGTGCCGGCCTCGGAGCTGGTCGAGATCGTGGTGGCGCCGGACACCGACACGGCCACCGTGGAAACCGCCCTGGACTGGACGCACTGCCTGGGCAAGAAGGACGTCGTCGTCAAGGACTCGCCCGGCTTCGCCAGTAGCCGTCTCGGCGTCGCCCTGGGACTTGAGGCCATCCGCATGGTCGAGGAGGGCGTGGCCTCACCCGAGGCGATCGACGACGCCATGCGGCTCGGCTACAAGCACCCCATGGGCCCCCTCCGCCTGACCGACCTGGTCGGCCTGGACGTGCGCCTGGCCATCGCGGAGCACCTGCACGCCACCCTCGGTGAGCGCTTCGCTCCGCCGCGACTGCTCCGCGAGAAGGTCGCCCGCGGCGAACTCGGCCGCAAGACCGGCCAGGGGTTCCACTCATGGCGGTGACCGGGACGGCCGAGCACTTTGCCGCCGACGGCGCGGCCACCGTCGGCTACACCCTGCGGGACGGCGTCGCCGTCGTCGAACTGCGCCGGCCGTCGGCGGGCAACGCCCTCGACGCGGCCCTGCGCCAGGGACTGCTGGCCGCCGTACGGCAGGTGCGTGCCGACGGCGAACAGGTGCGCGCGGTGCTGCTGGCCGCCCGGGGCCGGCACTTCTGCGTCGGGCAGGACCTCAAGGAGCACGCCGACGCCCTGGAGACCCGCCCCGAGTCGGCCTTCGACATCGTGCGGGCGGAGTACAACCCTCTGGTCACGGAGATACGCGCGCTGCCCCAGCCGGTGGTCGTGGCCATCGAGGGCGCCTGCGTCGGCGCCGGTCTCGGCCTGGCCCTCTGCGCAGACCTGCGGGTGGCCGCCCGGGGTGCCCGCTTCGCCACCGCCTTCACCGGCATCGCTCTGGCCGCCGACAGCGGGCTGAGCGCCACACTGGCGCAAGCGGTCGGACCGTCGCGGGCAGCCGCTCTGCTGCTCCTCGGCGACCGCTTCGACGCCGAGGCGGCCGAGCGGTGGGGCCTGGTCCACCACGTCGTGCCGGACGGCACCGCAGCCGACCGGGGGCTCGACCTCGCCCGGCGGCAAGCCGCCGGCCCCACCGCCGCGTACACCGAGGTCAAAGCACTCCTGCGAACCACGGCAGACGGCGACCTGGCCGCGGTTCTGGAGGCGGAGGCCGCCGCCCAGGAACGACTCGGCGCGGCAGCGGACCACCGCGACGCCGTCCGTGCCTTCCTCGACGGCCGGGCACCCGCTTTCACGGGGAACTGACCACGCTCCGGCACTTGCCCGAGCACGGGAACTTCGTCATATCATTGACCGAACGAACGGTCGGTAGGGACAGGGTGATACAGATGGCGACACAACAGGCCGCCTCATCAGAGGCAGTTGGCGCGCCGCCGGAGCTCCAGGAGTACTTCGAGGCGACTATCGCGCGGGATCAGCGGGTGGAGCCGCGCGACTGGATGCCCGAGGGCTACCGGAAGACGCTGATCCGGCAGGTGGCGCAGCACGCGCACTCGGAGATCATCGGGATGCAGCCGGAGGGTGAGTGGATCACCCGGGCGCCGTCGCTGCGCCGCAAGGCGATCCTGTTCGCCAAGGTCCAGGACGAGGCCGGCCACGGCCTGTACCTGTACTCGGCCGCCGAGACCCTCGGCGCGGACCGCACCGACCTCACGGAGCGGCTGATCGAGGGCCGCCAGAAGTACTCCTCGATCTTCAACTACCCCACCCCGACCTTCGCCGACGTCGGTGTCATCGGCTGGTTCGTGGACGGCGCGGCCATCTGCAACCAGGTGCCGCTGTGCCGCAGTTCGTACGGCCCCTATGCCCGCGCGATGGTGCGGATCTGCAAAGAGGAGTCTTTCCACCAGCGACAGGGCTATGAGCTGCTGATGACGATGATGCGCGGCACCGACGCCCAGCGAGAGATGGTCCAGGACGCGGTGAACCGGTGGTGGTGGCCGTCCCTGATGATGTTCGGCCCGCCGGACGACAACTCGCCCAACTCGGCTGCCTCCATGGCGTGGAAGATCAAGCGGCACAGCAACGACGAGCTGCGCCAGAGGTTCGTCGACATGACCGTCCCGCAGGCCGAGAAGCTCGGCGTCACCCTCCCCGACCCGGAACTGCGCTGGAACGCCGACCGCGGCCACCACGACTTCGGCACCCCCGACTGGGACGAACTGATGCGCGTCATCAAGGGCGACGGGCCCTGTAACGCCGAGCGGGTCGAGCGGCGCCGGGCCGCCCATGAGGAAGGCGCCTGGGTACGGGAGGCGGCCGCGGCGCACGCGGCGAAGCAGACGGCACGCGCGCGTGAAGGAGCGGCGGCATGAGCGACACGCAGCAGGGGGCGAAGGCCGGCTGGCCGCTGTACGAGGTGTTCGTCCGCGGGAAGCGAGGACTGAACCACGTGCACGTGGGTTCGTTGCACGCCGCCGACGACGGGATGGCCCTGACCCACGCCCGTGACCTGTACACCCGGCGCAACGAGGGTGTGTCCATCTGGGTGGTGCGCTCCGAACACATCGCGGCCTCCACCCGGGACGAGAAGGATCCCTTCTTCGCGCCCAGCGCCGACAAGGTGTACCGACACCCCACCTTCTACGACATCCCCGACGACGTCCCCCACATCTAGGAGCAGGCATGAGCGACGACCACGTCTACCTGACCCTCGCCGAGGGACACGAGGACGACACCCGCTGGGCCTACGGCACGGGCTTCGAGGATCCGCTGTACGGCGTGGACACCGCTGTGCCCGACGGCGTCGACCGGGAGGGACTGGCCGCGCTCTGCCTGGCACTCGGCGACGACGCCCTGGTCTCGGCCCAGCGCCTGGCCGAGTGGACCACCCGCGCGCCGGAACTGGAGGAGGAGGTGGCCCTCGCCAACATCGGCCTCGACCTGCTCGGCCAGGCCCGCCTGCTGTACGCCCGTTGTGGCCAGGTCGACGGCACCGGACGGAGCGAGGATGTCTACGCCTACTTCCGTGCCCCGGACGACTTCCGCAATGTGGCACTGGCCGAACTGCCCAACGGGGACTTCGCGTTCACCATCGCCCGCCTGTTGATCCTCGCCAGCTGGCGGCTGGCCCACTTCGAGCGGCTCACCGCCTCGCCCGACCCGGTACTCGCCGCCATCGCCGCCAAAGGCGTCAAGGAACTGACGTACCACCGGCAGTACGCGGCCGAGTGGGTCGTCCGGCTCGGCGACGGCACCGAGGAGTCCCGCCGGCGGATGCGGGCCGGGCTCGACGGGCTCGTCCCGTACCTCGGCGAGCTGTTCGACGCCCACGACGCGAAGACGGACGTCCTTGCCGTCCTGCGGCAGGTCACCGAGGCGGCGGACCTGCCCCTGCCCGAGGTGCCGTCATGTCAAGGCGGCTTGGGCCGCGACGGCGCCCACACTGAACACCTGGCTCCGCTCCTCGCGGAACTGCAGAGCGTGGCCCGTGCCCACCCGGGGGCGACATGGTGAGCGTACTCACGGACGCCCGCCGCGCCCGGCACATCGCCGAGCGGGTCCCGGACCCCGAAATGCCCATGCTCACCCTCGCCGACCTCGGCGTGCTGCGGGAGGTGACGGTCGAGCCGGACGGCACGGTCGTCGCTGTCCTCACCCCAACCTACTCCGGCTGCCCGGCGATGGCCGAGATGCGCGCCGGGGTGGCAGCACGCCTGTCCGCCGCCGGTTACGAGCGGGTCGAGGTGCGCACGGTCCTCGACCCGCCGTGGACCACCGACTGGATCACCCCCGAGGGCCGCCGCAAACTCGCCGAGCACGGCATCGCACCGCCCGGACCGGCGCCCCGGCAGCCGTCCGGCCCCGTGCCGCTTCTCTTGTCCGCGACCCGGCACGTCGTGGCGTGCCCCCGCTGCGGCGCGAGCGACACCGAGGAGACCTCCCGTTTCGGTGCCACCTCCTGCAAGGCGCTGTGGCGCTGCCGCGCCTGCCGCGAACCGTTCGAGTACGTCAAGGAGATCTGATGGAGGACCTGTTGGCCCCCGATGCCGCCGCTCCCCGCCAGGGGCGGCGCACGCGTCGCCGTCCGTCCTTCCACACACTGCGGGTTGCCGCAGTGGAGCGCTTGTGCGAGGACGCCGCCGCTGTGAGCTTCGACATTCCCGAGGAACTGGAGGAGGAGTTCGCCTTCGCTCCCGGGCAGTCCCTGACACTGCGCCGCAAGGTGCGCGGAGAGGACGAGCGGCGCTCGTACTCGATCTGTTCGCCGACCGGTTCCCGGCCCCGGATCGGGGTACGGGTGGTGCCAGGGGGGCTGTTCTCGTCGTGGCTGGTACACGAGGTCCGGGCCGGTGACACCATCGAAGTGATGGCCCCGACCGGCACGTTCACCCCCGACCTGACCGAGTCCGGACACCATGTGCTCATAGCAGCCGGCTCAGGCATCACACCGATGCTGTCCATCGCCGAGTCCGTCCTGGCCTCCGACGGCCAATCCAGGGTGACCCTCTTCTACGGCAACCGACGTACCAGCTCGGTGATGTTCGCCGACGAGCTGGCCGACCTCAAGGACCTCTACCCGGCCCGGTTCCAGCTGGCCCACGTCCTCTCCCGCGAACCACGCGAGGCCGAGCTGCTGACCGGACGCATCGACGCCGACCGGATGACCGCGCTCATCGACGGGTTGGTCGACGTCTCCGACGCCGACCACTGGTGGCTGTGCGGCCCTCACGGCATGGTCCGCGACGCCCAGAAGGTCCTGGCCGAACTGGGAGTACCCGACGACCGGATCCACCAGGAGCTCTTCTTCGCCGGCGAGGAACCGGCGGCCCCCGTCAGGCGGGCGGAGGACCAGGCCGACGGACCGGTCAGCCAGGTCACCGTCGTCCTCGACGGCCGCTCCACCACCTCCGCCCTCTCCCGCGAGGCCACCCTCCTCGACTCCGCCTCCCGGATCCGCTCTGACCTGCCCTTCGCCTGCAAAGGCGGCGTCTGCGGCACCTGCCGCGCCCAGGTCACCGACGGCGAGGCCGACATGCGCCGCAATTACGCGCTGGAGCCCGCCGAGGTCGACGCCGGATACGTGCTGACCTGCCAGACCTTCCCCGTCTCCGACACCCTGACCGTCGACTTCGACAGCTGAGGAGCAGAGGGTGAACCCCGACTGGAAGCCACGGGTGGAAGGGGCACGCTCCGGCTGGACCGTCCGCCAATGAACGCGCTTGACACCGCCACGCAGGAACGGATCAAGGAACTCGCCGAGGAGGCCGCACGCCAGACCGACGCGCGGTGGTGCTGTAAGGCGGCGAGAAGTTGTTCGCGGCGGGCGCGGGCATCAAGGAGATGTAGGCCATGGACCACGCGGCGATGGTGTTGCGAGCCTGCGCCCTGCAGGAAAGCTTCACCGCCGTGATCCGCATCCCCAAGCGGGTGGTCGCGGCCGGATCGCCGGCCTCGATACGGCTCGGACATGAGCGATGCCGAGTGGTTCCTGGTGCGGGATCTGCTGCCGGTTCCGGGTTGGCTGGCGGGCCGGGGCGGCCGTCCGGAGGGCTACTGCCACCGGCAGATGATCGACGCAGTGCGTTACGTCGTCGACAACGGCATCAAGTGGGGGGCGATGCCCGCGGACTTCCCGCCCTGGTCTCGGGTGTATGCCTTCTTCGCCCGCTGGCGGGATACGGGGCTGGTGAGCGAACTGCATGAACGCCTGCACCAGGCGGTCCGCCGGGCAGAGGGCCGTGCACCGGAGCCGAGTGCGGCGGTCATCGATTCCCAGTCGGTGAAGGCGGATGCCACCGTGGCCTGCGGCTCACGGCGAGGAGCCGTTCGCGACGGCTTTCGACGATCTGGGCGGACGGCGGTCACCGCGGCCACCTCCAGGACTGGGCTGCCCAGCACCTCGGACTCGTCCTCGACGTCGTCCAGCGCCACCAAGACGTCCAAGGTTTTCAGGTCCTGCCCCGCCGCAGGGTCGTGGAAAGATCCTTCGCCTGGCTCCTGCACAGCCGGCGCCTGGTCCGGGACTACGAACGACGCACCGACACCAGCGAAGCCGTCATCCGGTGGTCGATGATCACACTCATGAACCGCCGCCTGGCCGTCCGACAGCGTCAGCGTCCTGGGGCTGCTCCGACGCCGGCAGCGTGAACCGTCCCGGCTTCACCTCCACCAGCCTCTTCAGGCGTGCTCTCGCTCCCTCGACGCGGGAAGCGGACGCGCTGTCCCAGCCGAGCACCACCGCTGCCCGCCGGGCACCGAGTCCATCGGCTCCCGCGTCCGCCGCCGCGGCCATCACCGCCTGGTAGTCCACCGACAGGTCCTCGGCCCCGGCCGCGTTCTCCCGATGCGGCACCGCCCGTCGCGGCCCGACCGGCCTCCTGCGCGACACCACGGTCACCTCCGCGGGCGTCTCCTCCTCGGCCAGTGCCTCCAGATACTGCTCAAGACCGATCACCCGGCGCCTGAGGACCTCTTCCGCGTCCGCCAAGTCCGTCCGCACCCGCTCCAGTTCGGCTTCGAGCTCCTCCACCCTCACCACCGCGGCCTTCCGCCGGGTCTCCAGAACGGCCCGCATCGACGGCATCCACCACCCCCACAACATCTCGGCCAGCAACGAGCCGAGACTTCCGCAACACCTGCGATCCCATGCCTGACCAGCGGAATCCGCACACGAGATTCGGAAAGAGAACGACCTCTGAGCTTGTTCTTTATCTACCAAGATCTTCCGGGCTTGCCGATGGCCTTGAGGGTCTCGGGGCGTTTGACGGTCTTGCCGACGTCGTAGCGGGGTGCCCGGTGTTTGTTCTTGACGCCGGGTGGCCGTCCGGGGCCGGCGCCTCGAGGTTTGGGAACACGGGCCGGGCAGGCCAGGTGAGCGCGGATGTTCCTGAACCCTCGGCGGACCCGGGCGGGGGTGAGCCGGCCGGAGGCAGCTGGCTTCTCCCAGGGTCGGCGGAGATCCTTGGCGAGGGGCCGGGCAAGCCGGAGTTGGGTATGAGCGACGATCAGGATCCAGGTCCAGCGGTCCGCCGCCTCAGGACTACGGAGTTTCGGGGTGGTCCAGCCCAGGGTCTGCTTCGCGAAGCGGAAGGTGTGCTCCAGGTCGAAGCGGCGGAGAAATGCCTGCCAGAAACGGTCCACGTCGGCCGGAGTGACGCCGGTCTTGGAGGACCATAACCACACCGGCGGGGCATCACGGTCCCTCGACAGATGCTCGGCCTTCAACCGGATCAACGTGCCCTCGACCAGGGGGAGTTCACCGTCATGGTCGAGCCATGAGGAGCGGTGGGTGAGCCTTGGGTGGACCCGGTCCCATGCCTGCGTCTCGGCCTTGCCGTAGTTGGTGGTGTCGGTGATTGTGGTGATCGCGGCCTCGGGCCAGGTCTCCGGCTCGGCGAAGCGGAATTCCGGGCCGTGCTTAGGCGGCCGGCCGCCCTTCGGGTCGTAGACACGAGGCGGCTTCGGCAGTCGCATGACGCGGTCGGAGCGGACCCGGCCGACCAGCTCGACCGGCAGATCGCGCAGGACCCAGGCCAGGCGGGTGACGTCGTAGCCGGCATCGCTGACGATCACGATGGCAGGATCCCCGGCCCGCCACTGACCCGCAGCGATGAGCCGTTCAACGACTCCCCGCAGCTGGGCGGCGGTGACCGCGGTGACGTCGTCCACCGGTCCGAGCCGGACCGCGTCCAGGATCGCGGTCCAAGAGGTGGCGCCCGGCTCCAGGGCGGCGACGAAGGAGTAGGGCCAGCCCGGGATGAACTGCGACGCCGTCTTCGCCCGGCCATAGACATGGCAGAACAGCCGCTCGGCCGAGCACGGCGCGTCCGAACGAAGCCACGGCGACACATCGACGGCCAGGACCAGACGCCCGCCGTCGAACCGCGGCAGCGACAGCCCGGCCAGCACCGTCCGCACCTGCTCGACATCGATCCGGCCGTGGTTCAGGCCTCCGTACATCGCCCCGTGCCCACGCCGATGCTCGGGCAGCAGCGTCAGGTCCACCGGGGACTTCACCGCACCGTCCGCACACAGCACCGCATCCGTCAGCTCGAACAACTCGTCGCGCCGAGCGGTCAGACACTCGTAGAACTCGCCCCGGAAGCGTGACGCTTCCGCGAACGCATCCCTCCGCTGGCTTTGTTAGTGGAACCTGACACCACTTGTCGCTCAGGGCCGAGAACGCCTTGTTTCGCCGGAGGGCGATGTCTGTGAGTTCTGGCAACACTTGAGGGCTTGCGGTGGGAGCATGGACGTGCTCTGCGGGATGAGGCTGCGATGGCGCCACCGAAGTCCAAGGTCGACTTGTACGCGGCGATCCGCCGTGACGCCCGGGCAGGGATGTCGTACCGGGCCTTGATGCGTGAGTACGGAGTCGGATTCCGCACGGTGAAAGCCGCGTTGGAGACGGTCTGGCCGGAGCCGCGGAAGAAGCCGCAGCCGCGCGGGACCCGCCTTGATGCCTACAAGCCCTTGATCGACGAGATGCTCCGGGCGGATCTGGATGCGCCGCGCAAGCAGCGTCACACGGTCAAGCGGATCTTCGACCGGCTCTTGGACGAGCACGGGGCGGAGGCGGTGACCTATCCGATGGTCCGGGCCTATGTCGCCGACCGGCGTCCCCAGATCGCTGTTGAGGCCGTCCGTGGGGTGGTACACGCGTTCATTCCGCAGTCCCACCGGCCGGGGGCCGAGGCGGAGGTGGACTTCGGCGACGTGAAGGTACGCCTGGCCGGTGAGCAGGTCACCTGCTTCGTGTTCGCGATGCGCCTGTCGTATTCGGGCAAGGCCGTGCACCGCGTCTTCGCCTCCTGCGGCCAGGAGGCGTTCCTGGAAGGCCACGTCCACGCTCTCAGCGTGCTGGGCGGAGTGCCGACCGGCAAGGTCCGCTATGACTGTGAGGATGATCGGGCGCCGCTCCGAGCGGTGGCCTGACTCGCGCTATGACTGGCCTCGTGCCTTGAGTT